>CAMOVR010000026.1 GCA_946627565.1 uncultured Clostridia bacterium
GACCGGAGCTGCAGCTCATCAGCGGGGATGGCGCATGAGCCATCCCCGATTGCTTTAAAAAAACCTGACGCGTGCGTCAGGTTTTTTGTTTGAAGCAGTTTATGTAGCTGCGTTCTCTTCCGCCGCCGCATCTTTTCTTTTCCGTTTACGCGGCTTTTTGGGACGGTTGGGATCCGCTGCCTGTTTGACGAATACAGAAGGTGAAATACCGACAATGTTCTTGAACTGTTTGGAAAAATGATACGGATCCCGCATGCCGACTTCTGCACCGGCATCCCGTACGGAATAGTTCTGGTCCCGCAGCAGTTCCTTGGCACGTTCCATTTTGCAGTGCAGGACATAACTGAGGGGCGGCATGCCGACCTCACTGACAAAGCGTTTGCGGAATGTTTCCATGGGAACCCGGGAAATAGCCGCCATGTCAGCAAGGGAATAATTGTTCCGGTACTGGTCTGCCCTCAGGGTGTCTACGACTTTGGCGATTTCATGAGAGAGCATGGCATCCATGGCCACGGGCTGTCCCCACTGGCTGGCCAGCATGCCGTAGAGCAGGTGCTGCAGCTGATAGGTAGCATTGCCGGTATTGGAATGACGCACCACAACCTGAACGATCTGCTTGGCCAGATATGTCTGGCTGGGCAGTGCCTTCTGCTTGAGAGGGACGTGGAGGAGTGCGCCCATTTTACGTACAACAATGGAAGCAAGGGGACCCTCAAAGGCCATCCAGAGACAGACGGCCTGGGTTTCCACAGTCAGACTGGCCGTGGCAGCCCCTGCAGGGATAATGCATGTATCAGCTTCGCTGAGATTCAGGGTAACGTTGTTCCACTGGAGAACAGCTGTTCCGCTTTCAATACACAGCCACACGAACTGTTCATGGGGGACAAGCAAGTGGCGGCCATTTTCCAGGAGCGCGCTGCCTGCATCTGAAATCCAGACACCACTGGCCACCGTCAGGCTTCCTGGTTTATGTCTGCCTTCCACAATCAGGGTATCAGGCGCGGCCTCAAGACCTTTAAAAAGATAACTATCCATCAAGCAGCCTCCCTTACAAAAAACATTGACGGATATGGGCAGTATATAGACCATATCCGTCAATGTCAATGAATAAAAACCGAAAAATAACCAGATTAGACATTTTTTGTGAAAGCGTACAGAAATATAACCGTTTTTTCAGCCGTTACTGTCATTTCTAGTGTCCTGCTGCATGTTCTCCCACCGTGTTTTCTGCTCCTGGCTGTTGCCGGCAGAGCCTTCGGGAAGCCCGTCCGGGTTATAGGAGACCCGGAGCTGGAGCAGGACGCATACGTAGTCTGCATCCCCCACGCTGACGGGTGTACCGGCGGTGGTATGCAGGCCGTGGAAGGTTTTTGTGCCAAGATTCTGGGCATCCACAGCCGTCAGGGCGACATCCATGCTGCTGCTGACAAGCTCACATGCACAGTCTTCCGGAAGGGACAGGGACGCCGTGAGTTCACCCTGATTGAGGGAGAAAGTGACAGAACCCAGCGTATAGGCCTGGCTGGCGTAAATGGGGTAGGTTTCGCTTTCCTTTTTCAGTTCACTCACATCCAGCACCGTTACGGAGAGCCAGGTTTTTTTCCCGGTGACCGTTTTCAGGCTGAGACCTGAGGAACAGGCTTTGCTGTTTTCAAGCCTGGCCGGCTTGCGGATCACGTGACAGACATAGGAGTCTTTCCCGCTGTCCACGGTAACCGTATAGTCTGTTTTTTCATTCTCCAGGCGCAGATAAATATCCTCGCTCTGAAAAGTTTCATCACAGTCCGTGTAAAACCGCTGATATACGGTCTGACCATTGTCATTGGTAATGGTCAGACACAGGCTTCCCTCTGCCGGACAGGAAATACGGATATAGTCCCGGTCCGTTTCCGCCTGATCCATGGAGGCGGGTGTGACAGAAAACACATCATCCGCCCGGACGGGAAAGGAGATCAGCAGACAGAGTAAAATCAGAAGACAGCATATCTGCCGCTGCATGTGTCAGTCACCTCTTTCTGCACCGGTCTGCATGAAAGAAACGTATCAGGACGGAAAACCGTTCCCATCCCTTAACGGCAGACAATGTTCAGAAGACGTCCGGGAACAAAGATGATCTTGGCAATGGTCCGGCCGTTTACCAGGCGCTGCACATCCGCATTGTCAGGCAGTTCCTTTTCCGCGCTTTCCCGGGTGAGATCCGCAGGTATCATGATGCGTCCCTTGACTTTGCCGTTGATCTGAATGGCAATTTCCACTTCCTGCTTTTTCAGGGCTTCCTCGTCCCAGGCGGGCCATTTCTGATGATGGATGGGCTGATCATGTCCCAGGTTCTGCCAGATTTCCTCGCAGATATGCGGAGCGACGGGAGAGAGAATCAGGAGCAGGGCTTCCAGTTCGTCCTTTGTCACAGAGCCCTTTGCGTACATTTCATTGACCAGGGTCATCATGGCGGCGATGGCCGTGTTGTACTTCATCTTCTCATAGTCTTCCGAGACCTTCTTGATGGTCTCATGGATCATGCTGTTCAGCTCAGGGGAGTAGCCCTTTTTTTCCGTCATGATCTCCTGCAGACGCCATACGCGGTCAAGGAACTTGCGGCAGCCCTTTGCACCGTTGGTGGACCACGGAATGGCCTGGTCAAAGGCACCCATGAACATTTCGTAGAGACGGAAGGCGTCCGCACCGATTTCTTTGATGACATCGTCGGGATTGATGACGTTGCCGCGGGACTTGGACATCTTTTCCCCGTTTTCTCCCAGGATCATGCCGTGGCTGGTGCGCTTCTGATAGGGTTCGGGCGCTTTGACAAAACCGATGTCGTGGAGGAACAGATGCCAGAAGCGGGAATAGAGCAGATGCAGTGTGGTGTGCTCCATACCGCCGTTGTACCAGTCCACGGGCATCCAGTAATCCAGTGCTTCCTGGGAAGCGAAGGCCTGGTCGTTGTGCGGATCGCAGTAGCGGAGGAAATACCAGGAAGATCCGGCCCACTGGGGCATGGTGTCCGTTTCCCGCTTTGCGGGTCCGCCGCAGCAGGGGCAGGTGACATTGACCCAGTCCGTCATGGTGGACAGGGGGGATTCGCCGGAATCTGTGGGCTCATAGTTTTCCACATTGGGCAGGACGACAGGCAGCTGGTCTTCGGGTACGGGGACCATGCCGCACTTGTCGCAGTGGATGATCGGGATGGGCTCGCCCCAGTAGCGCTGACGGCTGAATACCCAGTCCCTGAGCTTGAAGTTCACCTTTTCATGGCCTACGCCCATCTCCGTCAGCTTCTGGATGATGGCCTTCTTGGCATCGGCGACCTTCATGCCGTCAAGGAAGCCGCTGTTGACCATGACACCGTCCTGAATGTCCGTGTAGGCTTCCTTTTCAATATCGCCACCGGCCACAACTTCGATGACGGGCAGCTGGAACTTGCGGGCGAACTCCCAGTCACGGGTGTCGTGGGCAGGCACTGCCATGATGGCGCCTGTGCCGTAGCTCATGAGGACATAGTCACTGAGCCAGATGGGGATTTCCTTGCCGTTGACAGGGTTGATGGCCCGTACGCCTTCGATCTGAACGCCGGTTTTTTCCTTCTGCAGTTCCGCGCGTTCAAAGTCGCTCTTGCGGGCGGCTTCCTCCCTGTACTTCATGCAGGCGTCAAAGTTCGTGATCTGATCCTTCAGCCTGTCGATCAGGGGATGCTCGGGAGAGAGCACCATGTAGGTGGCGCCGTAGAGGGTGTCGGGACGGGTGGTAAAGACCCGGATGGTTTCGTCTGAAATGTTGAGTCTGAAATCCACTTCGGCACCGGTGGACCGGCCGATCCAGTTGCGCTGCTGCACCTTGACCCGGTCAATGAAGTCCACCGTATCAAGTCCGTCCAGGAGCTTCTGGGCATAGGCGGTGATCTTCAGCATCCACTGGGTTTTGACACGGCGGATGACGGGGGTTCCGCAGCGCTCGCAGCAGCCGCCCACCACTTCTTCGTTGGCCAGGCCGCATTTGCAGGAGGGACACCAGTTGATGGGCATTTCCGCCTTGTAGGCCAGACCGTGTTTGAAGAGCTGGAGGAAGATCCACTGTGTCCACTTTACATAGGCCGGATCGGTGGTGTTCACTTCACGGCTGTAGTCAAAGGAAAACCCGATCATCTTCAGCTGGGCGCGGAAGTGGTCAATGTTCTTCTGCGTGACAGAGGCAGGATGAACCTTGTTCTTGATGGCGTAGTTTTCCGTGGGCAGGCCGAAAGCATCCCAGCCGATGGGAAAGAGGACATTATACCCCTCCATGCGGCGCTTCCTGGCAATGATGTCCATGGCCGTGTTGGAGCGGGGATGGCCCACGTGCAGTCCCTGTCCGGAGGGATAGGGGAACTCGATGAGGCCATAGAACTTGGGCTTGCTGTGATCGCTGCTGGCTTCAAAAGCGTGGGTCATGTCCCAGATTTCCTGCCATTTGGGCTCGATCACGGAAGGATCATAGGGTGCGACTTTCATAAGCTTCCTCCATGCTGTGCAATGTTTCTTGTTTTCCTGTGGCTTTTTTCCTTTGGCTGTTTCCCTGAAATAAAAAATCCGCTTCATCCTTGCCTTTGCAAAGACGAAACGTCGGTTTCGCGGTACCACTCTGCTTGCCTGCCGCAGCAGGCCCCTCTATGCATGATAACGGGATGCACCCGCCGGCAAAGCCGGAACACTCCGGGGCGAGCGGCTGAAACCGGTCTGCTGCGTTGCACCTTCCCGCAGCTCTCTTGAAAGACCCTGAAACAGCGTTCCCTTTCACAGTGCGAGGTGAGTATATCATCTACTGGGGAAAAGTCAAGCAGTGCAATACGCCCTCCGGCGCCGGGCGGTATGGAAATCTGCCCCCGTTTCCCATCCGGCCGCCTCCGGGAACAGACCGGAGAGGGAAAACCGTTATGCATACAGGGCTCAAATGCACGTGATGATCACGGATTCTGCGTGCCCTGCAGCGCCTTTTCTTTCATCTTGCAAACATGGAGGGGAAAAAATATAATGAAACGGATCTTCCCTCCGGGAGGTGTAATATGGCAAGAGAAACGTATATTTTTGCGACAGAATATAACAGGAAACCAAATCATTTTTTCAGAAATCTGCTGATTTTCATTCTGGCAGTCGCCCTGATGGGAACCGTTGCCAATGCGGTTTTCAGCTACAGCCTGATCTATGAGCGCGTGCCCGTGACAGTGCCCAATCTTCCCGAGGAGATGGAAAACTTTTCCATTCTGCATATCAGCGACCTGCACGGCCGCAGAGGCATGGGCAGCGCAGTGCGCAAGGCGCTGGGTTCCCGGATCTATTCCTGTGTGGTCATGACCGGTGATATGCTGGGGCCGGGCGGGGAGCTGGACGGCTTTCTGGAACTGCTCCAGGCTCTGCCCGACGGCATTCCGCGCCTTCTGATCCCGGGGGATGAGGACCCGGAGTATCTGGACAGCTATGCCCACAGCGGCATGACGGCCCGGGCAGACTGGGTGGAAAGACTTGAGGAGGAGGGCGTCACGCTTCTGGATGAGCCCTATCTCATGACAAGGGGCAGGAAAGATGAAGCCAGAATCTGGTTTGTTCCTGAAGAAATCTATACCATGAATCCTGAGAGCACAGAGATTACCTGGCAGGGTGTTCTCAACCGGCTGTCGGGAGGGGATCTTTCACCGGACCAGGCAGCCCAGAGACGCGTGGCCGAGTACCAGCTTTCCCGGGTGCGCAGCATCCGGGAAAAGATTGCGCAGATGCGGGCGGATGATATTCAGGTGGCAGTTGCCCATGTGCCCTTCAGCGGCAGTCTGTCGGAGACACTGGTGAGCTGGACTTCCCGGACGGATATCTTCTCCCTCAGGCAGGTGTCCCTGATTCTGGCGGGACATTACTGCGCAGGACAGTGGCGCATTCCCGGGGTTGGCGCAGTGTATGTGCCGTCCTTCGGCTGGTTTCCGGATGACAGCCTGATTAAGGGAAAAAACTATGTGGGGCAGATATGCCAGTATATTTCCCCGGGCATCGGGTCAAGCCGGATCTATCCGTATATGCCATTCCGGTTCATGAATGCGCCGGTTATCTCCTCCATCGAACTGACGCAGAAGGAAAAGTGACTGACTGTGTGACCAAGGAGAAAGTTGGATTCGTATATGAAATTATCATTCCATAAGGCACCGTTACAGAAGTCCCGTTCCAGGCGCTATGAGATGGACATGACGAAGGGTCCCCTGCTGCCGGAAATCCTGATCTTCTCCGGTCCCCTGATTCTCACAGGCATTCTGCAGCTCCTCTATAATGCCGCGGATATTGTGGTGGTGGGGCGCTTTGCCGGAGCGGCATCCCTGGCTGCGGTGGGTTCCACCGGTTCCCTGATCAATCTGATCGTGAATATCTTCATGGGCCTGAGCGTGGGTGCCAGCGTCATGGTGGCCAGGTACTACGGGGCGGGGGATCATAAGGCGGTGCAGGATGTGGTGCACACCTCGATCCTGGTGGCCCTGATCTCCGGTATTGCCGTGGGCATTTTCGGTTTTGTCATGGCCCGGCCCATACTGCACTGGATGGACAGCCCGGATGATGTCATCGACCTGGCAGCGCTGTATGTCCGGATTTATTTCCTGGGCATGCCCTTTAACCTTCTGTACAACTTCGGTGCGGGCATTTTACGGGCGGTGGGCGATACACGGCGCCCGCTGTATTATCTGACCATTTCCGGAGCCGTGAATGTGGTCTTCAATCTCATTCTGGTCATCGTCTTTAAGATGGACGTGGCAGGCGTGGCCATTGCCACGGTGCTTTCCCAGGCCATCAGCATGGTCCTGGTGCTCATGTGCCTGATCCGTTCCCATACCTCCATCCATCTGGACCTGAGAAAACTGTGCATAAAGAAAAAAGCCCTCATAGGCATTGCCCAGGTGGGCCTGCCCGCAGGACTGCAGGGGAGTCTGTTCTCCATTTCCAATGTGCTGATCCAGTCCGCGGTCAATTCCTTCCAGTCCGTGGCCATGGCTGGCAATGCAGCCGCCAGCAATCTGGAAGGGTTTGTCTATACGGCCATGAACAGCATCCATCAGGCGGACCTGACGTTTGCAAGCCAGAACTATGGCGCAAAGAACATCCCCCGGGTAAAAAAGACCCTCTGGAACTGCCTGGGCACGGTGACGGTCATAGGGCTTGCCCTGGGACTGTTCATTATGTTCTTTGACCGGTTTTTCCTTGGCATTTATAACCAGGACCCTGACGTGATTGATTTTGGCGTGCTGCGCATGCATATCATTCTGCCCACCTATTTTCTCTGCGGCATGATGGATGTCATGGTGGGTCAGCTCCGGGGAATCGGGTATTCCGTTCTCCCCATGATCGTGTCCCTGAGCGGGGCGTGCCTGTTCAGGATCATCTGGATCATGACAATCTTTGCCGTACCGGAGTTCCATACGCTGCAGGTCCTGTACATTTCCTATCCTGTTTCCTGGGGCCTGACGTTTTCCATTCATATGATATGCTATCTGGTGATTGCCAGAAGGAAGTTCCGGGAGGATCCCGGGGCGGAGCATGCCGCGTAAAGAAAAGGTTTATGGAGGATACAGTACATGACCAGTAAAGACACAGTGAAACGGGCCGTATCCATGGCCCGGACGGTATACAGAAAAAAACCGGGCGAAGTGCTGGATTTCCTGATGCTGGAAACCGTGATCCGCCTGATGGTTCTCTCCCCTGCCCTGTTTCTTCTGACAGATTCCCTCAGGCCCTGGGCCCTGCTGACGGTGCCGCTGTTTCTTCTGGTGGTTCCCTTTGCACGGGAGCGGGCAGCGGAAAACATGCAGGACGCCCTCTCCGGCGGAAGCCTGTTCTCCTGGAATCTGGTGCGTATGGAGGGCTGGGCAGGCAGTGTATGGCGGGGCATAAAGAAGGGCTTTTTCCTGATGCTGTGGGCATCCCCGTTCCTGGCAGCCACCATATGGCTCTACCGCGTGATTTTCGGAAGCACGGTGGTGGGCCAGACGGACGTGATCTCGGTGATCATGGCACTGAGCAGCCTGGGCGGCGGCGATCTGGTGCGGGGCGCGATGCTGGCCATGGTGCTCTATGCCCTGACCCTGCTCCCCTTCTGCTTTGGCCTGGGATTCCATTCAGGCAGCCGCCATGCCCGGGCCCTGGGCATGGAAAAAAGCATAAAGGGGCACAGGAAGACCGTGCTGAGATGCTTTGCAAGATCCCTTCTGACCCTGGTGCCCTTTGTGCTGGTTTCCGGATGGTCTGTCATCGGCTACCTTCTCAGGGTGGTGGAGGCGGTCAACCAGCTGGCCGGCGGCCTGTCCATTCCGGCGCCTGACGCGGGGCTGTATGTGGTGCTGGGCTCTTTTGTCCTGCTGCTTCTCCCCTTAATTCCTTTAAAGAGCCTTATGACGGCAGCCTGTGTGCGGGTGATGAACGAATGAGACTGGACCGGCGGCTATCTGAACTGGCGCTGGGCACCCGCAGGGAGGTGCAGGCGCTGATAAGGCAGGGTCTGGTACAGGTGGACGGTCAGACGGTCCGGGACCCCGGGACGCATACGGATGACACGGCAGAAATCCTGGTGCGGGGCATGCCGGTGGACCTGAGACGGAACCGGAGCCTGATGATGAATAAGCCCGGCGGCGTGCTGACAGCGGCCCGGGACAGAAAACAGAAGACAGTGATGGACCTGCTTCCGGAAGTGTATCTTTCCCTCGGCTGCATGCCGGTGGGAAGGCTGGACAGGGATACCACGGGCCTGCTGCTGTTTACCACCGACGGGGAGCTGAACCACCGGCTTCTGTCCCCTGCCCGCCATGTGGACAAGGTGTACCGGGCAAAGGTGGACCTGATGCTTACGCAGGAGGATGTCAGGCGCTTTGAAGAGGGAATGGACCTGGGGGATTTTGTCACCAGGCCGGCTGAACTTGTGATAGAAGACAGCCTGACGGGCATCGTCACGATTCATGAGGGCAGGTTCCACCAGGTAAAGCGCATGTTTGAAAAGGTGGGCAAAACGGTTCTTCAGCTGGACCGTCTGGCCTTTGGCCCCCTGCGCCTGGATGAGAACCTTAAAGCGGGTGAATTCCGGGAGCTGACAGATGAGGAAATCGCGGCGCTGCATCTGGCAGCGGGAATGGAGGCGGACCGTGCCTGACATGTATTTTACCCGGGAGCCGGAGGCGGCATCCAGAATCTCGGTGTGCAGTTTTGTCTACCGGGGTGAGAAGCTGACCTTTGAGACGGATACCGGGGTGTTTTCAAGGGGCGAGATGGATAAGGGCACGGAGCTGCTGCTTGAGGCGCTGCCGGAGAAGATGACCGGGGATGTGCTGGACCTGGGCTGCGGCTGGGGTGCCATAGGGATTTCCGTGAAGAAAGCAAACCCGGATGTATCCGTGACCATGGTGGATGTGAACCTCCGGGCGCTGGGTCTTTGCAGGCGCAATGCCGAAGCTGCCGGGGTACAGGTCAGGTGCCTTGAGAGCGACGGGTTTGCGCAGCTTGAGGGCGAAACATATGACAGCGTCATCACCAATCCGCCCATCCGGGCAGGCAAACAGAAGGTGTATGAACTGCTTGAGGGTGCCTGCCGCGCCCTGAAGGAAGACGGAAAACTGTACCTTGTCATCCGCAAGCAGCAGGGCGCGGAGAGCTGCATACGGTTTCTGCAGGACTTGTTTGAACATGTGGAAAAACTGGACCGCTCCGGCGGTTTCTGGGTGCTGTGCGCCTGGGAGAGAAAGTGAGAGATGATACAGTTGGATACGAAATTTGATCAGGCTTTTTTTGATGCCGGTCTTGACCGGCAGGGCAGTGACTGCATCAAATGGGACGTGTGCCGCCGGGAACATGGCAGGGATGTGCTGCCCATGTGGGTGGCGGATATGGATTTTCCAAGTCCCCCGGCGGTGACGAAAGCACTGCTTGAGAGGGTTAAGCATCCCACCTACGGCTATACGGAGGCAGGGGAAAAGGACAGCGCGGCCCTTGCGGGTTTCTGGAAGCGCAGGCACGGCCTTCAGCTGGAAAATGACAGCGTGGTCATGCTCCCCTGCGTGGTGACCGGCATGAAGGTGGCCATAGAGGCCCTGACGGAGGAGGGGGACGGGGTTATTCTGCAGTCCCCTGTCTACGGTCCCTTCGGCGCCTCCATTGACGCCACGCTCCGCACCAGAATGGATGCGCCCCTGCTCAGAGACAGTCAGGGGCACTACAGCATGGACTATGAGGCGGTGGAAGAACAGTGCAGAAAGGGCGCAAAGCTCATGCTGCTCTGCTCACCCCATAATCCGGTGGGCCGCTGCTGGAGGAAGGAAGAACTGGAGGAGCTGCTGAAGATCCTCAGCCGCTATGGCGTGATCCTGGTTTCGGATGAGATCCATGCGGACTTTGTGTACGCGCCGCAGGTGTTCGTGCCCATGCTGTCCCTTCAGACGGAGCGGGTGGTCAGCCTGTGCGCGGCCAGCAAGACCTTCAATCTGGCGGGTCTGCAGCAGTCTGCCTGCCTCTGTCCGGATGCGGGCATGCGTGAGAAGATCTTAAAGACACTGGACAGGCATGGGGTGGTTTCCGGGAATACCCTTGCCCTGACGGCCACCCGGGCGGCATATGAACATGGGGATGCATGGCTGGACGGGCTTGTTGAATATCTTCAGGGGAATGTGGAAGAGCTGAAGCGGGTGACGGCCCTGTATCTGGAAAAGGCCGTGCTTTCCCCCATAGAGGCCACCTATCTCGGGTGGCTTGACCTGAGGGCATACGGATTTTCCACAGAGGAGCTGATGCAGCGGTGTGAAAAGGCCGGGGTGGTCTTCACCGGCGGCACCTTCTTCTCAAAGAGCCTGGGGGACGGCTTCCTCCGGGTGAATATCGGGTGCCCGCGCAGGTATATCGAAGAAGGTATCCGGCGCCTGCGTGCAGCCCTGGAGGGGACCGGGGGAGAGGTCCATGGCTGAAGCCCGAAGGCGGATCCCTGAACTGGACGGGTTCCGTGTGGTCATGGTGGGGATTGTTGCCTGGTACCATTTCTGGCAGCAGAGCTGGCTGACCCCCTATATTTTCTCCTATTCCCTGGATTATCTTCTGCGGGCAGGGTATATGGCGGTGGACGGCACCATTCTGCTCAGCGCCTTCCTGCTTTTCCTTCCCTATGTGCGCTCCGCCCTGGAGGAGGCTGAAGTGCCGGATACCCGGAACTTTTTCCGGCGGAGGGTCATGCGCATCATGCCAAGCTACCTGTTCACCACCTTCCTCATGCTCTTTGCGGTGGCGCTCCCCTACGGGCTTTACGCAGATGCCGGCACCCTTGTGTATGACGTGGTGATGCATGTATTCTGTATCTCCAACTGGGATGTCAGGACCTATCTGGGTACCCAGCTTGGAGGTTCCAGCTGGACCATCGCGGTGGAAATGCAGCTGTACCTTCTGGTGCCCTTTCTGGGCAGAATGCTGAAAAAGAACCCCATGGCGGTGTTTTTCGCCCTGTGTGCCATTTCAGCGTATTTCCGGGGTTACTGCGTGTATACCATGCATGAATATGGCATGGTGGTAAACCAGCCCCTGTCCTTCCTGGATGTGTATGCCCTGGGCATGGCCTGTGCGTTCGGGTATGTGCGCCTTGAGAGGGCCATGAAGACCATGTCAGGCAGGCAGAAGAAGGTGCTGGCACTGGCCGCTACAGCGGTTTTTGTCCTTTCCGTATGGCTGCTTCTGCAGGTGATCCGTTCTCAGGCCCGCAGCGGGGATATGGCTGCCATCCAGAGCGGTCAGATGATCCGCCGCCCTGCCCTGGCCGCAGCGATGTCAGGCATGCTGCTTTCACTCCCCTTCTGCCTCAGGCCCGTACGGTGGGTGTTCGGCAATCCTGTCATGCATTTTCTCTCGGGCATTTCCATGAACTTTTACCTGCTGCACCAGAATATCGCCGTGCAGCTGCGCCGCTGGCAGATCCCCTTTTCGGAGTATGCATATCCAAACCAGCAGGGGGACAGGCCCTGGCAGTTCCGCTATATGCTGCTGGTGACATTTTCTTCCCTTCTGGCTGCCATCCTGGTGACCTATGCGGTGGAAAAGCCCGCTGCGGCAGGTCTGCGCAGGCTCTTTGCAGCCATGGACCGGCGGCGGGATGAAAAAAGAAGGCGCGCGGGGAAAAAGAAAACGAAAACAGAATAAACAGAAAACGGGACCTTCCGCCCAAAGGCAGGCAGGGTCCCGTTTTGGTGTTACAGCTTCAGGATCTGGCCGGAGGGAATGCAGAAGGTCTGGCCGTTGTGGGAAAACCAGACATCCTGGAAGGAGGGATTGAAGAGGGTGTGTCCGTCGGATGAGAACACCAGGCTCCGGTAGGACTGTATGTAGTCATATGCTTCAATGTTGGTGCAGTACCAGATATCGCTGTGACCGCCCATCTTTTCACAGAAGCGGCGGATGACGTGCCAGTTGTCGTGCTCCTCAAACTCGTAGGCATGGCCCCAGAGATAGAAGAAGGACGCATCCATGGACCTGCCTGCAAGAAAGCGGTCGCACAGCTCGAAAAGCTGCGGATCGTCATGGTGGCAGGTGGCGGGGAGCCTGAGCCAGTCCAGGGGCAGATCAAAGCGGTGGGAGGAGATGACGGTCCGGGCATAGCAGATGCCGCACATGCGCAGGGTATCGGCGGCTGCGTCGCTGAAGGCGCCGTAGGGATAGGCAGAACCCCGCACCAGGGTGCCGAAAATGCGCTCGAGGTTCTGTCTGTCTTCATAGATTTCCCGGACCATGCCGGACGGGGGCAGGGCGGGAAGGGAAGCGTGGGTCAGGCAGTGAACGGCAACCTCATGCTTTGTTCCGCCGTAGAGGGCAAGGGCGGCTTTCTCTGTCAGGCGCCGGTGGATCTGCCCCTGAGGCCAGACAGTGCCCTCCGGGGCAAACAGGCCGGAGTTCAGGTTGAAGGTGGCCCGGATTCCGTGCCGGTCCAGAATGGAAATCAGGTCCGCGTCCTGTTCGACGCCATCGTCATAACTCAGTGTCAGGGCTTTGGAAAGGCCGCCGGGAAAAAGCAGGTTCATGGGGATCATCCTTTCTGTTCAAGCAGGGCATGCAGTGCCAGCACATAGCCATAGAAGCCGAAGCCCGCAATCTGTCCTGCGCAGGCAGGGGCTGTCATGGAGGTGTGGCGGAAGGCTTCCCGGGCGTGAATGTTGCTCATGTGCACTTCCACGGTGGGAATGGGAACGGAGGCGATGGCGTCATGGAGGGCCACGGAGGTATGGGTGTACCCGCCGGGATTGAAGATGATGCCGGACAGACCGTCAAAATATGCCTGCTGAATGGCATCGATCAGGGCGCCTTCGGAGTTGGACTGAATGACCCGGAGGGCGACGGAGCATTTTTCTGCTTCAGCCTCCATAAGGTCCACAAGGTCCTGGTAGGTTTTCCTGCCGTAGATGCCCACTTCCCTGAGCCCTGTCATGTTGATGTTGGGTCCGTTGAGCAGCAGATAGGTCTTTTTTTCTGTCACAGTAACGCCTCCTCAATGGTTTTCATCAGGTGAGACGGCATCTGGCGTCCCTGCCAGATTTCTTCGGCTTCAAGAGCCTGGGCGATGAGCATGGTCATCCCTGTGCAGCATGGTACGCCGGCGTCCCTGGCAGCCTGGGCCAGGCGGGTTATGCGGGGATTGTAGATCAGGTCGGCTACGCCCTCTGCCCTTGGAAGGATCTTTGAGAGGGCGGAGGGGGAAAGGGGACAGGCATCCGTCCCGGGAAACATGCCCACCGGGGTGCAGTTGACCAGGATGCAGCGATCTAACCCCTCACATGTTTCCAGCTCTTCGTAGCTGAGCTGCCCGGGAGCGGGATGGCGGGAAACAAAGGTGACGGAAGAGGCGCCCATCCCGCTGAGGGAGACGGAAACCGCCAGGCTGGCGCCTCCGGTGCCCAGGATGAGACAGGGCCGGCCCTCAGGGGAGATGCCCGAAAGCTGCAGCATGGATGAGAAGCCGTGGACATCCGTGTTGTAGCCGGCCGGTACCGGACGGGAACATACGGTATTGACGGCCATAACGCGCCGGGCCAGGGAATGGAGATCCTCAAGGAAGGGGATGATGTCCTTTTTGTAGGGAATGGTCACGTTGAATCCGTCCATCTCCCGGAGAAGCTCCGGGATCCGGGTGGAGAGCTGGACCCTCGGGATTTCCACCAGTGTGTAATCCGCCCGGATCTGAAGCTCCCTGAAGACAATTTCGTGAATCGGCACGGATAAGCTGTGGCCAAGGTGCTCCCCGATGAGTCCGTAGTGCCGCATTATCCGATCTCCTCCCGGCTGAGAAGGTTCACATGCCTTTCATATGCGCCGGGCAGGAGCGGGGCGGGATCTTCCGGATAGTCCATCTCACCGGTCTGGCTGTCGCAGGGATCCCGGCGGAATTTGCCCAGGTCAGGGGTGAAATCGGCCATGAACACCCGGTTGGCTGCCATGCGGGCCCCGTCCAGATTGCCGAAATAGAAAGCGTGCCGGTTGAGACTGCCGCAGCGCCAGGCGCTTCCGCCGTAGGAACAGTCCGCAAACAGCCAGCCCCAGCCCTCTGCGTAGAACTGGGCCCAGTCGTGGGAGCCCACATCGTCCTCATCTATGGACAGTCCGCTCTGCCAGCGGGCGGGCACCCCGAGAATGCGGCACAGCACCACAAACAGAAGGGCCTGCAGGCCGCAGTCCCCCCGCAGGTTGACGGCGGAAAACTCGGCCAGATTGTCCAGAAGAATGTAGGCAGGCATGAAGGAATAGGAGACCCGGGTGGTGACAAACCGGTAGCAGCGCCAGGCCTTCTCAAGACCGTCCTTTGCATCCCCTGCAATTTCCCGGGCAAGGGCGCGCAGGTACGGCGTAAAGCGGATGTGGGCGTCGTCCTCCATAAGGTCCTCTTCACAGGGTGGCATGGCGTCCGGATAAAGAGGAGAGGAAGGCGCCGGGGCGTGCAGGGGGTCCGCATAACGGATGGTGGAGATATAGGAATAGGTTACAGAGAAGGTTTCAGGACGGGTGAGGACCCGTTCAAAATACGCCGTGCGGGCCATGGCGCGGGGATGGGAAATCTGGTCCGGGTTTCCTGAAATGAGGGAAATATCATGCTGCTGGGCACATTCCGCCGGAAAGGGGAGCCAGCCCCGCCAGAGGCCGGGCCTGAAGGTCTCATCCCCGGGCCTCAGGGAGCTTTCCAGGGTGTAGCGGACGGAGAGGGAGCCCTGCTGACGGATTTTCCGGATCATATCGTCCAGATAGGGGCGCTCCGGGGAGACAGGCAGGCCGAAGCGCTTTTTCATGAGGCTGTCGTTATACAGGCTGCGGGCAAAGCGGATAAAATAGCGCTTTCCCTGCTCGGTTATGACAAAGTCGATTTTTCCGGCCTTTTCCAGGCTCTCAAAGTCTTCTTTGGTAATGGAGGGAAAGTATTTCTGCAGCTCACCCAGGGCCTGGCTCTCCGGTATGGTGTAATCCAGGGGGATCAGGCGGAGCCGGTGCTGTTCAAAAAGAAGGCGCTGGCGCAAAGGAGCGGGAAGGTCCCGGGAGAGATGGGCGGAAATGGCACTGTCCGCCTCCTTCAGGCGTCCGGCCTCCTTCAGTCTGCGGATTTCCTCCGGCAGGGGCAGGGCGAGAAATGTATGGGTCATATGGATTCTCCAACCTCCTTGGCAGTATATGCATGTATACGGAGCGCCGGAAAGGGTTTCCGGGCCTTTTTGAAGGCGAGTATAGCACAGTGCAGGATGGCTGAAAAGAAAAGGAAAGGGGGAGAGGGATGAAAAACCATAAAAAGAACGCCCGCCGGCTTTGTGCCGGCAGGCGGAATGGGCATCAGGGCTCGTCGTCCTCGATCATGTTCAGGAGATCGTCGGTTTCTTCCAGGGAATCGCCGTCCATGTCGTCCTCATCGTCCGACATGGGCATGCTGCCCTCGGGTGCCATCTTGCTGGCCGCTTCCTTTCCCTTCTCGGAGAAGAGATAGGCACGGACCTGGGCGTCCACATCGTCGTACATCTCAGGATGTTCCTTGAGATAGATCCTGGCGTTGTCACGGCCCTGGGCAAAGCGGGTATCGTTATAGGAGAACCAGGACCCGCTCTTGTGGATGATGTCAGCCTCCACGGCATTGTCAAGCAATGTTCCGGCCAGGGAGATGCCTTCTCCAAAGAGCATGTCCACCTCAGCCGTGCGGAAGGGCGGGGCCACCTTGTTCTTGACCACCTTGATCTTGGTGCGGGCACCAATGATCTCGGAGCCTTCCTTGATGTATTCCCCGCGGCGCACATCCAGACGGACGGAGGAATAGAACTTCAGGGCCCGGCCGCCGGTGGTGGTTTCGGGATTGCCGTACATGACGCCCACCTTCTCGCGCAGCTGGTTGATGAAGATGGCGATGCAGTTGGTCTTGGAAATGATACCGGTGAGCTTGCGCAGGGCCTGGGACATGAGACGGGCCTGCAGACCCACAAAGCTGTCCCCCATGAGGCCTTCGATTTCCGCCTTGGGCACCAGGGCGGCCACGGAGTCCACAATCACCACATCAATGGCGCCGGAACGCACCAGGGCTTCGGTGACTTCCAGGGCCTGTTCACCGGTGTCCGGCTGGCTGATATACAGGTCCTGGGTGTTGACCCCCAGTTTTTCCGCATACACGGGATCCAGGGCATGCTCGGCATCCACGAAGGCGCAGAAGCCGCCAGCCTTCTGGGCCTGTGCCACCACCTGCAGGGCAACGGTGGTTTTGCCGGAGGATTCAGGTCCATAGATTTCAATGATGCGGCCACGGGGGAGACCGCCCACACCCAGGGCAACGTCCAGGGACAGGATGCCGGTGGGGATAACATCGATGTTCTTTGCAGCAGATTCGCCCAGACGCATGATGGTGCCTGCACCAAACTGCTTGTCAATGGAGGCGATGGCGTGTTCGAGAGCCTTGAGCTTTTCTTCCTTTGCGGAACTCAGGTTTACCATGGGCTTCTCGGACTTTTCAGACTTCTTGGCTGCCACGGTACTTCACTCCTTTCGGTTTGCGGGTAGAATCTAACACAGGTCATACAGGATTGCAACAGGAAAATATTTTCATTTCCAAATATTTCCAAATGAAGCCGGAAATTCATTGCAATATAATGAAATTTTGATGCATAATACCATGTGGAAAAAGCCTCTTCCCTGCCCTTTTCCGCCCGCCGGACCGGGCAGACCGTAAGACAAAAAACTCCGGCGCTGTGCCGGAGATACCTGGTCTTCTGTATTTTCCGCCTGCGGTTTTATGAGATCATTTCCTGCTCCGCCAGACGGCTCAGGGCAGGCGCCATCCGGATGAGACTGAGCATCTGCTCTTCCTCGTCACGGGCATGATTCAGTTTCATCAGCATCAGGTACCACAGATCGGATCCCTTTTCCCGGGGACGCGGCTTATACATGTCAATATGGTTCAGCCTGCAGAGTTTTTCACTGAGGGCGCCCACGTCGCTTAAACATTTCCACCCGGGCAGGCCGTAGGGGAAAGGCAGAGAGGATGATTCCTGGATATCGCAGAAGTGATTGTACCCTTCGGCAAGGGCCATGCGCTGTCGGTCGGTGATGATCAATGAAATCCTCTCCTTTACTTCATCGTTTGTTTTGCTATCCGTTCCGGGAAAACCGGGAACCGTGCCCGGCACCGCATGTATACGGAAATCATGGGGGAAAGCATATCTATGAAAAGGCTTCCTGTCAAGCGCATTCCCTGAGCACCTCCCTTTAGCATCTTGTAAAAGCACAGGGAATGGGATAATATGACGCGAACCGGAACCGGGGTGGAAAAAGGTCCGGGTAATTAATGAAGAGAAAGGATGAGCGCATCATGAAATATGAACCCATCACCGTGGAGAACCTGGAAAAGTGGTCGGAAAGCTACAGGAACAGTCCGGAAAGGCAGCTGGCAACACTGGCCCTGGCCCGTTCTGACCTCAACAGCGTGGATGTGGCAGCCGGTGCCGCCATGGAGATGAAGCACAAGTTCTCCCTGGAGATTGAGACCATGGAGGTCACCAACCAGAAAAAGAGCGGCCGGTGCTGGCTGTTTGCCGCCACCAATGTGCTCAGGGAAAAGATCGCCCGGGAACTGAATCTGAAGAGCTTTGAGCTGTCCCAGAGCTATCTGGCTTTCTGGGACAAGTTTGAGAGGGCCAACTACTTCCTGGAGTGCATGCTGGATACCGCTACCCTGCCCCCGGATGACAGGACGGTTTCCTTTATCCTGCAGACCGGCGTTCACGACGGCGGCCAGTGGGACATGTTCGCCAACATCGTGCGCAAGTACGGCGTGGTTCCCAAGGATGTCTTTGATGAGACCTATCAGTCCTCCAATACCGGCAGCATGAACCATGTGCTGAACCGGAACCTGAAGGTTTCCGCCATCCGTCTGCGCCGCATGGTGGAGGAAGGCAGGAGCGAAGAGGAAATCAGCAAGTGCCGGGAAGAGATCCTGGGCAAAATCTACGGTTTCCTCTGCAGCTGCTACGGCGAGCCCCCCAGGAAATTCGACTTTGAATATGTGGACAAGGACGGCAAGTACGGGATTGAGCGGGACATGACCCCCATGAGCTTTGCTGAAAAGTACGTTGCCGACCTGCTGCGTGAGACAGTCAGCGTGATCCATGCCCCCACAAAGGACAAGCCCTTTGACAAGACCTTCACCATCCGGTACCTGGGCAATGTGGTGGGCGGACAGGAAGTGCGCCACCTGAATCTTACCCTGGAGGACTTCAAGGCAGCCATCATCCGGCAGCTGGAGGACGGCCAGGTGGTGTGGTTTGGCAGCGATGTGGGCAAGTTCGGCGACCGGGAGAACGGTTTCTGGGACGATGCCTCCTTCCATGCCGAGCTGCTGACGGGTCTTGACCTGTCCATCTCCAAGGAAGATGCCCTGGACTACGGCTTTGCGGCCATGAACCACGCCATGGTGATCACCGGCTTTAACCGCATCGTGGAGAAGATCAACCGCTGGAAGATCGAAAACTCCTGGGGCGACGACAAGGGCAACAAGGGGTATTATGTGTGCTCCGACACCTGGTTTGACCAGTATGTGTTCCAGGCGGCGGTGCAGAAAAAGTATCTGGGCGAAAAGGCTGAGCTGTACCAGCAGGAACCCATTGTGCTGGATCCCTGGGATCCCATGGGCACGCTGGCTGACTGACAACACCCGGACGGGGGTATGGGAATCTGTATGAGCAAGACAAAAGAACGTATTTACGACAGCCAGCTGCGGTACCAGCAGGGACTGGGGCAGAATTTCATCTATGATGACGATCTGCTGGAGGCCCTGGTGGCTGAAACCGGCATCGGCGGGGAAGACTGCGTGCTGGAAATCGGACCCGGTGTGGGTACCCTGACCAGACACCTGAGCCTCCACGCTGCCCGGGTGCTTTCCGTAGAACTGGACCAGCGCCTGATTCCTCTGCTTAAGGCATCCATGGAGCCCTACGGGAACGTTGAGATTGTCCATGGGGACGCCATGACGGTGGATCTGGCGGAACTGTGCGCTCAGATGCCCGGCCCCCTGTCCGTGGCAGCCAATATTCCCTACTATATCACCACGCCTCTCATTACCCGGCTCCTGACATCCTCCCTGCCGCTGAAGCGGCTGTGTGTCATGGTCCAGAAGGAAGTGGCGGACAAGCTTCTGTCATCTCCCGGTTCCGAGGGCTGGGGCATGCTGCCCCTCAGGTGCACCTATATGGCGGATGTGCGCCGGGCCATGGAGGTGCCGGCCTCCTGCTTTACCCCAAAACCCAAGGTGGACAGCACGTTCATTGTCATGGACATGCTGAAAACGCCCCGGGTTTCCCCTGCTTCGGAGGAAGATTTTTTCAGGGTGGCCCAGGCCGGTTTTGCCCTGAGACGGAAGACGCTGGTCAATGCGCTGTGCGCGGCCTTCCATATGGAGCGAGAGGAAGTCCTTGAGCTGGTCAGGTCAGCCGGACTGGATGAGAAGGTCCGGGGAGAAAAACTGACGCTGGAAGAACTGGCGGTTTTGTCTGACCGGTATACGGAGAGGAGGCAGAGGAATGAGCGTGGCGAGATTTGAACATGTGACGGAAAAACAGTATGAGGCGGATGCCGCGGCGTACCCTGTCCGGCTTTCCCTTCAGGAGATTCCCCTGCCCTGCCGCGCCACGGCCGGGTCCGCCGGCTATGATTTTGTATGCCCGGTGGATGTGGAGATTCCCCCGGATACCCGCCTGACGGTTCCCACCGGCATCCGGGCAGAGATGGACCCGGCCTATGTGCTGGTGCTCTGCCCCAGAAGCAGCCTGGGCCGGCGCTTCGGCCTCAGGCTCAGCAATACCCTGGGCATTGTGGACAGCGATTATGCCCATGCCGACAACGAGGGCCATATTCTTCTGATGCTGGAGCACAGCAGCCGCACGGGTGTGCATATAAAGGCCGGGGAGCGGATCTGCCAGGGCATTTTCCTTCCCTACGGCACGGCGGAGGAAGAGACCGTCACGGCGGAGCGCCGGGGCGGATACGGTTCCACAGGCCGCTGACTCCCCTGCCCTGCTTAAGGAAAGTTTTCCGTACCTGAAACAGCAGACGACTGATACTGAACAGATTTTAAAGGAATAACACTGCATGCTTGAAGACATTGTCATCCGCGGTGCACGGATGCATAACCTGAAAAATGTCACCCTTTCCATCCCCAGAAACAAACTGGTGGTTTTCACGGGCATGTCCGGCTCCGGCAAGAGCTCCCTGGCCTTTGATACCCTCTATGCCGAGGGACAGAGGCGTTATGTGGAATCCCTTTCCAGCTACGCCAGGCAGTTTCTCGGGCAGATGGAAAAACCGGATGTGGACGCCATTGAAGGGCTGAGCCCCGCCATTTCCATTGACCAGAAAACCACAAGCAGAAACCCCCGGTCCACGGTGGGCACGGTGACGGAGATCCACGATTATTACCGTCTCCTCTGGGCCCGCACCGGCGTCCCCCACTGTCCCAACTGCGGGCGGGAGATCCGCCAGCAGACGGTGGACGAGATGGTGGACACGGTGGAAAAGCATCCGGAGGGAACCCGGATGCAGATCCTGGCGCCGGTGATCCGGGGCAGGAAGGGCGAACACAGAAAGGTTTTCGAGGACGCCCGCAGGTCCGGTTTTGTCCGGGTGCGGGTGGACGGGGAGACATACGAGCTGGAGGAAGCACCGGAACTGGACAAGAAGAAAAAGCACACCATTGAACTGGTGGTGGACCGTCTTATCAACCGGCCGGGCAGGGACTTTGAAAAGCGCCTGGCGGATTCCATTGAGACGGCCACGGCCCAGTCCGGGGGCCTTGTGACGGTGGACATGTTCGATCAGGGATCGTTTCTCTTCTCCATGAATTATGCCTGCCCCGAGTGCGGCATCTCCATAGAGGAGCTCAGTCCAAGAATGTTCTCCTTCAACAGCCCCTTCGGCGCCTGCCCCCACTGCTCCGGTCTGGGCATCCTGCGGAAGATCTCTCCGGATTCGGTCCTGCCGGACCGGAACCTCTCCATCCGGGAGGGGGCCATCCATGCCATGGGTTTTGCAAACGCGGACGGCGACGGCATGTCCCATGCCTTCATGGAGGCACTGGGCCGGAAATACGGGTTTACCATGGACACGAAAATCCGTGACTTTTCCGAGGAAGCCCTGCACGCCCTGCTCTACGGCACGGGCGGGGAAAAGATCGGGGTCACCTACGCTTCCGCCTATGGGGACCGGGTGTATGAGACCGCCTTTGAGGGGATCATAACCGCCATGGAAAGGCGCTACCAGGAGACATCCTCGGAAAACATGAAGGAAGCCTACGAGGAATACATGACGGATGAGCCGTGTCCGCACTGCAGGGGACAGAGGCTGAAACCGGAGACACTGGCCGTGACGGTGGCTGGAAAGAACATTGCGGAGGTTTCGGATATGAGCGTCCGCGCTTCCCAGGCATTCTTTCTGGCACTGCCCGGCACGCTTTCTGAGCGGGACCAGCTTGTGGCCGCCCCCATTCTCAGGGAGATCAGCAGCCGGCTGCGCTTTCTGGATGATGTGGGTCTGGGCTACCTGACCCTGTCCCGGGGTGCCGCCACCCTGTCCGGAGGCGAAGCCCAGCGCATCCGTCTGGCCACCCAGATCGGCTCGGCACTGATGGGGGTTCTGTATATCCTGGATGAACCCTCCATCGGACTGCACCAGAGGGACAACCAGAAACTCATCGAAACCCTGAAGCGCTTGAGGGACCTGGGCAATTCCGTGGTGGTGGTGGAGCACGATGAGGACACCATGCGGGCCGCGGACTACCTGGTGGATGTGGGCCCCAGGGCCGGCATCCACGGAGGCGAGATTGTGGCTGCGGGCACGGTGGCCGATGTGGAAGCCTGCCCGGAAAGCCTGACAGGGCAGTACCTGTCCGGCAAACGCTGCATTCCCCTTCCGCCTGTCAGGAGGACGCCCCAGGCCTGGCTGGATATCTCCGGTGCCCGGGAACACAACCTCAAGAACATGCATGTGCAGGTTCCCCTGGGGGTGTTCTGTGTGGTGACAGGGGTCTCCGGGTCCGGCAAGAGCAGCCTGGTCAATGAAGTGATCTACAAGTATCTGGCACGGGAACTGAACCGGGCCAGGACAAGGCCGGGGGACTTTGACGGCATGACGGGGCAGGAGAAGCTGGACAAGATCATCATGATTGACCAGAGCCCCATCGGACGCACGCCCCGCAGCAATCCCGCCACCTATACGGGCCTGTTTGATCAGATCCGCAAGATCTTTGCCATGACGGCGGAAGCCAAGGCCCGGGGTTACCGGGAGAACCGCTTCTCCTTCAACGTCAAGGGCGGGAGATGCGAGGCCTGCCAGGGGGACGGCCTGGTGCGCATTGAGATGAACTTCCTGCCGGATATCTATGTGCCCTGTGAGGTCTGCGGCGGCAAAAGATACAACCGGGAAACCCTGGAAATCACCTACAGGGGCAAGAACATTTACGACATCCTGGAGATGACGGTGGAGGAGGCCATGGGCTTTTTTGAGGCCCATTCGGCCATTGTGCACAAGCTGGAAACCCTGTATGACGTGGGCCTGGGCTACATGAAGCTGGGGCAGAGCGCCACCACCCTGTCCGGAGGCGAGGCCCAGAGGGTCAAGCTGGCCACAGAGCTTTCCAGAAGGGCCACAGGGCGCACCATCTATGTGCTGGATGAACCCACCACGGGTCTGCACTCGGAGGATGTGTCCAGCCTGATCCGGGTTCTGCAGCGCCTGACGGAGACGGGCAATTCCGTCCTGGTCATTGAGCACAACCTGGACGTGATCAAGGTGGCGGATTATATCATCGACCTGGGCCCGGACGGCGGCGACGCCGGGGGCGAGGTGGTATGCACCGGCACCCCTGAGGAAGTGGCGGCCTGCAGGAAGTCCTACACGGGGCAGTTTCTGAAACCTGTCCTGGAGCGCACCCGGCAGCTGATGAAGAAAGCAGCCGGAAATGCCTGATAAAAAGATCAGGAAAACCGGATAGATTTCAAACATCTCACAAAAAAACCGGATTGACGCCGGGCCTGACTCGTGCTACACTCAAAAAGACATGTATGTGTTCTGAAAAGGGCACAGAAAAAGCATCATCTATAAAACAGTATTATTAATGGAGGCATGCAACATGAGCAATATTCCTGTTGTAAAACTGGGTCTGGTGGCCGTCTCCCGCGACTGCTTCCCCATCATCCTGAGCGAAAAGCGCCGGGCAGCCATCGCCGCCCTGTGTGCAGACAGGAAGCTCCCCGTTGTGGAGATCAAGAAGACGGTGGAGAACGAGAAGGACATGCTGGCAGCAGTGGAAGAGCTCAAGGCAAATGAATGCAACGCTGCAGTGGTCTTCCTGGGCAACTTCGGACCCGAAACCCCTGAAACCCTCATCGCGAAGTATTTCGATGGTCCCGTCATGTTCGTGGCCGCCGCTGAAGGCGATGGCGACATGATCAACGGCCGCGGCGATGCCTATTGCGGCATGCTGAACTGCTCCTACAACCTGGGCATGCGGCACCTGAAGGGATATATCCCCGAGGCACCCGTGGGCACGGCAGCGGAACTGACGGACCGCATCTGCGAGTTCATCCCGATCGCCCGCACTCTGCTGGGCCTGGCTGGTCTGAAGATCATCACCTTCGGACCCCGTCCCCAGGACTTCTTCGCCTGCAATGCACCCATCAAGGGCCTGTATGAACTGGGCGTGGAAATCGAGGAAAACAGCGAGCTGGACCTGCTGGTGAGCTACAAGGAGCACGCCAACGATCCCAGGATCCCCGATGTCTGCAAGGACATGGCACAGGAGATGGGCGAGGGCAAGTATTATGCCGATCTGCTCCCCCGCATGGCACAGTTTGAACTGACCCTGCTGG
Organism: uncultured Clostridia bacterium; assembly: GCA_946627565.1. Lineage (GTDB taxonomy): Bacteria > Bacillota > Clostridia > Christensenellales > Aristaeellaceae > UBA2943. The sequence continues at coordinate 24,383 of CAMOVR010000026.1, forward strand.
ACTGGGCCGAGAATCACAAGGGTGCCCGGAAGTATGTGGCCTTTGCCAACAAGTGCTGGCCCGCATTCCCCTCCCAGTTCGGTTTCGAGCCCTGCTATGTCAACAGCCGCCTGGCTTCCCGCGGCATTCCGGTGGCCTGCGAAGTGGACATCTACGGCGCCCTTTCCGAGTACATCGGCGCCTGCGTGACGGGCGATGCCGTGACGCTGCTGGATATCAACAACTCTGTCCCGCAGTATATCTATGATGAAGATATCAAGGGCAAGGTGGACACGGTTCTGTCCAACACCTTCATGGGCTTCCACTGCGGCAATACGCCTGAGTGCAAGATGAGCGGCAACCGCGCTGTGAAGTATCAGCTGATCCAGCACCGTCTCCTGGAGCCCCAGGACAGCGAGCCTGATTTCACCCGCGGCACCCTGGAAGGCGATATCGCTGCCGGCGATGTGACCTTCTACCGTCTGCAGTGCGACTCCGAGGGCACGCTGCGTGCCTACATTGCCCAGGGCAGGATCCTGGATGTGCCCACCCGCTCCTTCGGCGGCATCGGCATTTTCGACATTCCTGAGATGGGCCGCTTCTATCGCCATGTGCTGGTTCAGAAGCATTATCCGCATCACGGCGCTGTGGCATTCGCCCACTGCGCAGGAACCCTCTTTGAGGTGTTCAAGATGCTGGGTGTGCAGGACATTGCCTACAATCAGCCCAAGTCTCTGCCATATCCCACGGAGAATCCCTGGGCATAAGGCAAACGCAGGCATTTACCTGTTGAACATTCACAGGAAAGAACGGTGCACGGTTGTACCGTTCTTTCCTTTTTCGGGACTCATCAACTGTCAAGAAAAGGACTGGAAACAGCCATGGACCAGAAACAGTATATGCGGCCGCTGGAACTGGCAGGCCGCCTGATCATGGAAAACGGCGGGGAAACCTATCGGGTGGAGGAGACGGTGAACCGGATGGGGGCCGCTTTCGGGCTGAAGGGCGTGGAGAGCTTTGCCGTTCCCAGCGGAATTTTCCTCAGCTTTGAATGCGACGACGGATCCACCGAGACAGCGGTGCTCCGGGTTCACCGGGGTGATACGGACCTGGAGCGGGTGGATGAGGTGAACAGGATTTCACGGCAGGTGGAGGCCGGGGAGCTGAACTGCGAAGAAGCACTGGAAGCCCTGGAAGAAATCGCCGGAGAAAACAGAATTCAGTCCCCTGCCCTGCGCATGGCTGCTGCTGCCGTCTGCTCCGGCGGGTTTGCTGTCATGTTTGGCGGCACATGGAAGGACTTCCTGTTCTCTTCCCTTCTGGGCCTTTTCATTGAGGGCATTACGGAACTCCTCAGACGGCACCATCTGCAGAGCATGGTCAGTCTGCTTTTCGGGTCCTTTCTGGCTACCCTGATTCCCATCTGCGTTTCCGCTCTCCTGCCGGGCCTGTCCCTGGTTACGGAGGCTATTATTGCAGGGGCGCTGATGCCCATGCTGCCGGGGCTTGCCATGACCAATGCGGTATCGGATACCATGCGGGGAGACCTTATGTCAGGCATATCCCATTTTGCAGAGGCTGTGCTTACGGCAGCCCTGGTGGCCGGAGGGGCCCTGGTGGCAGCGGCTCAGTTCCGGGTGATGGGAGGTATGATCCGATGATCCGGGGACTGCTGTCTGCGTTTGTCTCTTCCCTGCTGGGCACCCTGGGTTTTGCCGTGCTGCTGCGGGCCCCCAGGCGGGCTTGGATCCCTGCCAGTGTGTCCGGGGCACTGGCTTTTACCCTGTACTGGTTTCTCATGCAGGTGGGCGCCTCTGAAGCATCCGCCATATTCTGCGGATCTCTGGCGGGTTCTGTCCTGGGACATATTCTTTCCATGCGTATGAAGCTGATCGGGACGATATTCAATGCTCTGGGCATTGTGGCCTTTGTGCCCGGCCTTGGACTGTACAGATGCATGGAGCTTCTGGCCATGGGAAACCCCCAGGAAGGTGTGCAGGCCGGGGTGGCTGCCATGGTCAGCATCCTCATGATTGCACTGGGGCTGAGCATGGGGCACTGGTGCTTCAGGGTTTTCCGCCGGTCCAAAAGGAAGGGACGGCAGGAAAAAAGACGCCGGGACAGCACGCCCGGCTTTACGGCATCCTAAAAAACCAGCCACCGTTTTCATTTCGGTGGCTGGTTTTCATATACCCCTGTCTGGCGGGGATCAGTAGGCGGGAATGGGATTTGCGCCAAAGAGGGCGGACTGGGTTGCGGAATCGGCAACACCGGAAACGGTCAGGCCGTTTCTGGTCTGGAAGGCCCGGACAGCCGCTGCGGTGGCATCGTCATAGATATTGGAGGTGGAGGAAGAAAGGTAACCCAGCTGCATCAGGGCATCCTTGACCTCCAGGACAACCTCGCCCACGCTGCCAAGGGTCAGGGATGTGAAGCTGCTGGTGGGCTCAATGTCGGCAACAGCCGAGGAGGAATAGAGCACAGAGAGGGTTTTGGGACCGGCTATGCCGTCCACCGGGGTGATGGCGTTGCGGATCTGGAAGGCCCGCACGGCATCTGTGGTGGTGGCGCCGTAGGTCCCGTCCACGGATCCGTCATAGTAGCCCAGCTCGTAGAGGGTGTACTGCAGATTGGATACGGAGCTGCCGGTATCGCCGGGACGGATGGTGGAATATGTGGTGGAACCGGAACTGGTGCTGTAGAGCTTGCGCTGGGTGGCGGGACCGGCAATGCCATCCACGCGAAGAGAGGTGGAGCTCTGGAAATTCCGTACAGCGGTCACCGTGGCAGTACCGTAGGAACCGTCCACATTGCCGGAATAGAAACCCAGTTCCTTGAGCTTTGACTGCAGCTGCCGGACGGCATCCCCGGTGGATCCCTCACGGAGGGAGACATAACCGGTGGAAGAAATGACGGGCGTTGCCGTGGGATCGGGCCTGGCGGTGGCAGTCCGGGCAGGGGTTCTGGTAGGGGCTGCGGTGGATGAGGTGCTGTAGAGGGCAGCCAGGGTAGCGGACCCGGCTACACCGTCCGCTGTCAGGTGCCGGGCAACCTGGAAGGACATGACGGCATTTTCCGTTTCACGTCCGAAGCTTCCGTCCACGGCTCCGTCATAGTAGCCAAGTTTCCTGAGCCGTGCCTGCAGGGCGCGCACACCGCTGCCCTCAGAGCCCAGTTTCAGGGACTCGCCCACGGAGGCGGCGGCAGAGGATGCTTTCGGCGCAGAGCTGGAATAGAGTTTGGAAAGGGTGGTGGGACCGGCCACGCCGTCTTCATAGAGATCGGCGGTTCTCTGGAAGGCCCGGACGGCAAGCTCGGTGGCAGCATTGAAATTGCTGTCAGCCTTGCCGGAGAGGTAGCCAAGGGAGATCAGGCGCTCCTGCATCCGCTTGACGGCGGTGCCGGAGCTTCCCAGGCGCAGATAGGTGTCGCGGATCCTGGGTGTGGCAGTGGCCCTTGCCCGGGGTGTGGGTGTTGCGGTACGTCTGGGTGTGTGCGTGGCTGTCCTTCTGGGCGTGGGTGTTGCCGTCCTCCTGGCGGTGGCTTTGGGCGTGGCTGTGGTCAGCTTCGTGGCTTTTGCCGTGGAGGAGTTCAGTTTTGCCAGGGTTCTGGAGCCCACCTTGCCGTCTGCTTCCAGACCGTTGTTCCGCTGGAAGGCTTTTACGGCAGATTCGGTCCCGGCACCGTAATCCCCGTCAATGCTGCCGGAGTAATATCCCAGTTCCCTGAGGCGCTGCTGTACTTTCTTTACATCAGCACCGGAGGAGCCCTTCTTCAGGCTGGAGGGTGCACTGGTTGGCGCGGGTGTTGCTGTGGGTGGCAGCGTGATGACGGGAATGGTGCGGACAGGTTCCAGGGATGTCATGGGATCCGGCGTTACCGTGGCTTCCCAGTTGTCCCAGTTGGTGGATTCAGGTGTGGAAGTTTCCGGGGCCTCCGTGGGGGTTGCCGTGGCGGAGGGAGGGACGGTCCTGAATAAAATGGCATCCTCCCCGCCTGTGTCCAGACTGTCGTCGGTAATCTCATCTGGAGGAACATAGCAGCCTGTCAGTGTCAGGCACAGACAGAGCATGGTCAGCAGCATAAGGATTTTAAGGAAACGGGTACGGAACAAAACTATATCAACTCGCTTTCTCAGCGCCTGTGCTTTATTTCAAACAAATTGTACTCTGAAAGACCTGTTCATGGCAAGTCGGAATTTCAAAGGAACAGAAGGAACTACAAAGGAATGCGGGAGAAAACAGGGATGGAAGGGTTTCCGGATGAAAAGGAAAGCCGCCCGGAAGAATACGGAAAAAGAAGACGGGGCAGAGATCATGTGTTGCATGTAAGCCGGGAACATGTTATCCTGCCATGCGGCGGAAGCCGAAGTTTTCAGAAGAGGAGAGATAACAATGCCGGATTGCAATCATGATTGTTCAAGCTGCGGGCAGAAATGTTCCGAAGCGGATTTCCGTGCACCCCTCAATCCGGGGAGCCGGGTAGGACATGTGATCGGTGTGGTATCCGGAAAAGGCGGTGTTGGCAAGAGCCTGGTGACAGGTCTTATGGCAACGGAGATGCGGCGGCGCGGAAACCAGGTCGCAATTCTGGATGCGGATATTACCGGACCGAGCATTCCGAAAATGTTTGGTGTGGCCGATAAGGCCATGGGAAATGAGGAAGGCATTCTTCCCGTATCTACCCAGGGCGGCATCGATATGATGAGCATCAACCTGCTGCTGGATAACGACACGGATCCTGTGGTATGGCGCGGCAGCCTGATTGCCGGTACCGTAAAACAGTTCTGGTCTGACGTGGTCTGGGGCGATGTAGACTATATGTTTGTGGATATGCCTCCGGGAACCGGCGACGTTCCGCTGACTGTGTTCCAGTCACTGCCGGTGGACGGGATCCTTATTGTGACCAGTCCCCAGGAACTGGTGGACATGATCGTTTCCAAGGCCGTCAAGATGGCACAGCTGATGAACGTTCCGGTGCTGGGACTTGTGGAAAACATGAGTTATATGCTCTGCCCGGACTGCGGAAAGAAACTGTATCCCTTTGGCGAAGGCAAGGTTACGGAGACGGCGGAACGTTTCAGCCTGCCCGTTCTGGCACAGATTCCTATTGATCCGGCCATTGCACAGGCATGTGATGAGGGAAGAATCGAATCCTTCCGGCAGAACTGGATGGACGGATGTGCAGACGTGTTGTCCGCGACGTTCCCGAAAAAGGCGTAAGACCTGTTTCATCCGCGGCAGCTGCACGGAAGCACCTGCCGCGGATATTTGCTTTATTGCCCGGCAACAGGCAGATGCGGACGTTTGATCTATGCCAGGCGGAGTCTGCAGAGGAAAGAGGCGAAGGTTATGGC
>CAMOVR010000027.1 GCA_946627565.1 uncultured Clostridia bacterium
AGAATGAAGTGGAGATGAGGAGAGTTGAACTCCTGTCCGAAAGCATGCCTGCAGGACTTTCTCCGAGCGCAGTCTGTGTTTTGACATTCCCTCCGCCACACGCCCGCAGACAGGCTTACGGCTTCAGTAGCTTCATGATACGGACACGCCGCAAAGCTTAAGCGTGTTCGTTCCCCGCTCTCATGACGCCGGTATCCGGGCGAGTGGGCAACCCGGGCCGACGCGCCGCCTAATTAGGCAGCGGCCAATTCGTAAGAATTGTCAGTTCATTTTTATTTCCAAGTTTTATTGTGGTCCTGGTCCACAGCTCGCTTATCCTGCCTTCAAAACCCCCGTCGAAACCGTATCATCCCCGTATTCCGTCATTTCTGACGATTCCTCAGGGCACGCTGGATTTCCCTCTGCGCGTCCTTTTTTGCTGCGCTTTCGCGCTTGTCGTGTTCCTGCTTGCCCTTGCACAGACCAAGCTGCAGCTTCATCCTGCCGTCCTTCAGATACACTTCCAGCGGAACCAGTGTGTATCCCTGCCTGGCCACCAGGCTGTCCAGCTTCCGGATCTCGGCCTTGTGCAACAGAAGCCTTTTGGGCCGAAGCGGGTCACGGTTGAACTGATTGCCCTGCTCATAGGGAGAGATGTGCATGCCGTCCACCCACACTTCACCCTTGCGCACCGCGGCCCAGCTTTCCTTCAGGCTGACTTTGCCGGCCCGCATGGATTTCACTTCCGTGCCAAACAGCTCAATACCGCATTCGTACCGTTCTTCAACATAGTAATCGTGAAAGGCTTTCCGATTCTGTGCCACGGTTTTTGTTCCCTTCTGATGCGGCACATCCTCACCACCCTTCAGTTTTTCTGCCACAGAACAGTTTCAATATTATAGCACGGGCGAATCAAGATTGCAAACGAATTTTTCTTCTGATATAATCCGGCAGAATTCCATATGTAATGAGGTGATCCCATGGATCTGCATGGAATGGCAGCAGACGCAAGGCAGGCTGCCCTGTATCTGGCCGCCACGGAAAGTAATGTCCGAAACCTGGCCCTTGAGAAGATGGCAGACGTACTCATAAGCCGGAAAGACCAGATTTTTGAGGCAAACCGGCTGGACCTTGAGACAGCCAGGGCAGAAAAACTCGCCGCTCCCCTCCTTAAGCGCCTGACCTTCGGAGAAGAAAAACTGACTTCCGTCACCCGGGGCCTTCAGGATCTTGCCGCCCTCCCGGATCCCCTGGGCCACACCACCCTGGCCCGGGAGCTGACAGAAGGACTGAAGCTGTACCGGGTCACCTGCCCCATCGGGGTCATAGGGGTCATCTTTGAAAGCCGGCCGGATGCCCTGGTCCAGATTGCGTCCCTGGCCCTGAAATCCGGCAATGCCGTGCTGCTCAAGGGCGGCAGGGAGGCACTGAACACCAACCGTGTCCTCTGCGATGCCCTGCGGGATGCCGCCAGGGAAGCCGGCCTGCCCAGGGATTTTGCCCAGCTGATGGAAAGCCGGGAAGATGTGACGGGCATGCTGAAGGAAGATGAGCTGATTGACCTCATCATTCCCCGGGGATCCAAGGCCTTTGTCCGCTATATCATGGACAACAGCCGCATTCCCGTGCTGGGCCATGCCGACGGCATCTGCCATGTATACATTGACCGGGATGCAGACCCGGAAAAGGCACTTCGCGTTGCCTTTGACAGCAAGGTCCAGAACGTCTCTGTCTGCAATGCCATGGAAACGCTGCTCATCCACCGGGATGCCGCGCCCTCTGTCCTGCCCGATCTGGCCCGGGAACTCGAGCAGGCCGGCGTCACCCTCCTTGGGGACGATGCCGCCCGGAAGCTTATTTCCTGTGAGGCTGCCACGGAGGAAGACTGGTCCACGGAATATCTGGACTACAGGCTTTCCATCCGGATCGTAGACTCCCTGGAGGATGCCATTGCCCACATCAACCGGTACGGAAGCCACCATACGGACTGCATTGTCACGGAAAACCAGGCATCCGCTTCCCGCTTCCTGAGCGCAGTGGACTCAGCCGGTGTCTACCTCAATGTATCCACCCGCTTTGCCGACGGCTTCGTCTACGGCTTCGGAGCGGAGGTGGGCATTGCCACCGGAAAGATCCATGCCCGGGGCCCCATGGGTGTGGAAGGACTCACCACCTACAAGTACAAGCTCCTGGGCAGCGGCCAGACCATGGCTGACATGAAGGCCGGAAAAGCGGAGTACACCCACAGGAACCTGGAGGAAGTATGTCCTCTGTAAGGATTCCCGTGGCCTGTCTGGATTTTGACGGCACCCTGTGTCCCGGCGATTCCATTGTTCCCTTTCTCCTGTTCTCCATCCGCTCCGGCCTGGCGCCGGGGCGACAGCTGTTTTCCGCCGCTGCCGGTTTTCTTCTGCAGAAGCTGCATGTCATCTCCCCCGGCCGTGCCAAGGCCATGACGCTTTCCTTCCTGAAGGGAAAGGATGAAGAGGAGATCCGTGCCCTGGGACGGCGCTTTGCGGAAGAAAAGCTGCTCCCCCGCTGCTTCCCCGGGGCCCTGGCATTTCTGGACAAACTGCACGCGGAAGGGTATCATACCGTTATCGTATCCGCTTCAACCGATGTGTATATGTTTGCCATGCAGGACCTTCTTAGGGCAGATGCCGTTCTTTCCACCGTGGTGGAAACGGATGCCCGGGGGAAGTACACGGGCCGCATTCTCTCAAACTGCCGGGGAGAGGAAAAGGTGCGCCGGATCCGGGCATATCTTGCCGGTCATCCGGAACTTGACGGAAGGGTTTCCCTTGCCGTGGGCGACAGCCTGCATGACCTGCCCATGCTGGGCATGGCACAGACCCGGCTCATTGTGGGCAGCAGCCGGAAGCTGAAAAATGCCTGTCCCCAGGCAGAAAGTGCCGGCTGGTAAAGCCCCTCTCGGAGGGGGCATGCCAGGAATCCCCGGGATTTACTGTGATCTACAGAAAAGAGGGTCAAGATGCTGTACGTCAAGAAACTGGAAGACGGGCTGGCCGCAGCCCAGCTGAACGCGGACAAGGCCCTGGTGGGCGAGGATGTGCTGGTGCGTATCAGCCGTCTTGGTTTTTCCATTTCATATCTTCCCCGTCAGGCTGCCATCTGGCGCTCTTTTCCTCCCACCGAGCGTGCATCCATACTCATTCAGACCCCCGGAACCGTCTGCTTTGGCGCCTTCCTGGACGACAGGCTCATCGGTGTCAGCGCCGTGCGGGTATCCTCCGGCCGCTGGTCCGAGATTCTGGACATCCGGGTGGACACCGCCTACCGCCGCACCGGCGCAGGCAAGGCCATGCTGGGGGCATGCCAGGCCTGGGCTGACAAGAACCAGACCTGCGGCCTGAAACTTATCACCACCGATCTCAATCCTGGCATGTGCCAGTTCTGCGAGCATGAGGATTTCAGGCTGCAGGGCATGGACCGCATGGCCCTGGCCATGACGGATGAGGAGAGGAACAAACCTCTGGCCCAGCGTGCCTGCGAACTCATGTTCTATAAGCAATCTCAGAAAGGCTGATTATTTTCCTATGATGCGTCTTCAGAAATATCTCTCCACCAGCGGGGTTGCCAGCCGCCGCGCTTCCGAAAAGCTCATCGCCGACGGACATGTGACGGTAAACGGGAAACGCGTAACCGAGATGGGCGTCCTGGTGGATGAAACCAGGGACCGTATTGCCGTCAACGGCAAACAGGTCAGGCCCGAAGCGGAAAAACACTATCTGGCATACAATAAACCCATGGGGGAAGTGACCACAGCTTCGGATCCGGAAGGCCGGGCCACGGTCATGGACAAGTTCCAGGATTATCCGGTGCGTCTCTTCCCTGTGGGCCGTCTGGACTATGACTCGGAGGGTCTGCTGCTTCTGACCAACGATGGGGACATGATGCAGGCCCTGCTGCACCCCAGCCGGGAAGTGCCCAAGAAGTACCTGGTAAAAGTTTCCGGCAAGGTGACAGAAGACGAAATCAAGCACCTGCGCATGGGTGTGGAACTGGAAGGCCGCCTGACCAGTCCCGCCGAGATCCGCCTGGTCCGCTATGAGGGCCTTTCTTCTGTGGTGCTGGTAACCATCCATGAGGGGCGCAACCGGCAGGTCAGGAAAATGTTTGAAGTTCTCGGTCATACGGTGCAGCAGCTCAAGCGCATCGGTTTTGGTCCCATCTCCCTGGAGGACCTGCCCCGGGGAAACTGGCGCCGGCTCACGCCTGCTGAGATCCGCAGGCTGAAGGAGCTCCAGCATGGCGTATGAACTCCGCTCCGCCCGCTTCCTGGCATCTGAAATCCGCCGCCAGGTGGTACAGAGCGGCGATACCGTTATAGATGCCACCCTGGGCAACGGGCACGATACCCTGGAACTTGCACAGCTTGTAGGCCCGCAGGGGCATGTCATAGGGTTTGACGTGCAGGAGGCGGCTGTAAGGAACACGGAAGCCAGACTCCGGGAAGCAGGGGTCCTGGAACGCTGCACCCTCTGTCTGCTGGGGCATGAGCACATGGCGGAGAAGGTAACGGAACCTGTCCGCTATATTTCCTTCAACCTGGGCTGGCTCCCGGGCGGGGACAAATCCGTCACCACCCACTGGGAGACCACATATGCCGCACTGCACAGTGCCCTGTGTCTCCTTATGCCCCTTGGGGTATGCACCGTCTGTGCCTATCCGGGGCATGCGGAAGGAAACCGGGAGCGTTCCGAGCTTGAAAGCTTTCTTTCCACCCTCCGGCCCCAGGATTTCAATGTCCTGAAGCAGTCCTTTCTGAATGCAGGACCCGGGAGCCCGGAATGCTTTGTCATCCAGAAGCAGGAAAAGTCCCAGTATGCATAAGCCCTGACTCAGGAGCATATGACGTCATGCCCGGCATGGCGTCTTTTCATGTTCGCCGGCTTCCCATACCGGGCTTACCTGCAGGTTTCTTCAAAAAAAGACAGCGCACGCAGCGCTGTCCAAAGTGACTGTCTGTCTTTACTTCATGGCGGCTTTTTCGGCCCTGATCCACCTGTGCGTCAGCACTTCCACCACGCCCAGGAAGACAATGCCCGCCGTCATGCAGATATATGTCAGCACCTGGGGGATATCCGTCTTATCCAGGGCAAACTCCTCCGCCACGGTAAGAAGGGCCACCAGGATGCCCAGAACCCAGGGGAGCCATCCTTTTCTGTTGCCAAGGCGTCTGGCTGTCACGCTTCTGAAGATGAGCACGCCCTCCACGAAGAAGAAGCACAGCAGCTGTTCCGCCCGCACGAACAGCCAGGCAATGCTCTGGTTCCGCAGGCTTTCAAAAAGGATCTGGGAGAGGCAGAGATAGAAAAGGGTCCGCACAAACACCTGCCGGTCCTTCCGGTTAAGCAGGGCAAAGACCGCCATCACCAGGGCAAAGACGCCCTCCAGGAAGAAAACCGCCAGATAGTGTTCCCCCCAGCTGTTCTGTACCGTCAGTGGGAAGAACCCGCCCTGTTCCATGTAATCCCCTGCCCCGAACAGGCCCAGAAAGTATTCGGAGATCCGCGCCATGCCGGCCATGAATGCACCGGCAGGTGCAAAGCTGTTGAGGAAATGGACCGGATCAAGCTTCAGGATCTTCGCTGTCAGAAACGCTGCCAGCGTGACCCCGGCCACCCCGCCGTAATAGGAAAGCTCCTCCGCCCGGGTCTCAAGAAAAAACTCTCCCAGGCCGCGCATCATGACATAGGGGAACTCCAGGAGCAGATACAGAAGCTTTGCGCCTGCAAAGCCCAGCAGACAGCCGGAGAAAAGCAGCAGGCAGCCTGCACCTGCCGCCCGCTTTCCCGGGACGCCGCCGCGGATGAGAAGAAAAGCCGTAAAAACCGCCGTCAGAACCGCGGATGCAGCCATGCAAACGAAATAGGCTGTCAGATTCAATTCCTTCACCTCAGGTAATGCACGCAATGACCGGCCGTGGCCGGCATTTTGTTTTGCTGTGCACGTATTTTTCCCGGCACAGGCCGGTTTCTGTCATGTTATACCGGACAAAAATGATACACGGGTTCCCTGTTTTTGTAAAGTTCTAAAGAGCTTGCCATTCCCTGCCCTGACGTGTACAATGACGCGGAAGCCTGATTCCCGGCCGGCCCGGACGCCTGCCGATGTCAGGGATTTAGTCTTAAGGAGAAGAAGAACCGACATGAGATCTGCTGAAACCCTTCGCCGGCTCCTGGCTTTTTTTCTGTGCCTGGCTCTGCTCATCACCCTTCCCTGTGCCGTGGCAGAAAACAGGGTCATCAACGAACTTGAGATCGGCAGGGACGAAGAACGATACACTTTCCCCTCTGATGCGGAACTGCTGGAGGTTTACCTGCCTTCCATTCTGGGTGCGGACTGCTGCATTATGCGCATGGGGGATGAAACCCTCATGATTGATGCCGCCTATGACACCCATACCCGGGAAGGCGTCATTCCCGCCCTGAAGGCACTGGGCATCAGCCACATCGACACCGCCTATGTCTCCCATCCCCATGACGACCATATGAAGGGTTTCCTGACCCTTCTGGAAAACGGCATCACATTTGGCCGCATGGCGCTGTTCTTTGAGGAGGATGCCAACTGGATCAGCCGGCAGGTTGTCCAGGCCATGAAGGAAGCCGGCGTTGAGATCGTCCATCTGAAGGACGGGGACGAAACCGACTTCGGCAAAGCCCATATCCGGTTTCTCCGCCGTCAGCGCACGGACTTTACCGTCAACGATCTGAGCGGCATGATGTATATCACCTACGGCGACTGTTCCTACTTCACCGTGGGGGACATTGAGAACCGGGGACAGGATGTGCTGATGCAGAAACTGCCTTCCTTCAGCCTGAAATGCGATATCTTCAAGCACCCGCACCACGGCTATGCCCCCATACGGAAGGACCTGCTGGAGACAGTGGATCCGGAACTTGTCATCGTCACCGGACAGTATGCCAGCACCAACGCTGCCATCCGGCTCCTGAACAGCCGCGGCTATACCTGGACCCGGCAGTTCCCGGAAGCCATTGAAATGCTGTGCGACGGTCAGCACTGGCTGGTAAGACACCCTTCCTGGGGGTCAAGAAAAAGGTAATGCAAAGAGCAGACGGAAAACCGTCTGCTCTTTTCTTCCTGTGTCCGTCTCTCCCGCTTATTTGCCCACCGTGATCACGGCTTCCCCCGACGGATCCCAGGCACTGGCAAAATAGATGATGTCAGATACGTTGCGCACGTTCTGGCCGCCTTCCTTGACGTTGTTGATCTTTGTGCCAAGGAACACCATCTGGGAGGACTCGCCCCCGTCCAGCACATAGAGGTTCTTTACCGGTGCCAGGGAAAGCACCAGGTCCCGCAGCTTTGTCAGGGGGATCCCGTGAAAGGCACAGGTGACACAGATGTAGTTAAGGGAATCAATCTGGCCGATGCACATCCGCTGGTTCCTCTGCTCCGGTTCTGCAAAGGGCGGAGAATGGGAGGGATCATTGATGTATTCGTCATCCACCTTTTCCCCGTCAATCACCAGAGCAGGGCCGAACTGGAAGGCGTTGATCACCTTTTTGCCGTCAATCACGGTCTTGTCCGTCTCCGCCAGGGCGGGACCCGCCTTCAGAATATGGAAATCGCCGTCTTCGTCGATGAGGAGCATGTCCAGTTCCGTCTGTACGGTATCCCGGTACACAACCCCCTGCCTGAGAATATAGCTGTTTGCCTTTCTGGAATCGTTGGCGGCATAATAGTCACCGTTGATGGCCAGCACCGCGTTGACCCTCCTGGCCATCTGGGTGGCCGGGGTCAGGGTGCGGGACTGGAAGGACTCCCCTGCCGGCAGCGTCCGCAGCTGGGATGCGTCCTTTATGGTGATGAAGGCAGGATAATAGGTGCACTGCCATTCCGGGCTGAAGACCTTGTCCCGCTCCACCCGGATGGTGGGATCCTCATAGACCTTCAGGTCTATATCAAATTTCTGTGTCAGGGGGAACCCGCCGCTCAGGTCGATGGGGAGTTTCCCTGAACCGGGCTGCTCCCCGGAAACGGTGAAGCACACCGAAAGCAGCAGCGTGAGTATGGTCAGACATGTTATCAGGTATCGGATCATCTTACTTGCTCCTTTAAGAGGGTCACACAGGTACAGGGGCGGTCTTGATTTGCCTTGCCTGTCCCCTTGCAATACTGTACACTGTATTGTAGCAGAAACATGTATGTATGACAATGTACAGATTATTTGCGCTGTATAAAACGGTTTTCCGTTTTTTGGGCACAGGAAAACCCCCGATCCTCACGGACCAGGGGCTTACGCGCAGAGTCAGGGATTCGAACCCTGGGAGAGTTTCATCCCTCACACGATTTCCAGTCGTGCGCCTTCGACCACTCAGCCAACTCTGCATGCTGATAACGTTGGGTCAACGCAACGTGAACATTATAGCATGGCTTCCGGATTTGTCAACATCTAATTTTTTGAAGCCAGTCCTGCACTTTTTCCCGGGGATGCCGGATTATGTGCAGAGAGGATAAAATTTTGATAATGTCAGCGAAAGGAGTCCTGTATATGAAGCCGTCTATTCCCCTGGGCCAGCTCATGGCCGCCGGCTTTTACGGCACCACAGTGCCCCCGGATTTTGTTCATCTGGTCAGAACTTACGGTGTGGGAAATGTAATTCTCTTCCGCCGCAACATCTCAGACTATGACCAGCTCTCTGCCCTGTGCAGGGATCTGAACCGCCTGATCCTTGAGGAAACCGGCCATATGCCCATCATCATGAGCGGCGAGGAGGGCGGCACGGTTTCCCGCATCGGAAGCATTTCCGCCCCCACCCCCTGCCCCATGGCCGTGGGAGCCACAGGAGATCCGGAAAACGCCTTTGCAATTGGCAGAATCATCGGGGAGGAACTCCGGGCCTGCGGGATCCATATGGCCCTGGCACCGGTTCTGGACTGCAACTGCAATCCTGATAACCCCGTCATAGGGAACCGTTCCTTCGGGGCCGACCCGCAGGTGGTCGCTGCATTCGGGACCGCCTGGATCCGGGGCCTTCAGGGAACCGGCACCCTGGCCTGTGCCAAACACTTTCCCGGCCACGGGGACACTTCCACGGATTCCCATCTGGCCCTTCCCCTGATCGGCAAACCCCTGGAAGCCATTCAGAAAACGGAACTGTATCCCTTTGCCGCTGCCATACGGGAAGGGGTAAAGGCCATCATGAGCGCCCATATTGTGGTGCCCGCCCTGGATCCCGGCAGGGTGCCCGCCACGGTCTCCTATGAGATCATGACCCGGCTGCTCCGTCAGGAGATGGGATTTCAGGGGCTGATCCTCTCAGACGGTCTGGAGATGAAGGCTGTGGCAGACCTGTACGGCATAGAGGAGGCTGCCCGTATGTCCCTTGCTGCCGGGTGCGATATGGTGCTGGTCTGCCACGACACTCTTTCCGCCGCATCCACCATGCGCCATCTCCTTACAGCAGCTGAACAGGGAACCCTGAGCGAAGAGGATATCCGGGACAGACTGGGGCGGGTCATCCTGGCCAAAAAGCAACTGCAATGCATACCGGGATCCGTCCGGGAATTCGGGAACATCAGGCAAAGGGCTGAAGCCCGGCGCGTCATGGCCCGGTCCCTGCGTGTTCAGCATGCCCCCGGCGGGAACCCTATCCCGGCAATCGGACCGGATACCCTGTTCCTTTCCCTGCCCGCCAGGCCCGCGTCCATTGCCAGCGACGCCGCTCAAATGGATGCTGCTGCGTACTTTGCCTCTGCCCTTCACGCGCAGGCCATTTCCTCCCCTCTGCCGGAGAGCCTGCCTGCCTGCGATGCCTGCGTGGTTTTCCTGAGCCCGCACCCGGAGCTAAGCCGTCTCAGGGAGCTGGCCTGTCAGGCGTGCCGGCGACAGATCCCCGTCATTGCCGTGAGCCTCGGCCTGCCCGAACTCTTCAGCGGCATACCGGACAGCAGCTGGAAAATCACTGCCTGGCAGTATGACGAACTTGCCCTGAGCTGTCTTATGGATCTGCTGTGTAAGGCATAGAACTAAAAAGCAGGACCTTCCGGTCCTGCTTTTTGTTTTCCGCTTTGATTTATGGCCTTGATTTGATCTGGTCGATATCCACATAGCCCTTGGTGCTGCCCACCTGAATGTAGGCCCAGCCTTCATCCGAATTGCGGGACATGACGATGACGGCTGTCCCGGTCATGAAGGCCCCCAGGGAATTGGACTCGGGCTGCTTGGCCCTGCGCACCGATACCGTGCCGTCACTGCCTGTCAGATAGTAGATCAGGCGGTTGGCGGAGTTGGGAATGGCACCGGCCCCTGTGGATGCGATACTGCTCAGGGGCAGATAGCACGTGGTGGATCCCACGCTCAGTTTCACCCAGCCGTCCTGCACGGCTTTCACCGTAGCCGGCGTTCCCACCGGGTAGGCCTTCCCGTCTGCAGTCCTGCTGCCGGCGCTGGTATAGGTCCGCACCGCACCGTTTCTGGATGCAGCGATGTATACCCTGCTGCCCGTGGCCGGAATCCAGGAGGGAGAAACCGTCTGTTCCTCCGGGGCTGCGGGTTTGGTCTCGGACACATATGTGTTCATGATGTAACCCGTCTCATTCCCGGCAACCACTTTTTTCCAGTTCCCGCTCTCACCTATGACCGTCAGTTCTGTTCCCACATCCAGGGATGCCAGGGATTCGTATCTGGTGCCCGCGCCTTTGCGCAGGTTCACGGATTTGCCGTTGCTGGAATAGACATAGGCGGTATAGCTCTTAAATGCCGGTTCCGGCGTGGCATATGCCTCGGGCTTTTCCGTGGTCAGGAAGGAAGACATGACATAGCCTGTCCCAAAGCTTCCCGTAATGCGGCTCCAGGTTTTACCTTCCTGGGTAATGGTCACTTCCGTACCGTAATCCAGGCTGGTCAGAACACTGCCGTTGCTGCTGGCAGACTTGCGGACCCGGACGCTTTTTCCGTTTTCACTGTAGATATATGCCCGGATGGAAACTTCATTTTCCTCTGTGGCCTCGGGCTTTGGCGTCGCCGTTGCACTGCTGTCCGGCTTCTCGCTGGTCAGGTAGCGCTGCATCACGTATCCGTCCACGTTTCCGGAGGTGATGTGCTGCCATTTGCCCCGGACCTCATCTGCCGTTACCTTTGTGCCATACGACAGTTCTCCCGCCACACCGTAGCTGGTGCCGGGTCCTTTGCGCACACGCACGGGACCGCCGTTTGTGCTGGTGATATAGGCAGTTGTCTTCACCACCGGGGCGGGCGTCTGGGTGGGTGCCGCCGTGGGCGCTGCGGTGATATCCGGCTTTTCTGCACTCAGGAAGGCGGTCATGACATAGCATTCCCTGCCGTCCACCCGGACTTTGCTCCAGGTCTTGTTGCGCTCAAGCACCGTCACGGCCTTGCCCACATCCGCTGTTCCCACGCTGTCATAGCTTCTGCCGGGGCCGGAACGGAGGTTGACAGGCTTGCCGTTCTGGCTGGTGATATACGCCAGACTCTCCGCCTGTTTTGCAGCAGGGGCTGCCGTGGCTTTCGGGGTAGCTGTGGCCAGGGCGGTGACCACAAAGGTCCCGTCCACATAACCACTCATATTCTTATAGCGGACCAGGCACCAGCCGTCCTCTGTCTCCACATATTCCACGGACGTGCCCGACTTGATGCGGGTCACCACGGAATAGTTCGTGCCCGGACCGGAGCGCAGATTGACCGTCTCTCCGTTCTGGCTGACAATATAGCGGGTTGTGGAAGCCTCGGTCAGGCCTGATGCAGGCAAAAGAGAAAGCATAAGGATTGCAGCCAGAAGCAGGCTCATCCATTTGCGCATATGCGTACCCCATTTCTCCCCGGATGATTTCTATAGATTCCAGATCTTTAAAAAGCAGGCAGAATTCTGTTTCTGTCCGTTTCAGCTGAACTTACGCGGGACATTCTAGCATTTTCCCCTGCATACTGCAAGGTATGTGCCTTCACCCCCCGCATATGATTGATGGACCAGCGTCTTTCTGCTATACTCCCGGCGCAGGCCCGGCCTGCGGCACGGGGCAGAACGCCTGTCCTGTGAAGTAACGGAAAAGCATTTCCATCACCCTTACATGTAACGGAAAACAGTCGGGAATCCTTCCCGCATGCAGGTGTTTTTCCGGCATACATACATGAAAAATGACAAGCATTGGAGGCGGTCCCTTGAAACTATGGGGCGGACGGTTCAGCAAGGCCACCAGCGGTCTGGTGGACGACTTTCATTCCAGCATCAGTTTTGACCAGCGTCTGTATGAACAGGATATACAGGGATCCATCGCCCATGCGGTCATGCTGGGCGAACAGGGCATCATCCCGGAGGAGGATGCCAGGGCCATTGTGCAGGGACTAAAAGAGATCCTGGAGGACGCCCGGGCCGGAAAAATTGAATGGCACGTGGATGCAGAGGATATCCATATGAATGTGGAAACCCTCCTTACCCAGCGCATCGGGGAAGCCGGAAAGCGGCTTCACACCGGCCGGAGCCGGAATGACCAGGTGGCCCTGGACATGCACATGTATGCCCGGGAAGCCTGTCAGGATACCGTACACATGCTGGAAGACCTGGTGGGCGCGCTTCTTGATACCGCAGAAAAGCACCTTGACACCATCATGCCGGGATACACCCATATGCAGAAGGCTCAGCCCATCACCCTGGCCCATCACCTCATGGCCTATGTTCAGATGTTCCTCCGGGACCGGGAACATTTCCTCCAGGCCGGAAAGGCAGCGGACATCATGCCCCTGGGATCCGGCGCCCTGGCAGCCACCACCTATCCCCTGAACCGGGAGCGGGTGGCTTCCCTGCTGGGTTTTTCCCGCATCACCCTCAACAGCCTGGACGGCGTCTCGGACCGGGACTATCTTCTGGACTACATGTATGCCGCGTCCCTGACCATGATGCACCTGAGCCGTTTCTGTGAGGAGCTGATCCTCTGGAACACCAATGAGTTCCACTTTGTGGAAATGGACGACGCCTTCTCCACAGGCTCCTCCATCATGCCCCAGAAGAAGAATCCGGACGTGGCAGAGCTGATCCGGGGAAAAACCGGCCGGGTCTACGGCAGTCTCATGGGCCTTCTGACCACCATGAAGGGCCTTCCCCTGGCGTACAACAAGGACATGCAGGAAGATAAGGAAGGCTTCTTTGACTGTCGGGATACGGTGATCAAGTCCCTGACAGTCTTCACCGCCATGTTCCGCACCCTGACCTTCCGCACCGGGGATATGCTCCGGGGCGCAGACGGCGGCTTTACCAACGCCACGGACCTGGCGGACTATCTGGTGCGTAAGGGCGTGGCCTTCCGGGACGCCCACCGGATCGTGGGTGAACTGGTGGCCCACTGTGTGAAGGAAAACAAGGCCATCCTGGATCTTACCCTGCCGGAACTGCAGGCCTTCCATCCTTCCTTTGACGCGGATGTCTACGATGCCATCTCCATGCAGACCTGTGTACAGAAGCGGAACATCCCCGGCGGGCCTGCCCCCGAGGCTGTGAAGGCCGCCATCTCACAGGCCCGGGCCATGCTGGACAGCAGGGCGTAAACAGAACGTATTTAAAAAGCATATGAAAACCCCGGGCGTACTGCTCCGGGGTTTTTCTATGTGCCGTGTTATGCCGGCAGGGAGAACTTTTCCTGGTATTCACTGAGGTAGCGTTCAAAATGCGGTGACCGCTTTTCCTTGGCCTGGTAGGTGTGGGCCTCCACGGATCCCTGCTCCACTTCATAGATGGCAATGGCAATATTGGAGCAGTGTGCGCTCAGACGCTGGAAATTCGTGATCAGGTCATTGAGAACAAAGCCCAGCTCAATGGTGCAGGTGCCGCTGCGAAGGCGCTCCACGTGCCGCACCTTCATCTCTTCGCACAGATCATCAATGACGTACTGCAGGGGTTCCACGCGTCCGGCCTGGATCTGGTCGGCATGGATAAAGGCCTGCATGGTCAGCCCTACGGTCTCGCCCACCACGCCTGTCACCACGCGCAGCTCTTCAATGGCTTTGGGTGAGAAGGAAATATGCTTTTCATGCACTTCCCTGGCGCTCCTTGCAATGGCAAGGGCATGGTCGGAAAGACGTTCGAAATCGGAGAGGCTCTGCAGGTAGCCGGCCACGGCATCGCTCTGATGCTTGCTCAGGTCCTGGGCCGTCAGCTGCATCAGGTAGGAACCCAGGCCGTCCTCGTAGCGGTCCCCCGCTTTTTCCAGACGTTCCACCTGGTCATACCCGGCATCCGTATAGGCAAAGAGGAGCTGTTCGGACAGTTTGACAGCCGTTTCCGTTTTCTGGGCCATATCGCACACGGTGCGGCGCACCTGCTCCATGGCCAGGGCCGGGTGGGACAGGAAGCGCTCTTCCAGGTGCATCATCATGTCCTGCTCTTCCTTCTTTTCGGGGATCATCATGGAAACCATGGCTTCCAGGACATCCGTGAAGGGGGCAAGGATGCACAGCATGCAAAGCCGCATGATGGTGTTGACCAGTGCAATGGAGAAGGCGTCCATGGTCATGGTCATAAGAGGGATGGGTATGATTACCACGGTGATGTAGAACAGGGATGCCAGGGCCATCACGCCGGCCGTGGTTGCCACCAGATAGCCCAGTGCCGTCCGCTTGCCGTCGGTGCTGGCACCCAGGGCAGAGAGAAGCACAGGAAGGGAGGCACCGATGGAAATGCCCATGAGCAGCGGCAGGGCCGAGGCAAAGGAAATCGCGCCTGTGGCAGACAGTGCCTGCACAATACCCACAGCTGCGGAAGCAGACTGGAGGATGGCGGAAAACACAATGCCCACCAGAATACCTGCCATGGGATTGGTCATGGTGCTCAGCATTTCTGTAAACCAGGGCTGGTCACCCAGGACACGCACGGAATCGCTCATGGTGTGCATGCCCATCATAAGAATGGAGAAGCCCAGCATGATGTCCCCGATATTGTGCTGCGAGCGTTTCTTTCCGAACATGCGCAGCAGAATGCCTGCCACAGCGATGACCCCCGCCAGGGTGGTGGCTGAAAACAGACTGGCTATGCCTGCTGTATCCAGCTCGCTTAAGCATACAATCCATCCGGTGACGCTCGTGCCCAGGATGGCTCCCAGCGTCACGGAAATGGCCTGCTGCACCTTCATGAGACCAGAGTTGACAAAACCAACAACCATAACGGAGGTGGCGGATGAGGACTGAATCACGGCGGTAACGCCTGTCCCCAGCAGCATACCCCTCCAGGGTGTTCCGGACAGTTTGAAGAGAATGGGCTCAAGACGGTTTCCTGAAACTTTTTTCAGTCCGTCCCCCATGAGTGTCATGCCAAAGAGAAACAGGGCTATTCCGTAGAACAGGCTGATAAAATCGGCAATAG
Source organism: uncultured Clostridia bacterium (assembly GCA_946627565.1). Lineage (GTDB taxonomy): Bacteria > Bacillota > Clostridia > Christensenellales > Aristaeellaceae > UBA2943. The sequence continues at coordinate 15,339 of CAMOVR010000027.1, forward strand.
TCACACATTCACTCCCTTAGAAAAATATGGCCCGCCCCTCCATTATACAGGTTCTATGTTAAATTCAACTCCAGCCTATTGTTAAATCTGTGTTAAAAACCTCTGTGCAACTTCATATAAATATGGTACCATTTATACGGGGTGATGCGCTTGATTTATCTTCTTGAAGACGATGACAGTATAAGGAAGCTGGTTGTATACGCACTGCAGAGCCAGGGCTTTGAAGCAGAAGGTTTCGCCACGCCCGAGGAATTCTGGAAGGCCATGAACCGCTGCATTCCATCCCTTCTTCTTCTGGATATCATGCTCCACGGGGAGGATGGCATCACCATTCTGCGGCGCCTGAGGCGGCAGACAAATACCGCTGACATGCCCATCATCATGCTCACCGCAAAGAATACGGAATATGACCGGGTAGAAGGTCTTGACGCCGGGGCAGATGACTATATTTCCAAGCCCTTCGGCATGATGGAGCTGGTGGCCCGGGTCCGGGCCGTTCTGCGCAGGAGCGAAGAGCGTGCAGCCCCGGATCCCCTTGTGGTGGACAGACTGTCCGTATCCCCTTCCCGCCATGAAGTCCTGGTGGACGGTTCCCCCGTATCCCTGACCTATAAGGAATTCACCCTTCTGCAGCTGCTCATGGAGCACCAGGGCATGGTACTCTCCCGGGATATTCTCCTGGACAGGGTATGGGACCTGGGGGCTGAGCGGGAAAGCAGGACGCTGGATGTGCACATCCGTACCCTGCGTTCCAAGCTGGGCAGTGCAGGCTCCCTGATTCAGACAGTTCGCGGTGTGGGCTACAGGCTGGCACCGGAGGAGGCTTCAACATGACCAGAACCATTTTCCGAAACACTTTTCTGGTGGGCCTGTCCGTTCTTTTTCTCTGCGCCGTTCTCTTTTTCGGCCTTCAGTATACCCAGGCCATGGATGAGACCAAAGCAGCTCTCGGCCAGGATGCCGTCTATGCCGAAAAAGGGCTTGAACTGGGCGGAACCGACTACCTTTCCATTCTGGGCGATGTCAACCGGGTCACATGGATTGACGCGGAGGGCAATGTCCTGTATGACTCAGAGTACCCTCTCCCCCTGCCGAGTCAGCTTCAGTACCCGGAGATTGAAAGCGCCTTCAAAACCGGCGAGGGAAGCAGTGTCCGCAAGTCGGATGAAAGCGGGGAATCCTGTGTCTGCTATGCCCTGAAGTGCAAGGACGGCACCGTACTTGCACTTTCAAAGCCTGTGCCGGATGTGCAGTACGCCCTCCTGGCCGTCAGCCCTGTGCTGTGGGTCCTGATTCTGGTTCTTCTCATCTCCGGCGTTCTGGCTTTCCGGGCCGCCCAGCAGATCGTCAAGCCCATCAATGAGATGGACCTGGAGCATCCTTCCAAGGCCGCCTATCCCGAGCTCTCCCCCTTCCTTGACAAGATCCAGGAACAGCGCCTGACAATCCAGGAAGAGGTTTCCCAGCGGGAAGACATGCGCCGGGAATTTTCCGCCAATGTCTCCCATGAGCTGAAGACTCCCCTTACCTCCATATCCGGTTTTGCCGAACTCATGTCCCAGGGCATGGTCAGTCCCGACCGGGTCCAGGAATTCGGTCAGGATATTTATAAGGAATCCCAGCGGCTCATGGCCCTCATTGACGATATCCTCAAGCTCTCACGCCTTGATGAAACGGAGGACATGCCCCATCCCACAGAGCCCATTGACCTGTACAGCCTGACGGAAGAAGTGACAAAGACCTTAAAGCACAACGCGGATCAGCAGAACATTTCCCTGGTCCTCAGCGGTGAGCCGGTCATGGTGCAGGGCATACCGAGCCTGCTGCGTGAAATGGTCTACAATCTCTGTGACAACGCCATCAAGTACAACGTCCCCGGCGGCAGGGTGGAAATCAGCATCACCTCTGCGCCCCCCCGTTTTGTGATAAAGGATACGGGCATAGGCATCCCGGAAGACCAGCAGAAGCGTGTGTTTGAACGTTTCTACCGGGTAGACAAGAGCCATTCCAAGGACATCGGGGGCACCGGACTGGGCCTTTCCATCGTCAAGCACGGCGCCATGCTGCACAATGCAAAGCTGGAACTGAACAGCGAGCTGGGCAACGGAACGGAGATCACCCTGACCTTCCCGGATCAGAACACCGCTGCCTCATCTGAAACCTGAAAACGGCGGACGCTTCATCCGCTTTCCCATCTTTCATACTACAAAAAAAGACGGCAGTGACTGCCGTCTTTTTCGTATTCAGTTATGTCTGCCGCTTCCGGCTGCCACGTTCTGCCGTACCAGAGAGCGCTTGAGATGTGCTTCCGCAATCTTCTGCTCCATCTTGGAGAGCCTCGCCTTTTCCTCCAGTGCCTTGCGGGCTCTGGCTTCAGCAGCCGCAGCGCGGCGCACATCGATGGTCTCCGCCCATTCAAATGTGGTGGGCACCAGGGTCACGCTTCCTTCCAGAACCGACAGCATGCCGCCGATACAGGCAGCCTCCCGCCGCTTTCCGCCGGAAACAATCAGGGCCCTGCCCATGCCCAGGGCAGTCACACAGTTGATATGCCCTGCCATGACACCCATGTCGCCGTCCACCGTGCGTACCACCAGTTCTTCCGCTTCGCCGTCAAACTGGAGGCCGTCGGGGGTAACGATCTTCAGAGGGAAACTTTTCATTTTTCCTCACCTGCCTGGAACTTGGCTACCACATCATCGATGGATCCGGCAAAGAGGAAGAAAGACTCGGGAATGTTGTCGTGCTTGCCTTCAATGATTTCCTTAAACCCGCGAATGGTTTCCTTAAGAGGCACATACTTGCCTTCATAACCCGTGAACTGTTCAGCCACGGAGAAGGGCTGGGACAGGAAACGCTGCACCTTTCTGGCGCGGTTGACGGTAAGCTTGTCCTCTTCACTGAGTTCATCCATGCCCATGATGGCGATGATGTCCTGCAGCTCCTTGTAGCGCTGCAGCATACGCTGCACGGCACGGGCCGTGTCATAATGCTCCTGGCCCACCACTTCCGGCGAGAGAATGCGGGAGGTGGAGGAGAGAGGATCCACGGCCGGATAAATGCCCAGGGACGCGATGGAACGGTCCAGGGCTGTGGTGGCGTCCAGATGGGCGAAGGTGGTGGCAGGAGCCGGGTCCGTATAGTCATCCGCAGGCACATAGACAGCCTGAACGGAGGTGATGGAACCGTTCTTTGTGGAGGTAATGCGCTCCTGCAGGGCGCCCATTTCCGTTGCCAGGGTGGGCTGGTAGCCCACGGCGCTGGGCATGCGGCCCAGAAGTGCGGACACTTCAGAGCCCGCCTGGGTGAAGCGGAAAATGTTGTCGATGAACAGCAGCACGTCCTGATGCTTCACGTCCCGGAAATATTCCGCCATGGTCAGACCTGACAGACCCACACGCATACGGGCTCCCGGGGGCTCATTCATCTGGCCGTACACCATGGCCGTCTTCTGGATGACCCCGCTGCCGATCATCTCGTTGTACAGATCGTTGCCTTCACGGGTGCGCTCACCGACGCCGGTGAAGACGGAGATGCCGCCATGGGCCTTGGCCACATTGTTGATCAGTTCCATGATCAGCACGGTTTTGCCCACGCCTGCACCGCCAAACAGACCGATTTTTCCGCCCTTGGCATAGGGGCAGATCAGGTCAACCACCTTGATGCCTGTCTCAAGGATTTCCGTGGACGTCTTCTGCTCTTCATAGGACGGGGCAGGCCTGTGAATGGGCCACCTCTCCATCTCCGGCAGAGGCTCACCCTCATCAATGGGGTCGCCCAAAAGATTGAATACGCGCCCAAGACAGCCCTCGCCCACTGGCACACGGATGGGATGCCCTGTGTTGACCGCCTTTGCCCCGCGGGTAAGTCCATCCGTAGAGCTCATGGCCACACAGCGGACCACATGGTCACCGATATGCTGTTCTGCTTCTGCCACGATCTTGTGATCCCCTGCGTCCACTTCAATGGCGCTGAGCAGATCCGGCAGACTGTCATCGGCAAAGCGGATATCCAGAACCGGGCCCATGACCTGGATCACGGTTCCTGTTACATTTGCCATTGGCTTTCAACTCCTTCTGATTACGTGCCCGTTATGTACCCGCAACAATCTCCGTGATTTCCTGTGTGATGGCAGCCTGGCGTGCCTGATTGAACTTCAGGGACAGGTCTGCAATCATTTCCTCCGCATTCTGGGTAGCCGTGTCCATGGCAGAGCGCCTGGCAGCCTGCTCAGAAGCCCTGCTTTCACACAGGGCGCCGTAAATGACGCCGCCCAGGTACTCCGGTATGATGGCTTCAAAAACCACCCTTCTGCCGGGTTCATAGAGAATTCCCTCCCCTTCATCCGTCGGATCGTTATCCAGAGCGGACAGGGGCAGCAGTTCCATGGTGGCAGGTGTCTGTGACAGAGCGGAGACAAAATTGGAGTACCCCAGGCGGATTTCACTGTACTTTCCGGCCTTGAAAGCCTTGCACAGAGCCTTTGCCATGGTGAAGCAGTCGCTGACGGACACATCCTCCGCATTGGTGTACTGCTCATTGAGAAGCGGTACGCCCCGCAGGTGGAAGAAATCCGCAGCCTTTTTCCCGATGGGCAGGACATCAACGTCTTTGCCTGCCATGTCCTGGTACACCATTTTGAGAATGTTGCTGTTGTAGCCCCCGGCCAGTCCCCTGTCGCCTGCTATGACCACGTAGGCAATGCGGTCCTCACTGTTCTGGACAGGCTGAAGGTAGGGAAGCTTCTGCTCCGTGTTCAGCCGGGCTATATCCTGAATAACGCCGTAGAGCAGCTGGAAATACGGGCGGGAATGAGCAATCTTTGCCTGCGCATGCCGCAGCTTGGAGGCGGCCACCATTTCCATGGCTTTGGTGATCTGCTTGGTGGATTCCATGCTGCGGATCCGGGTTTTGATTTCCTTGGTGGAAACGCCAGCCATGCCCTTCCTCCTTACGCACCGACCGTAAACTCAGCCTTCAGTTCTTCCAGAGCTGCCTTCAGGCTGTCCTCGGTCTCTTTTTCCAGTTTGCCCGTGGTGGAGATGGCCTCCAGTACATCGCTGTGGCGGTTGTCCATGAATTCATACAGCCTGACTTCAAAATCAGTCAGCCTCTCCACGGGAATGTCGTTGAGATGGCCGTGCACCACAGCGTAAATGATGCAGACCTGCTTGGCCACATCCACCGGCGCTTCGTTCTTCTGCTTGAGCACCTGCACAATGCGCTCGCCCAGGGCCAGACGGGCCTTGGTGTCCGCATCCAGGTCAGAACCGAACTGGGCAAAGCTCTGCAGTTCCCTGTACTGGGAATACAGAAGCTTCAGGGAGCCGGCCACCTTCTTCATGGCCTTGATCTGCGCATCGCCGCCCACGCGGGACACGGAAATGCCCGGGTTGACAGCAGGCATGATGCCGGAGTTGAACAGCTCCGTCTCCAGGAAGATCTGGCCGTCGGTGATGGAAATCACGTTGGTGGGAATGTAGGCAGATACGTCGCCGGCCTGCGTCTCAATGATGGGCAGTGCCGTCATGCTGCCGCCGCCCTTTTTGTCTGAAAGTCTGGCTGCCCTCTCCAAAAGACGGGAGTGGAGATAGAAGACGTCGCCGGGATAGGCTTCACGTCCCGGGGGGCGCCGGATCAGAAGGGAGATGGCACGGTATGCCACGGCATGCTTGCTCAGGTCATCATAGACCACCAGCACATCCCTTCCCTGGTTCATGAAGTATTCACCCATGGTGCAGCCGCTGTATGGTGCAATGTACTGCATGGGGGCCAGTTCCGAGGCGGTGGCGGACACCACAATGGTGTAGTCCATGGCACCGCGCACCGTCAGGCCCTGCACCACCTGGGCCACAGTGGACCGCTTCTGTCCGATGGCAACATAGATGCAGATGACATTCTTGCCCTTCTGGTTGAGAATGGTATCCGTGGCCAGCGTGGTCTTGCCGGTCTGTCTGTCGCCGATGATAAGCTCTCTCTGTCCCCTGCCAATGGGGATCATGGAGTCAATGGCCTTGATGCCCGTTTGCAGCGGGGTATCCACGTGCTGGCGTTCAATGATGCCCGGGGCATTGGACTCGATAGGGGCATAGCTCTCCGCTTCGATGGGGCCCTTTCCGTCAATGGGTTCGCCCAGGCTGTTCACCACGCGTCCGATCAGGGCAGGTCCCACGGGAACGGAAACCACGCGGCCCGTGCGCTTGACCACGTCCCCTTCCTTGATGCCGGCATCCGTTCCCAGAATGATAACGGATACCGTATCTTCCTCCAGGTTCTGCGCCATGCCGAAGGAGCCGTTGGGGAACTCGATGAGTTCACCCGCCATGCACGAATCCAGGCCGGATACACGTGCGATTCCGTCGCCAACCAGAATCACAGTGCCTGTCTGGCTGGTTTCCAGACGGTTCTCGTAATGCGCTATCTGATCACGAATGATCTTGGTTATTTCTTCCGGTCGTAATTCCATATATTCCCTGCTTCCTTTCAGGCCTTCAGCCAGTCGCGCACGCTGTCCAGACGATGGCGCACGGTATCCTCCACCCGCAGGCCGTCATAATCCAGCCTGACACCGCCGAGGCACCCCGGATCCAGAACAGGTTCCAGTATGATCTTTTTCCCTGTCATGGTTTCCAGACGCTTTGTAAGACGCTGCTTCTGCTCCTCCGTCATGGGAACGGCTGTCGCTGCCCTGACAGAGACAATCCCGTGCATCTCACGGTAGAGATCCGTATATGCCCTGCAGACATCCGGAATATATCTGGCACAGCCCTTTTCCGTCATCAGCTTCATGCAGCTGAGAACATAGGTGTGTACCTGTCCCCTGAAGCAGGTATCCAGCACCCCGCACCGCTCAGCCTTGGAAAGGTTGGGCGAGCTTAAAAGGCGCAGGAAATCCGGTTCCGGGGCAATCGCTTTTTCTACCGTCTGAAGATCCTTCAGGATTGCCTCATCCAGCTTTTCATCCAGGGCAAGGCTGAACAGTGCCTGTGCATAATTGTGGCCTATCATGCCTGATCACCCAATTCATCAATGAAATGATCCACCATGGCGGCCTGGTCGTCCGCGTTCAGTTCTCTGCCCACGATCTTCTCAGCAATCGCCACGGCAAGGGAAGAAATCTCGCTGCGGGCTTCATTCAGGGCGTTGAGTTTGTCTTTTTCCCCTTCAAGACGCGCCTGTTCCCGGGTGGCTTCAGCATCTTCCTTCGCCTTGCGTATGATCTCATCCTCGCGCTTGCGGCCTCTGTCCACCGCTTCCTTCACAAGCCGTTCACTGGTCGCCTGGGCCTGGGAAAGCTTCTGACGGTATTCAGCTGCCGCCTGTTCTGCTTCATCCTTTGCCGCTTCCGCGTCGGCGTACATATCATTGATTTCCTTCTGCCGGTCCTCAATCATCTTATGGACCGGTTCAAAGAGGAATCTGCGCGCCACAAAAAAGATGGCCAGGGTGTTCAAAAGCACAAACAGCGCCGTCCAGAAATCAACGCCGATAAAACTTTCAAACTGACCCACTTTGTTTCGCTCCTCTCAAAAATGCTTACGAGTGGATTACAGCACAAAGAGGATCAGGAAAGCGATCAGCAGGGAATAAATACCGGTGGTTTCCGTGATGGCGCAGCCCATGATCATGTTGGTCCTCAGGGTGCTTGCCATTTCAGGCTGACGTGCCATGCCTTCAAGGGCGTGGCTGACTGCGTTGCCTTCACCGATAGCAGGTCCGATGGCGCCTATGCCCATGCAGATACCGGCACCGATGGCCTTGCCGAGAGTTGCGAGTGCTGCTGCGAATGTTGCATCCATGTTGTTTTTCCTCCTAAAAGATTGGTACTGAAGATTGGTAATACAGTCCTGTAAAAAAGATTGGTACGGGTATTGGTATGTAATACGCTGTCTGTTTATGGGCATCTCTGCCCGGATTATGCCGCTTCCTGGGCATTTTCAGCCGTCTCCGGCGGCGGGCAGGAATTGGCAATGTATACCATGGTCAGCAGGGTAAACACAAAGGCCTGCACAAAGCCTGAGAACAGATCAAAATAGCAGGATAAAACGGCGGGAATGCCGAAGGCCAGGATCGGGACACCCGAGAGAATCCCTGCTGCCTGCAATAGGCCGAACAGTCCGATGACGGCGCAGGCCACGGTCAGGATCATGATCCAGGTCTTCCTCCACCGGGTCCTGTTCACAACAAACAGGATAACACCCAGTGCCAGAAGCACTGCGCCTGCCGCTGTCCCGTTTGCCGCCACCATGTTCAGAACGCTGGATGACAGGCCCGACAGGGCAATATAGAGAATGCTGGTAATGACCCCGCCGCCGGCCACATTGCCGAAGTGACGGAAGGCCATGGATACAGGCTGGGCGATTTCGCTGATGATGTTCATGGGGGTCATCACCACAATGGGCTCCGTAAAGCCCTTGAGCCATCCGGTGAAACCATTCTGGGAAATGGAGTTGTACCAGATGATGACCGATACGGAAACGGCCCACACCAGGACACAGCTCAGGTCAGCCGTGGACGAACGCAGAAAGCCCGTCAGGCCGATGAACGTGCCGCAGATGCTGCTTAAAAAGATGGTCCCGATGAACGGTGCCCAGTGAAGATTGTGGGCGCCCATGGACTCTTCCACCATGCTGTAGAGCATGCTGACGCCCTTTTCCACCAGCACCTGCTTCCCGTCCGGCTTTTTCTTCAGGTTCCTGCCAAGAAAAATGCTCAGAAAGATCAGGATCACAGCCACCAGAAAGGAGGAGACTGTGGTCTGGGTGATGGGAATCACGCCGAAGAGCTTGAAGTAAATAAATGCACCTGTGACATTCAGTTCCAAAGGTTACGCGCCTTCTTTCCTGTGAAAGAATTCGAAGACAGTCAGGATCCACCGGACCAGGGCCAGCGGAACGATGCTGGCGATGGCGTTGCACCGGCCGCTTTTCACCAGAAGCAGCAGGATCCCGAAGATGACAGCAAGCCGGATGATGTAGGACCCGGTCATGAGTTTCCGTCCGCCGGTAACGTCCTGATGGACGGCCCGGTCCGCGGCCACATCCGCATGGAGCGCCATGAAGAAAAAGTTCCCGACAGCCAGAGCCACGCCCACGGCGCCGCCCAGCCATACGGTCCCATCCAGATAACCGGCCAGGGCAAAAATACCTGCCATGACCAGGCAGCAGATGACTTCCCCCGCAAACACGACACCCGTCATCCGGAAAACTTCCCTGCGGGAATCCATATACGGTTCCCCCTTACTCATGAGAATTATATCCTGGAACCGGCTGGTCCTTCTTTTTATCACCCTGCATGTTCGCAAAGTACTTCAGGGTGGACCTGAGTCCCGAGACAGCGGAGATGAGGCCGATGAGACAGAAGACCAGAATGACCCATTTCCCTGTGCCGAACCGTTTCTGCAGCCAGACCCCCAGCAGGGTAAAACCTGCAAGAGGGGCAGCCACTGTCATCCCCATCTGGGTGATCCATACAAGCATGGGAATATCCTTCATGACCGGCCCCTCCGTTCTGTTTGCCTGTCCGGATTACTTGGTTCCGAAGAGGCGGTCTCCCGCATCCCCGAGACCGGGAACGATGTATCCGTGTTCGTTGAGATGGTCGTCAAGGGCGGCAACGTAGATGTCCACATCCGGATGGTCTTTCTGCAGGCGCTGGACACCTTCCGGTGCAGCGATGAGGTTCAGCAGACGGATATGGGTGCATCCTCTGTCCTTGATGAACTGGATGGCTGCACTGGCAGAGCCGCCGGTGGCCAGCATGGGGTCCACCACCAGGATTTCCCTTTCCGTGGAGTCAGAGGGCAGCTTGCAGTAGTATTCCACAGGTTCCAGGGTTTTTGGATCACGGTACAAGCCGATATGGCCAACCTTGGCAGCCGGAATCAGATTCAGGACGCCGTCCACCATACCAAGGCCCGCCCGAAGGATGGGCACCACAGCCAGCTTCCGCCCGGCCAGGCAGCGGCATTTGGCTTTGCAGATCGGTGTTTCCACCTCAACTTCCATGGTCTCCAGATCCCGGGTTGCCTCATATACCATGAGCATACCGATTTCTTCAAGAAGTTCCCGGAATTGCTTGACGCCGGTATCCTTGTTCCGCATGATGCTCAGCTTGTGCTGGATCAGGGGATGATCGAAAACAACTACCTTGCCCATAGAATCCTCCTCGTTCGTCTAAGACTAATCCGCACATTCCGTGCAAATTGGCTTTATTATAGCGGATTTGCATGCCCTTCGCAACGTCTGTTTTTCCCATCTAACCCTGATTTCATCTCTTCCTGCACATGCTTTGCACCTGAAGGAACGCCTTTTCAGAGAAGGGTTTCCCGGGCATCCGTCGAATAGAGGACAGGAAGTGTATCAGTTTATCCGGAGGTGGCCCATGCCGCACAGCCGTTTTCTTATCGGCACGCTCCCCTTTTACAGCGTGCTTATCGTCACCGGGATGCTTCTTGCCATCCTTCTGTCCATCCGGGAGGAAAAGCGCCAGGGGCTCCCCAAGGACACCATTGTGGATCTTGCCCTGATCATGATCCCCATATCTGTTATCTGCGCCAGGATTTATTATGTGGTCTTCAACTGGGCTCCCTTTGCAGACAATCCTCTTTCAGCCTTCTATATCTGGGAGGGCGGTCTGGCCATTTACGGGGGACTGATCGGCGGGGCAGCGGTTGTTCTCATCTTTGAGCGCAGACGGGGCCTTCCCCTCTTCACCATCTTTGACATCGTCGTTCCCGGCGTAGCCCTTGCCCAGAGCATAGGACGCTGGGGCAATTTCTTCAATATGGAGGCTTACGGACTGCCTGTCACGGATCCCCGCCTCCAGTTCTTCCCCTTCGCCGTCCTGATCCCGGAGGGTGGGGAAACGGTCTGGCACCTGGCCACCTTTTTCTATGAGTCCGTGTGGAACTTCCTGGTTTTCCTGGTCCTGATGTTCATGCGCAGGAGAACAGAAAAGCGGGGCGATCTCTTCTTCCTCTATTCCCTGCTCTACGGGGCCGGGCGGCTGGTGATTGAGGAGCTCCGGATGGACAGTCTCATGGCCGGAACCCTCCGCATCTCCCAGGTGCTGGCCTTCTGCATCGTCCTTGTCTGTCTTATGCGCTTCCTTGTGCGGCTCAGGCCCTGGAACATGCTTCTGGCCTGTATTCCCGCCGCCCTGCAGGTGGTTCTCTTCTCCTTTCTTCCGGGCAGCACCCTTTCTTTCTTCTTTCTGCTCCTCTGCTTTGAGATCACCCTGTGCGCCGCATCCTCTGTGAAGGGAGCGCCTCTTGCCTTCTGCCTTCTCCCGCCTGCCTGGCTCCTGTACGCCTTCTATGGCAGGACCGGCATTTTCGCCCTTGGCGTCACCTTTTCCCTCTTTGCCCTGCTGACACTTGTCCTGATCGGTGTCCTGAATCAAAGGAGGTTACGGGCGTGCCCACAGCCCCTGCAAAAAACCTGATCTATACCCTTACCCTTCCCCTGAAGGCACCTTCCGTCAGGGGAAGGCTCCGGCATGAGATCTCCGGGGAGCCCCTGCGGATGGATGCATATGAAAAGCTTCTTGTACATCATCATGTGCACGGCGCATCCCTGCTCATCTCCTCCGGACAGAAGGAAGCCTGTGTGTATACCAGCCTCACGGACGGCCTGCACGAGGTGCACCCGGACACCCTGTTCCGGGTGGCTTCCCTGACCAAGACCGCCGTGTCCCTTCTGGTTCTCCGCCTGTGCTCCCTTCAGGCCCTGTCCCTTGACGACACAGCAGACAGGCTGCTGAAGCTGCCTGCCCTGAAGGGGATCACCCTGCGCCAGCTGCTGTCCCACACCTCCGGGCTTCGGGACACCCCGTATGTGGACAGTGCCCTGAAAAACCATGAATCCCTGGAAAGCCTCCTTGCGACACCCGGGATCCGTTCCACCCCTGACTTTTCCTACTGCAACTTCGGATACGGGGTCATAGGGTGCATTCTCGAAGCCGTCTCAGGAAAGAGCATCCGGGACGTATTTGATGAATATCTCCTGAAACCCGCAGGGATGCGGGGCACCATAGATGCATCCGGACTTGATGAAAACCGGATCCTGCCCTGCACCCGGGTGCTCCCCTACCGTAAGGGACAGGAGATCCGGCGCACACCCCTGGGCCGTATCCCGCTTGACAGCCCGGATCCCTGCACACATTTCGGTCATACCGCCGGGGCCCTTTATACAGATGCCCGTTCCGTCCGGATCCTTCTGGACCTGGTTCGCACCGGGTGTATGGATGGCAGGCAGTTCATCCCGGAAAACCTGCTGGAGGAAATGCGCACCGTCCACGCCGTATACGGCCGGCGGAGTCCCACCCTCTCCTACGGTCTGGGTCTGCTCATCATCTCCGATCCCCGCCTGTCCTCCCACCGGCTGCTGGGGCATCAGGGCCTGGCCTACGGATGCGTCAACGGTGCTTTCTATGAGGAAGGTACGGAAAACCGCGTGGTCTTCCTCAACGGCGGGTGCAGCGAGGCACGCAACGGCATGCTGGCCTGTTCCAATCAGGATATCCTTTCTTTTTTCCATAAGGAGACCGCTTCATGGCAACTGTAAATGACCTGAGAAAAGTCCGCAGACATATGGAAGCCGACATAGACGGCAAAACCTATGTCATCCCCATGTCCTGTTTCATGGCCAGGCCCCTGGATGTAAACCAGGAAGTGGACCTTGACGATTACGTGGCCTTCCTGGTACGGGAGGAGTTCAAGCCTGCCATGCAGTACGCAGTCAGACTTCTGGCTGCCCGCGGGTATGCCGCTGAAGAACTGCGCAAAGCCCTTACCCGGGTGGGGTATCAGCCTGAAGCAGCCCGGAATGTTGTTAACAGTCTGACGGATATGGGTTTTCTCAACGACAGCCTCTATGCGGAAACCTTTGTGCAGCGGCACATTCAGGCAGGCCACGGTGTCAGAAAGATCGAAAGGGACCTGAAAGAAAAAGGGATCGACCGCGACACTTTCCTCCGCGCCCTGGAGAGCTGCGGAAAGGAGACCCTCAGCGACCGGGCGTATCAGCTGGCCCTCTCTTCCCTCTCCCGCCCGCGGAGCGGGGAGCCGCGCCAGAAGGCGGACCAGCGTGTCATTTCCATGCTGATCCGCAGGGGATTTGAATATGAAGAAGCCCGGGATGCCGTAAGGCGGGCCCGGGAAGAAACAGTCCAGGAAGAAGAAGTGAAGGACCGGGACGCGGAACTTGAACATGCCAAAGCCCTCGTTGCGTCAGCCCTGCAGCGCAGCCATGACGGCGAAGATTCGCGCAAACTCGCCCGCCGTATTCTGGGCATGCTGGCCAGGCGGGGCATAGATTATGAAACGGCCCAGTCTGCGATCTCTGCCGTTCTCCACCAGGACCAGGACCCATGATACGTCATGCCATTGCACACCCCTTTCGCGGGACCGAAATGAACGTGCATTGGCTTTTTTTGATGGCACTGTATAAAAAACAGCCCACAAAGGGGCTGTAAATCAATCTGTCGTCAGAGGCATATATGTCACAAAGCTCAGCTTTTCATTGTTTTCATCGGTGACACTGACTTTCAAACAGACACACAATATATTCTGAACCGGGAATCCGCCGGAAAATTCCCATTGGCCGGAGGCGGGAACATCCACAGATACGCCATATGCCTGTATATCCCCTGCTCCATAGATACGGTGCACAAGCTTATCCGGTCCAAAAATAAACTCTTCCACCCGGTCTACTTTGCAGGCAACCCCGTTTAACTCATACATTTTAAATGTATACATCCAGTAATTGTAATTCTCACCTTCTGTGATCGTGAGAATGGGTGTGATATGCAGATATGCCTTTCCCGGCGCATTCTCAGCCGGCGTGGTAAAATCCTCGATCTTATACTTGCTGCCAGTATCATCTGAGTAGACCTTTTCATTGCTGCGCAGGAAGAAAAACCAGCTTAAAAACAGAGCCACAATAACAAGAACTGCTATGCCTATGCCGTAAAGTGTTCTGGGCTGCAGCTTTTTCTGATTGGGAGCAGAAACAGCTGCAGCCTCTGAAAGCACTTCAGGGGCAGGGGCTTCCGCGGCAGTTTTTTCATCTGCCGCTTCTTTCTGCTCTTCATCCGGCAGATCTCCGGAGATCACAGTTTCCTGTTTATCTGATTCTTCTGCAGCAGGCATCGGCACATCTACCGCTGTGCCTGCGATCGTGCTTTCTGACTCAAAGCTGTAGGAAAGTACTCTGGATAATTGCAGCAGCGTTTCTCCGTCCGGAAGTCTCCGGCCATTCTCCCAGTTTGCCACTGTAGAACGGGACACGTTCAGCATTTCTGCCAGTGTGTTCTGTGTTAT
>CAMOVR010000028.1 GCA_946627565.1 uncultured Clostridia bacterium
GGTCTGCTCCCGGCATCATACATCCGGCAGCGGACCTGGGAGACGTTTTCCCTGTTTCTTTCCGGAACCCGTCACGTTTCATTCAGGGTTACCGAAGTGGTCCGCATGGTGGTAAACACCAGGATCTCGCTGCGGTATTCCCTGGCTGCGGAATCATAATAGTGTTTGCCCATACAGTACACGCGCCGTATGGTTCCGTCCTTGCACTGCACATCATGTTCCAGATAAGCCAGGTTGTTCCGGGCCAGCTGGTTGTTCACCTCCAGCATATACCTGGTCTGCTCCTGTCTGGGGATAAGGTCCAGCTGATGGAGTCCACGGCTCATCACGTCATAGCGGGTATACCCGGTGATCTTTTCAAAGGCATTGTCCACTTCAATGATCTGGTCATTCACATCCAGAATATAGCGGCAGTACGGCACAGCTGTGGTGTTGCCCGACATGCTTTCCCCGTCAGGATGCACCATGGGGTGCTGTACCTGCGGCTCTTCTCCGCCGGTCTTCTCACCCAACGCCAGGCTGGGATTCTCCTTCAGCATTTCCAGGAATTCATGGACCAGGAAGGGGTCAAACTGACTGCCTTCTCCATCCAGGAGTTCCTTCATGGCTTCCTCAGGCGACAGTGCCCTGCGGTAGCTCCGGTTGTTCACCATGGCGTCATAGGCATCCACCACGGAAATGATTCTGGACAGCAGGGGGATACTGTTTCCGCTCAGGCCTTCCGGATAGCCGCGTCCGTCCCACCGCTCATGGTGGTAGAGGATCATGGGGGCGATTTCTTTCAGTTCATCTGAACTCATGGCAATCTGATATCCCTTTTCCACGTGGGTGCGCAATACTTTCCATTCCGCATCCGTGAGCCTTCCCGGCTTGTTCAGGATTTCCAGGGGAATGCCCACCTTCCCTATGTCATGCAGCAGGCACAGGAGCTGCAGTTCCGCCAGTTCCACATCGTGCAGGCCCAGGCGTTTTCCAAGCATATCGCCCATTTTCTGGGTCCTGCGCACGTGGGCTTCCGTATCCGGGTCCGATTCCTGCAGTGCCCGTACCAGACTTGTGAGGGTCTGGCTGTGGGCGCACCGGGGATCCAGAAGCTTCTTTACCTGCAGGGAACGCAGGGCAGAATAGATAACCCGCAGGATAACCGGTTCCTCTCCCGGAGGTGCATACATGGTGGAAGCGATGCTGTATGTCACCATGTTTTCCGCCGAAGACTGAACCTTCTCCACCAGCTCCTTGAGTTCCTCTTCACCCATGTGCCTGCATACGGCAATCAGGTGGGCCTCAAAACCCCGGATATACAGCGTTTCATCCGGCAGGCACCCCTTCAGGATCTTGGCCAGGTTCTGTATGCGCTGGTCCCCTGTCTCCCGCCCGAAGGTGCGGTTCACCCGGTCCAGCCCGATGATGTCCATCATGACCACTGCCGTGGGTTCTTCATATTTCCAGGGGTTATCCAGAACATATTTGCGGAACTTTTCCCAGAGCACAAAACCTGTCAGGGGATCCGTGTCACCGGTGATATCCGACAGACGGAACAGGCTCCCGATCACGCTTTCCCTGTCATCCATCAGCTGACGGTAATCCACCCGGATCCGGCCCCGCTGCACACTGTAGGAAGTCTCATTTCTTTCAGGGAGATCCATGGCGGCAAGGAAATCCTCCATGGGCATCCGGTCCCGGAGCACAACCTGTCCTGCCAGCCTCTCCGCCATGTGGTTGGCCATGATGAGCTTCATCTCATAGTCAAACAGGACCACACCCTCATCCAGGTCTGAAAAGATCAGAAGGGAAAGGGACTCCCGCATGTTTTTCAGCCGGTACTCAAAGGCCGTCCAGTACAGACAGTACAGGCCTATGCTGTAGCCAAGGATGGAAAAGTCCAGAACCAGGAAGGGTGCCGTGCCGTCCACATAGAGGAACAGGGCATTGACTGCCACCACCAGCAGTATGGAAGCCACAATGTATTCGTACTGTCTCCGGTAGGCTCTGGGGGTTGTCAGGATTTTTTCAATGAGAATATAGAGAATCAGCACCACCAGGATGTAGGTAAAGGCAAGATGGAGCATATAGGGGAGCTTCATCTCGTAGGTGTACCGTACCATGTTCCTTCCGTGGTCCACATAATGGATGGCCACTTCCTCGAACACATTGAGGAACAGCACCAGCGTGTCCAGTATGGCACATATGCAAAGCCCGGCCCGGATCCCCCGGTATACCCTGCGTCCGGACGTTCCGGTAACCAGGGTGGTAAAATGCACCAGGGTAATCAGCATCCAGTCGATACAGCAGAAATACATGCTGGAAAACGCACTCATCACCCGATAGGAATCCACCATGATGGATCCCAGATAGGCGAGATTGATCATGGATGCCAGAATGCCGGAGTAACCCAGGAAACGTCCTGTCTCCCCATGTTCCTCATTTTTCTTAAATGCCCGCAGGGATATGAATATATTCAGAGCCGTCATGAACAGCGTGACGGTTACGTAGGCGGTGATCATCATGCTTCCCATCTGTAGGTGCTCCTGTCTCTGCTGTTGCCCGGCGGCAAAGCGGTTATCGGGGTACATTTTAAGGAAGGGATTTTTCCATAGTCAGCATACATAAGTACGGCACCGGTGTCAAGGATCTGCTTCTGACAGCACAAATCCACTGCTTGACAGGTCCGTTCTGCCATGCTACCATTCGCCCGTCCGCTTAAGCGGACATATGCCGCACAAGCGGTATCAAACGTATGCAACACCGGAATATGGTGCCACAAGGTGCCGGTAGTCTCTCAAAGGAGGCTGTCTGCACCTTTTTGCGTGCAGATATCTCCGTAAACTTCTGTATACAGCCATGTATTCTTTACTGCCTTTCAAGGAGGACTCATATGAAACTGCATGCATATCGCGCCTGTGCTCTGGCACTTGCCCTCGCTCTTTTCTGCCTGCCGGCCTTCGCCGTTACCTTTACGGATGCCCATGGCAACGAAATTGAACTGGATGAAACCCTGCAGGCATACAGCAGCTTTACCCTGCCCGGCGGGGATGAAGCCCGGGCAGGTGAAACCAGCCTGGGTGACCTGTGGGCCGACGCCCTGAGATGGTTTGCCGTCAGCGGTGAAATCAACGGGTGGTTCGAGGAAGATGACGTTACCGCCGGCATCAGCAGCATCCAGGTGGATGCGGATCACGTTGTGGCCCTGTGGAACGCCGGCAACCTGCGCGCCAGCCTTCCTGAGGGAACCTTCGGGGCGGAAACCCTGGCGGAGATTCTTCCCTATCCCAACCGGGTGGCCGTGGTCTACATGAGCGGCGCCCAGCTTCTGGAGGCCCTGGAGGCTGCCTCCCAGGGGCTGCCCTGCACAGAGGGCACGTATGACGCCTGTGCTTCCTTCATGCAGGTGTCCGGCCTTTCCTATACGGTGGATACCGCCCTTGCATATGACCGGGGCGAACCCTACGGTGACCACTGGTTCCGGGCCGCATCCGTAACCCGTACCTCCATACAGTCTGTAAACGGCCAGCCCTTTGACGAAAACGCCCAGTATGCCGTCATCACCAGCAATGCCAATTTCAACGGCATGGACTCTTCCTATATGTTCACGGAAGCCGCCGCGGAAAACCAGGCAGGCACCATTACCACCGCCGTGGTGCGGGACGTGGTGTGGCAGTATATCTCCTCTCAGCTCTCCGGACAGATCGGGGAACCGTATGCTGCCCCCCAGGGCCGCATCCAGGTCCTGCCTTCCAAATAAGGTGTCCAGATCATTTGTTCAGATATCTTCCGGCTGAATACAAATACCATACAGTCAGCATACATGTAACATACACAGCTGCATCTTTTCAGGGAGGCGTTTGCCGGTGCACCGGGACATGGAGGCCGTTTGCCTCGAAATCTGTAAAACCATACGTGGAAAAAGGGAAATCATTGAAAAACTGCTCATGGCCCTTCTGGCAGATGGCCATATCCTGCTGGATGACGTGCCCGGGGTGGGCAAGACCACCCTGGCCGTCTCCCTGTGCAGAGCGGCGGGGCTGGCTTTCCAGCGCGTGCAGTGCACCCCGGATCTTCTGCCCTCGGACCTGACGGGCTTTTCCATGTACGACAGAAACTCCGGGGACTTCATCTACCGCCCCGGTGTACTCTCCGGCGCCAACCTGGTGCTGTGCGATGAAATCAACCGGGCTTCCAGCCGGACCCAGTCCGCCCTGCTGGAAGCCATGGAGGAAAGACAGGTCACGGTGGACGGGACCACCTATCCCCTGAAACAGCCCTTTACGGTCATCGCCACCCAGAACAGCGTGGGCATGGCCGGAACCCAGCCCCTGCCCTATGCCCAGCTGGACCGTTTCCTGGTGTGCCTCTCCCTGGGGTATCCGGATTATGCAGCCCAGATGGACATGCTTCGGGACCGCCAGCAGGTAAATCCCCTGGACCTTGTTTCGCCCCGGCTGGACGAAGGAAAAATCCTCCGTCTGCAGCAGGACGTGCGCAGCGTCCACTCCGGGGACAGGATCCTGGACTACATCACCCGCCTGACGCTGGCCTCCAGAGAGCATCCCCAGGTGGAAGTGGGCATTTCTCCCCGGGGCGCTCTGTACCTGGAGCGCATGGCCAGAGCCCATGCCTTTATGGAAGGCAGGGACTACACCACCGGAGGGGACGTGCAGGCTGTCCTTGAAGATACCTGGGCTCACCGTCTGGTGACAAAAAGCGGCGCTGCATCCCGGGAGGTCCTCCGGGATCTGATAAAACGCGTGGAAAACCCGGACCGGAGAAAACTATGAAGAAACGGTATGCCATCCAGATCCTCTGGGTCCTGTCCTCCGCTCTTCTGTTTTTCTTTGAAAGCAGTCCCGGCACCTGCACGATATTGGCTGCATCCCTGCTGCTTCCGCCTCTTGCCCGGTGCCTGCCCTCCCGTCTGAGCCTTCTTTCGCCGCCTCCATCAGGGCCCCTGGAAAGAGAAGAGAAGGAACTGCTTCCGGGCCCTTCGGATGCCCTCAGCGAACTTCGGCCCTATGTCCCCGGGGATCCTGTCAGGCATATCCACTGGAAAATGACCGCCAGAACCGGCCAGGTGCTGGTGCGTATTCCCGGACCTTCGGAAGATGATCCTGTTCCTGTATCCGGTAAAAAGGAAAGCACAGGTCAGGTGTCCCCTTCCCGGTTCATTCCCCGGCGATTCTGCCTTTTGCTTGCAGGCGGTCTTCTTTTCCTGCTCTTTCTGCTGCTTTTCCCCGCCCGGGAAAGCACCCTGTCCCTCCTAAACCGGATCTTTGATATGAGCGAAAGCAGGAACGCCTATGTCTATGACCGCTTTCCTGTCGCTTCCGCCCCGGGGCCACTGCCCTCTTTTATCCTGCTGATCCTTTTTTCTGCCATCTGGTGCCTGTTCCTGTTTACGGTCCGGTCCCCCTGGCTGAACCTTCTTACCGCGGCCCTGCTTTCTGTCCTGCAGGCCTATCTGGGACTCCCCCTGCCGGGCGCTGTGAATGTCCTGCTTTATGCCCTGCTGGGCCTGCCCCTGCTGCGGCTGTCCCGCCGGGGCCTTTCCTGCGCTGCGGCCCTGATTCTGGTATTCTTCCTGATCTGCCATCTGTTTCAGGGGGCCTTTGTGCCGGTGGAACAGGCATCCGAACAGGTCCGGGACCTGCTGAGCCTGACACTTGAGCCTTCTTCCCTCTCCCGGGAACTCCAGGGGGTTCTCAAGGGGCGCCATGTCCATGACCGCTCCCTTCTTCCCGGGGACGGCAGGGCCGGGGAAGGCCAGGCCTTCCATCTGGTGCTACTGACGGAAAAGCAGATTTCACGTCCTCCCTGGATGGACTGGGGAAAAACCGTTCTTCTGCTGCTTGGCTCCCTGGCGGTCATCCTCCTGCCCTTTGCCCCTGTGATCCTTATGGAATCCAAAAGACAGAAGCGGCAGGCCCTGAGGCTGTTATGGCAGGACATGGAGCCCCGGCAGGCGGTCCAGGCTGCCTTTCCCCGGGTCGTATCCTGCCTTGACGCCGCGGGCTTTTCCCAGGGGAACCTGCTCTTCCGTGCCTGGGAAGAGGGCCTTCAGGTTTCCCTGTCCCCCGAATATGCAGCAGATTTTGGAACATGTGCGGAGATCTATGAGAAGGCCGTTTACAGCGACGGGGCCCTTCTTAAAGAGGAGCGGGACAGGGTCCTTGCCCTCTATGACGATACCCTTGTCCTTATGAAAACCCGCTGCACCTTCCCCGCCCGCATCCGTCTGGAACTGCTTGCCTGATTCTGCTTTTCGTTTCCCTTTACTTTTTCATTGTCTGACAGGATACAGCCATGTATAAACGGTTTCTTATCTTACTGTTCCTTATTTTCTCTCTGTTCCTTGGCGGCTGCCGCACCAGAATCCTGGAGGACGGCCCTGCATCTGCACCGTCTGCTGCCCCCTCCCCGGAAGCCCGGCCCGAAACCCCTGAGGAATCCCTTATAGACCCGGACGGTCCCGTTCAGGAGGACCCGGCGTCACAGAACAGGATTTTTGATGAACATGCCCCCGCGGATATCCTGGATAACAGGGACAGACTCCTTCATACGGAAGGGGAAGGCGCCGGACTGTATACGCTTCAGGAGGACAGCCTTCCTGCCGACAGGATCCGGGATGGAGGGGATCTGACGGCCAGGCAGACCGTGGACAGCCAGGACGCGGAGCGCATGGGTATTTCCGATACCGCCCCGGCGGCAGAATCCGCTCTGACCTACTATACGGTGCTTCTTCAGGACCGGCTAGGCACCCTTTTTGAATGCAAGCGGCTGAACCTGTACCTGGAAATGCCGGAAGACCATCTCACCGTCTTCCGTACCTCCCCGGAGCATGCCCTGATCCAGGAATGCGGCCTGTATGATGTGTCCGCCCGCCTCCTGGAAGAGAACCTCCGGGTGGATGACGGCTGGATCAGCCGGAAAAACCCGGACATCATGGTCAAGGTAGTATCCGGTCCTGCCACCTCCCGGCAGATGGAGGATTTCAGGACAAGGCCGGGCCTTCCTGAGACAGCGGCGCTGAAAAGCGGGAGGGTGCTCCTGGTTTCAGAATCCATGCTCACATCCCCCTGCCGCCAGACCATTGTGAAACTGAAGATTGCCGCCATGGCCTATCCCGACCTGTTTGCCGACACGGATCTGAACCAGGCCTCCCGGATGCTGATGGAGGAAGAGGGCAGCCCCCTTCCAGAGTCCGCCCTGTACCCGTCCCTGTAAGCCTTAAGCACCCAAAAAGCACGTATATGCCGGCATGGCATATACGTGCTCTTGTTATGTACGGGTATTCCACTGTCTGTCAGGTGCGCTGCAGGATCATCCTTACCATGGTCTCGTAGAGCCGGTCCGGTTCCACAGGCTTGGACAGGTGGGCATTCATGCCGGCCTGCAGGGACTTTTCCACGTCCTCGTCAAAGACATTGGCGGTCATGGCAATGATGGGTATGGTCTGGGCATCCGGCCGTCCCATGGCCCGGATGGCTTTTGTGGCCGACAGGCCGTCCATGACAGGCATGCGCACGTCCATGAGGATGATGTCGTAATAGCCTTCCCCGCTCTGTGCAAACATTTCCACAGCCTTCTGGCCGTTTTCTGCGTGCTCGGGGACCATCTCTTCCATTTCCAGAAGGTCCGCCAGAATCTCCGCGTTCTGTTCCACGTCCTCCGCCATGAGCACCCGCCTGCCGGAGAGGATTTCCAGGATCTTTTCTTCCTCCATCCCGGTATTCGCAGCCTGTTCAATGCCTCTGCGCCGGTCCATGACATGGCGGAGCTCCCTGAGCAGGGTATCCGAGAAGAAGGGCTTGCCCAGAATGCCGTCCAGGCCGTTTGAGGAAAGTTCCTCATCGGATACATCCCCGTTGTAGCCGGTCAGCATGATGGCCATGGTCTCCCCGCCGTCAAACTCCCTCAGGGCACGCACCAGCTGCATGCCGTTTAAGCCGGGCATCTTGTAGTCGGTGAGCAGCAGCGGATAGGGATTCCCCTGCTGGTGGGCACTGCGCAGCTTTTCAAGGGCCTTCTCAGGGCTTGTCACCGTTTCCGACTCGATCCCTATGGACCGCATGACAACCTGGGTATGCTCACAGGCAATCTCGTCGTCATCCACAATGAGGGCATGCAGGCCTTCCGGCAGACTGAAGTCGCTGTCCGCCTGGACGCTGCGGGTGGAAGCCTTCAGTGTCACCGTCACGGTGAACACGGTTCCCACGCCTTTTTCGCTGTCGATGTGGATCTCACCGTTCATCATGTCCACAAAGCTCCGGGTGATGGCCATGCCAAGGCCGCTGCCCCCGTAGCGGTTGGATGCGGCGTCTTCCTGGGAGAAGGCTTCAAAAATCTTCGGGATATATTCCTTGTCCATGCCGATACCGGTATCCCGCATGGTAAAGCGCAGGGAACAGAAGCCTTCAAACTCCCGCATCTGTTCAATGGTCAGGCTGACGGTGCCGCCCTTGGGGGTAAACTTCACCGAGTTGCCCAGAATGTTAATCAGCACCTGCTTGAGCTTCATGTCGTCGCCGTAATAGTAGTCCCCCACGTTGCCGACAATATTGCACTCATAATTCAGGCCCTTGTCCTGGCACTGGCCGTTGATGATGACGTTGATCTGCTCCAGGAACTCCCGGAAGGAGAACTCCTCATTTTTCAGCACCATTCTGCCCGACTCAATGCGGCTCATGTCCAGAATGTCGTTGATGAGCCCCAGCAGGTGTTTGGCGCTGGCACCGATCTTTTCAAGATGCTGCCTGGTTCTCTGGGAGATATCCGGGTCCCTCAGGGCAATATTGTCAAGCCCGATGATGGCGTTCATGGGGGTGCGGATCTCATGGCTCATGTTGGAAAGGAAGCTGGTCTTGGCCCGGCTGCTTTCCTCCGCCAGGATCTTCTCCACCTCCGTCTGGCGCTCCCGCTTCTGAATAATGGAATAGATTTCCAGCAGGATTCCCAGGGAAACCACAATGATGCCCAGCTGAATGAGGAGGGTGACATCCAGTGTCCTGCCTACCCTGCTCAGGCTCTCCTGTACGTAGGCCACCCGCGCCTCAGGGTTTTCCACCACAGCGGTTTCCACATTCTCTATGGTTCTGACCATGGCGTTTTCCGTGGCCTGGCGCATCCAGACACTGGAGGTGAAGATGATAAGCCCCAGAAGCACCATCCAGGCCACAATGGACCTGCCCATCCTGCGCTCCTTGTCCCTGCGCAGGAAGAACAGGAAGTACACAAATCCAAGGATGCTCCAGACGGACAGAATCAGGTAGGATTCCGTGGACAGGGCTTTGATGGAGAGGAGATTGGGAATCAGGAACTCCACGGCAAAAAACAGGGAGAAAAACAGACCTGCAGCACCTGTGAACATGACCCGCTTTCTGCCCTCTCCCCTGCCGGATTTCAGGGCCGCTGCGGAGGTAAGGGCGTAGGCAACCGTGGCGCCGACTGTGGTCACGTCCACAATCCAGCTGATGGCCGTTCTTCCAAGGAAGGGCAGGAAAAGGGAGATCACCAGAATCAGCAGGATCCCGCTGCGGGGTACCTGGTTCGCATCCCGTTTCCCCACCCAGGCAGGGAACAGACCGTCGTCTGCCAGGGCTGAAAGAAGGCGGCTTAAGGCAATGTAGTTGCCGATCAGGCCCGTCATGATGGCGGAGAAGGCGGATATAGTCAGCACCACGGTGCCCGCTGTCCCAAGGGCGGCATGGGCCGCATGGAAGGTGGGCAGGGATGCGCTGCCCTGGTACTTTTCCAGATTAAAGATATAATCCGCCCAGGAACTGCAGCCCTCCGGCAGGCTGCTTACGCTCAGCAGCACAAGAAGCACATAGGCGGCCCCGGCACTCATCACCGCCGCCAGAAGGATCGGGAAGGTACGCTTCAGAGAGAAGGAAGCTTCCCCCGCGGAATGGGAGATGGATTCAAAGCCCACAAAGGCCCATGGCGCCAGGGCAAAGATGGTGAGGGTTCCGGATACAGGTGTATTCCGGGGCGAGAAGGCGGGGCTGAACAGTTTATCCGCTGTGCCCGGCTTTATAAGTGCCCCGAGAAAACAGATGCAGACCCCGCAAAGCAGCAGTGCAGCCATGACAATCTGGGTTTTCTCTGCCCGCTTCCTGTTCATGCACACCAGACCCCCCAGGATCAGGGCAGCCCAGGCCAGCAGAATCTCTCCCAGATAGATGGGATAACCTGCAATCTCATAGATGTAGCCGAACTGGAATGTACCTCCCAGAACCGCCCTGGCAATCAGGGGGAGGGCTGTGGCATTGGCCCAGAGCACTGCGATATAGGTCAGGATCAGAAACCATGCGCTCAGGAAGCCATGGTCATACCCGAAGCAGTGCTTGGTATACGTATAGGTGCCGCCTGCGTCCGGATAGCGCATCATCAGGTGATGATAATTCGCCCCCAGAATCAGCATGATCAGCGCACCAAAACCCAACCCCAGGGCCGTGCCTGCAGGTCCTGCAAGAGGCAGGAAGGTGGTGCCGGGCATCACAAAGGATCCCCATCCCACCGCACAGCCAAAGGCCAGCGCCCACGCACCCGCCGAAGAAAGGTAGGTTTTTTCTCCTCCTGTTTTCCTATCCGGATTTAACATCCTGTTTCCCTCTGTTTTTATGTCTCGCTCATTTACGTTCCGCTTTTTCCCTGTCAGGTGCCGGTATAGGCCTTAATCCCCTCAAGGGTCTTCTGGAACATCTCTTCGATTTCGTGCACCTTTTCCGCCACCTGCTCATCCGACATGGTGCGGCTGTTGCCGGGACGAAATTCATCTGCAATTTTCGCCGCCGCTGCCGACAGCCCGGTGAGGCCCAGGTTGGCATAAACGCCCTTCATGGCATGGGCGCTGTCAAAAATCTGGGCAGGATCATGCGTGGCTTCCGCCGCCACCAGCTTTTCCACCAGATTGTGGCCTTCCACTTTCCGGATATGCTTGTCCAGCAGTTTTTCTATTTTCAGCACATGGATGGCCTGTTCATAGTCGCCATCGATGGTCTCATACAGTTCCTTCAGAGTCATATGGCATCAGTCCTTTCTGTTCAGCCTGACTTCATTCTCTATCAGTTTTTCAAATTCATCACCGGGAAGGGGCCTGGAGAAGAAATACCCCTGCACCAGGTCACACCCCGCGTCCTTCAGCAGCTTCAGCTGGCCTTCTTTTTCCACGCCTTCGGCCACCACCCGCAGGTTCAGGTACCTGGCGATGTCCAGCACCACGTTCACCAGCCGCATGTCTGTCTCGTTCTCCTCAATGTTTCTGACAAACTTCATGTCCATCTTGAGTACGTCAATGGGCATGGAGGAGAGCATGTTCAGGGAGGAGTATCCGGAGCCGAAGTCGTCCATCTCCACCTCAAA
This sequence comes from uncultured Clostridia bacterium, assembly GCA_946627565.1. Taxonomy (GTDB): domain Bacteria; phylum Bacillota; class Clostridia; order Christensenellales; family Aristaeellaceae; genus UBA2943. Next base: position 11,359 of record CAMOVR010000028.1, read on the forward strand.
GCCCACTTCCCGCAGCTTCCGGATCAGGTCCAGCATCTTCTGGGCGTCATCGGCATAGGCGGATTCGGTGACTTCCACCTTGATATCCTGGAAACTCAGGCCGTTGTCCTCCACCAGATGGATCAGCCTGTCCACAATGGTGGGGTCAAAGATATCAGCCCGGGAAAGATTGACGGAAACCGGCAGGGTGAAATCGTACCTGTCACGCCACTTTGCGATCTGCCTGGCGGCTTCGCCCCAGACAAAGTTATCCACCACGCTGATCAGGCCGTTGCCTTCAAAGAGGGGCACAAAGTCCCCCGGGGAAACCAGGCCAAATTCCGGGTGTTTCCACCGCACCAGGGCCTCCGCGCTTTTCAGCCTCGGCGGATTGCACTGGATATCAAACTTGGGCTGGTAGTAGACCAGAAACTGTTTTTCTTCCAGGGCCGTGTTCAGGTCATTGAGCAGGCGCTGGTTGAATTCTTCCTTCCTGCGCATCTCCTCGTTGTAAACCATAAGCGGCGCCTGATAGTTGCCCCGCACCAGGGAACAGGCAGCCCGGGCCTGATCAAAGAGGATGATGGGTTCCATTCCCTGCTGAAACTTTTTGACGCCCATACGGATATGGATGCTGACGGTAGGGGAAATGCTGTCCACCTTTTTCTGCAGCCTGTCCAGGATGGGGGCATAGTCCTCCTGGGACAGACAGAATATGGCAAACCGGTCCGCATCAAAGCGGCTGGCGATGCCCATGAACCCGTCCTTCTCACTGAGAATTGCCTGGATCTCCGTGCCCAGTTCCCTGAGCACCCTGTCGCCAAAACCCCGGCCGTTGACCGCGTTGATGGTATGGAACTGTTCAATGTTCACCACCACCGCGTCCATGGGCGTGTCCTGTTTGCTGTGGAACATGCGGTTGGCGTGCACAAAGAAGTAATTCCGGCTCAGAAGACCTGTGATGGGATCCGATTCCGTATCCGTCATGATCTGTTTGCGCTCATACAGTTCAATGATCCTGTGCACCCGGGCACAGATGATATCCGAGGCATCCGAAGCCTTGGTGATAAAGTCATCCGCCCCCAGTTCCAGTGCCTTCAGTTCCGCCGTGTCATCCGCCGTCATGACAATCACGGGAATATGCCTGTACTGCCGGTCCCTGCTCATGATTTCCAGTACTTCAAAGCCGTTCATAACGGGCATCATCAGGTCCAGGATCACCATGGACAGTTCGGAAATATGCTCATTGATCAGCTCCAGGGCTTCTTTCCCGTTTTCTGCAAAAATGCAGATATACTTGTCCCCCAGTCTGTTCATCTCCAGGGCGATTTCCACCGCATCCCGGTTGATTTCCTGATCATCCACAATCAGGACGAGACGGGGGTATTCCTGCTGAACCTGGTTCATTGTGCTACGACCCTTTCTTTTCTACAGAGCTGAATCTGTTGCCTGAGCGTTTCATAGAGGGATTCCGGGTCCGTAGGTTTGCCCAGATGCGCGTTCATGCCTGCCTCCAGGGACTTTTCCCTGTCGCTTTCAAAGGCATTGGCGGTCAGTGCGATGATGGGCACCTGCCCGGCGTCCTTTCTTTCAAGGCCCCGTATGGCCCTTGTGGCTTCCAGACCGTCCATCACCGGCATCCTCAGATCCATGAGGATGGCGTCATAATAGAATTCAGGGGATGCGCGGAACATGTCCAGAGCAATCTGCCCGTTCTGGGCACACTCGCTTTCCATGCCTTCCAGTTCCAGCAGGTCCGATGTGATTTCCGTGTTCATCTCCACATCGTCCACCACCAGAATCCGAAGGCCCTCAAGACTGACGGGTTCTTCTGTATTTTCTGTACTTTCCTGTTTTTCTTCCGTTTCGGGGACGGCTTCTTCCTGGCATACAGGAAGGGGAAGCGTCACTTCAAAGACTGAGCCCCTGCCCTTTTCACTGCTGGCCACGATATCCCCGCCCATAAGCCTGGCCTTGTTCCTGGCCACCGCAAGACCTATGCCGCTGCCGCCGTAGCGGCTTTTGGAACTGGCATCCTCCCGGGCAAAGAGATCAAAAACCTTCGGCAGAAATTCCGGGCTGATCCCAATGCCGGTATCCTCCACTATAAAGCGGAGACGGCACGTATCCCCTTCCGTCTTTTCCCTCCGGACGGTCAGTTTTACGCTTCCTTCTTCCGTATACATGATGGCGTTATCCAGGATGGCAAGCAGAACCTGCTTGATGAGCATCACATCGCCCATGTAATGCCCCTCGGTTCCCCTGTCCATCTCCAGGCGGAATTCCAGACCTTTTTCCTTGCACCTCTGCAGGGTAATGGCCCGGATCTGGTCCGTCATATCCTTAAGGCAGAAGTATTCGCTCCGGACCTGGTAGTCGCCGGATTCCAGGTACTGCATATCCAGGGTGTTGTCGATCAGCCCCAGCAGATGCTTTCCGCTCTGTCCGATCATCTCCAGCTCTTCCCTGGTCTTCTCCGGAAGATCATCATGGCTCAGCGCCATTCTTGTAAGACCCAGGATGGCATTCATGGGGGTGCGCATCTCATGGCTTATGCTGGAGAGGAAACTGCTTTTTTCTTTTCTGCTCTTTTCAGCAGCCAGAAGCTCACTCATCTTTTCTTCGTTGTCCACAATGATCCTGGTGATCTGCTTCAGCGCCCTGTACATAATGAAAACGAAGACACTGCCGCCCAGCAGGATGCCCGCCATGACCAGATCCGGCTTTCCGAAAAAGCCCACCACCAGGTACCCCAGCAGGAACATCACCAGAAAGAGCACCGGGACATACAGAACGTTGCTGTTCTTCCCGAAGTCCGCTTTCTGTTTTACATAGCGTGTATATCTGACAAAGCCCCAGATGTTATAGACCATGAGAAAGCTTCCAAGAAAAACCATCGCTTCAATGATCCAGTGGTCCACAGAATCCCTCCTTGTCGACCGGTACGGCAAATGCAGGATCCATGCCTGCTGAATAAGGAATACCCGGGCTGATCGCTGGCTGTACAGGGACCGGAAGCCGTTTGTCACGGAAACCGGTAGCAGAAAAGGCCGCAGCAGGATTTTGTGGCTGGCAAAACACAAATATCATTACAATAATTGTATCATATCATCTTCCTGCTGTCATCAGGCAATATAGATATATTTTTCATATCGAAATAGATCAGGAAATGAAGGGGACGTCTGTATTGTACTGCAGCATCTGCTCCCGGTCAATTGAGAGGCATTGACGAAATTGTATCATATTTTCTGGTTTCATTTTCCCATTTCCGGTCAAACAAAACAACTTCTGGTCATATATACGCCTCCATGCTATACTTTTCCAAAATACATCAGACAGGAGTGCATGCAGTGTGAGGAACCAGGACACCTTTCTGGGATGCCTTCTCGGGGGCGCATCCGGCGATGCCCTCGGCTATGCCATAGAATTTCTGGATGAGGACCGGATCTTCCGTCTCCACGGCCCGGGGGGAATCCGCCAGCTGGAGATGAATCAGCAGGGTGTGGCGGAAATATCGGATGATACCCAGATGACGCTTTTCACCGCCTGCGGCCTCCTCCATGCCAGGGCCTGTCTCCTGGATGGCCCGGAAGCGGACCTTCCGGCATATACCGGCGGCATCCGACGGAGCTACCTTGACTGGTACCAGACCCAGACTTCCGACTATCCGGGGCCCGGCAGCCATGCGGGCGTTTCCTGGCTGTACCGCTGCCCCGGCATGTTCAGCACAAGAGCCCCCGGCACCACCTGCATGTCGGCTCTCAGGGAAGGGGGGCTTGGAACCCCGGATGAACCGCTCAACAGCAGCAAGGGATGCGGGGGCATCATGCGGGTTGCCCCCATCGGCCTGTTTTTCTGTGACTGCGATGTACCTGAGGATTTCGTCCCGCGTCTTGGTGCCGCAGCCGCTGCCCTGACCCACGGTCATCCCCTGGGCTGGCTCCCGGCCGCCGTCCTTACGGCCGCCATCCGGGACATCGCTCAGCAGGGCACCCCCATTGATACAGCCGTACTCCGGGCACTGGACCTCACAGACAGAATCTGGCCGGAAAACCAGGAGAGACTGTACATGCGCCATCTCACCGAACAGGCCCTGGATCTGGCCCAGTCCTCCCGCAGCGACCTGGACGCCATCCACCTTCTGGGGGCCGGCTGGGTGGCAGAGGAAACGCTGGCCATCGGGGTTTACTGTGCCGCCAAATACAGCAGCGACTTTGCATCTGCCATGGTTGCTGCTGTCAATCACCGGGGCGACAGCGATTCCACAGGCTCCGTCGCCGGAAATCTGCTGGGTGCAAGCCTGGGCCTGAAGGGCATCCCGGAAGCATATCTGGAAAACCTGGAACTCAGAAAAGAGATAACGCAGACGGCAGAGGACCTGCTTCACGGCATGGATATGCAGCCTGAGATGAGGCAGCGGTATACCCCGGAAATATAAGTCAGAGGCGAAAGAAGGCAGAACATGGGCACCGTTTTCCATAACAAGCTTGTCCGGGACCGGATCCCGGAGATCATTCATAAGGCCGGGAAAACGCCTGTGACGGCAAAGATCCCGGATGAAGAGATGCCTGCGGCCCTCCGGAAAAAGCTTACGGAAGAAGTTTCGGAGCTTCTTTCGGCAGACGGGCCCACGGAAGTATGCGAGGAAACCGCGGACGTGCTTGAAGTGCTGGAAGCTCTCTGCGCCCGGGAAGGCGTTGCCTGGGCGGATGTGCTTGCATTAAGAGCGCGCAAAAGGGAAAAGCGGGGCGGTTTTGAAGACGGCATCTGCCTCATCTCCGTCTCAGACCCGGAGGAATAAGACAAAAAGCAGGGAAAGGAGGGCAGACATGGGAACGACCGAAGTCCGGGTGATCCGGAAAGGCCATGGCAGCAGCAGCGCCGAGGACAGGTTCATTGACCTGATGTGCGATGTCTTCGGTCCCGAAAAGGCAAAGTATGCCTATCTGCAGTACCCTATGGTGGACATCTACGGCGGCCGCCGCTATATCGACTTTGCCTTCTGTCTCCCCGACGGCAGGGTGGCCGTGGAAATTGACGGCAACACCTGGCACGATCCCGGTTCCGTCTCCACCGAAAAATACCACGACGATCTGCTCAAGCAGAACAGCATGGTCCACGAGGGCTGGCGTGTCTTCCGCTGGACCAGTATGCAGCTGGAAAAGTCCCCGGAGCGGGTCAAGGACGAGCTGGTCACCTTCTTCGGTCCCTCCCCCGGCTTTACCAGTTTTGAGGACGGACTTCCGCCCCAGCAGGGCAGCGTGCTCCCCCTCATGGAGCATCAGGAGGAAGCCCTGGAAAACCTGCGCAGGCTCCGGGAGGAGGGAAAGAGCATCGCCCTTCTCTTCCACGCCACCGGCACCGGCAAAACCGTCACCGCCGTTTCAGACGCCCGGGCCTTTGGTGGGCGCACCCTGTTTCTGGTTCACAGACAGGAACTGCTGGAGCAGGCCGTATCCACCTTCCGCCGCTTCTGGCCGGAAGTATCCGTGGGAAGATTTGAGGGAAGCGTGCAGGAAAAGGATGCCTTTGTCATCTGCGCCACCATCCAGACCATGGCAAGACACCTGGAGGATTTCCCCAGGGATGCCTTCTCCTACATGATTCTGGACGAGTGCCACCACGGGGCAGCGGAAACCTGGCGCAGCGTTCTTTCCTACTTTCAGCCGTCCTTCACCCTGGGGCTCACCGCCACGCCGGAGCGCACGGACGGACAGGACCTGCTGGAAATCTTCCAGAATGTGGCCCACCGTCTGGACCTGAAAACCGCCGTGGAACTGGATACCCTGGTACCGGTCCGCTGCATCCGCATCAAAACCAACATTGATATGCGGGATGTGCGCATCAACGGGTTCCGCTACAACACCCAGGACCTGGAAAACGCCATACGGGTTCCCTCCCGGAATCAGCTTATTGTGGATACCTGGTTAAGCTATGCCGGAAACAGGCCCACGGTGGTGTTCTGCGCCTCCGTCAGGCACGGGGAGGAAATCGCGCAGCGGTTCCGGGAATCAGGCGTGGAAGCCAGGTGCGTATCCGGCAGCATGAAGAGCCGGGAGAGACAGCAGGTCCTTTCCGACTATGAGGCGGGTCTGGTCACGGTGCTGTGCGCCTGCGACCTGCTCAATGAAGGCTGGGACTCGCCCCATACCCAGATTCTCTTCATGGCAAGGCCCACCATGTCCCGCACCCTCTATACCCAGCAGCTGGGCCGGGGCATGCGCAAGTCCCCGGGCAAGGACTTCCTCATGGTCTTTGACTTCGTGGACAACGCAAGCCTCCTGAACATGCCCTGCTCCCTGCACCGTATGCTGGGCCTTTCGGAATATGTACCCGGCGGGCTGGTGCTGGGAAAGCAGAATGACCTGAAATTTGACCGGGACCTGTTTAAAAAGGGCATCCGTCCGGATGTGCTGGTGGATTACCCCATTCACATGACAGGCTATGAGACGGTGGACCTGTTTTCCTGGCAGGACCAGGCGGAACATATGATCTCCCAGACCGCCTTCACCCGGATGGTCTCCGTCCAGGCAGAAACTGTGGAAAGGTACATCCGGGAGGGTAAAATCAAAGCAGACCTGGAAGTGCCCGTGGGCGGACAGAGGGTTTTCCGCTTCTTTGAAAAAGAAACCGTGCTCAGATATGCTGAAACTTTCGGCTGGACCGTGATCACAAAGGAAAACCAGAAGGCGCTGTTCATGGATATGGTCAGCACCATGACCATGAGCTATTCCTACAAGCCTGTTTTCCTGCTGGCCTTTCTTGACAATATGGACGAAAAGGGCTGCTGCCGTCTTTCAGATGTGACAGAGGACTTTTCTGCCTTCTATGCGGACCGGCAGCGCAGGGGGCTTCCCCCTGAGAAAAAGCCCTGCCTGTTCACAAAGGGCAGCTGGCAGGAAAAGGATGTGGAACGGCTGATCCTCTCCATGCCCTTCCGCCGCTTTGAGGACATGCACGTCATGCACCACGCAAAGCATCTGGGGATCCTGCAGATCTACCAGAGCCTGTTTAAGCAGCTTACTCCGGAAGATCTGGGCAGGATCCGCCAGGACTGCCACAGGGCCCTTGAGCGTTACTTCGGCCGGGATAAAAAAGAATAAGCCATACAGGACATGGGCAGGCTCAAAGGGGTCTGCCCATGTTTTGTTCCCTGTTCAGTTTTCTTCAAACGCCTCGCGGCAGGCCTTCAGATGCTCCCGGATGGGCAGATGCTGGGGGCACACAGCCTCACATTTGCCGCACTGGATGCACGCTTCCGGGCCCGGCTGCACCTTCAGATACTCCGCCCTGGCTTCCTCCGCCTGGCCGCTTCCCAGCTTCCGGTTCATGGCTGCAAACACCTCCGGGATGGCAATGCCCTTGGGGCAGCCCGGGGTGCAGTAGCGGCAGGCCGTGCAGGGAATCGTGACGGACTGGCCCAGAATGCGCTGTGCCTCATGGATGGCACGGGTTTCTTCCTCATTCAGGGGCTGGAAAATCCGCATGAAGCTGATGTTGTCTTCCATCTGCTGCATGTTGGACATGCCGGAGAGCACCGTGAGCACCCCTTCCAGGCCCGCCGCGAACCGGATGGCCCAGGAGGCCGGGGATGCCCCGGGATGCACCTTTTCAAACAGGTCCTGGATATCCTTCGGGGGCTTTGCCAGAAGACCGCCCTTGACAGGTTCCATGACCACAATGGGCTTGCCGAATTTTCTGGCAACCTCATAGTTGCGCCGGGATGTGATGCGCTTGTCCTCCCAGTCCGCATAGTTCAGCTGCAGCTGCACAAACTCCACCTCGGGATGTTCATTCAGCAGCTTTTCCAGCAGTTCCGGACTTCCGTGAAAGGAAAAGCCCACGTGCCGTATGCGTCCCTTTGCCTTCTCCTCCTGCACCATATCCCACAACTTCAGCTTCTCGTACCTTTGGTAATTGCTTTCCATCAGGGAATGGAGCAGGTAAAAGTCGATATAGCCCGCCCCTGTCCTTTTCAGGCTGGTGTGGAACTGGTCCCTGGCCGCCTTCTGGGTGGGGCACAGTCCCGCAAAGAGCTTGGTGGCCAGGGTAAAATTCTCCCGGGGATAGCGGCTCACCAGGGCCTTGCGGGCCGCATCCTCGGAGCCCAGGTACACAAAGGCCGTATCAAAATAGGTGCATCCGGCCTCCAGAAACGTGTCCACCATCGCCGTGGTCTGGCGTATATCCGTAAAGGGTCCCTTCTTGGGCAGGCGCATCAGGCCAAACCCCAGTTTCTTCGGGTTGCCCAGGTCCATGATGGCTGTATCGTTGTCCATCTTTCTGTCCTCCTATGCCTTAATCCTGTCGTATCAGATCTGATTTTTCTTCTTGTCTTTCCCTGCTGCGACTGTCACCAGCAGGCAATATTGCTGTCGGTCCTTGACTCCGTGCCGCCCACCATGACCCCATTGTCCAGGCGTAGAATCATCTGGCCCCTTCCAAAGGCGCCTGTATCCAGACTCTGGTGCACGTCATGCCCGAGTCTTCGCAGGGCCTGGGCCAGATTTGCATCAAAACGGCTCTCCACAATGATCCGCCCGTCCCTGAGCCACTGCCATCTGGGGGCATCCAGAGCCTGCTGGGGATCCATATGGAAATCCACCGTGTTCATGACAACCTGAACGTGTCCCTGGGGCTGCATATAGCCGCCCATGACCCCGAAGGGACCCGCGGGCCGGCCGTCCCGCATCAGGAAGCCTGGGATGATGGTGTGATAGGTTTTCTTGCCGGGCTTTAAGCAGTTGACATCCCTTTCATCCAGGGAGAAATCGGATCCCCGGTTCTGCAGGGCGATGCCTGTTCCCGGCACCACGATGCCGGAGCCGAAGCCGTTGTAATTGGACTGGATGTAGGAGACCATGTTGCCTTCCCCGTCCGCGGTGCACAGGTACACGGTGCCGGAGGAAGGCGGTGTGCCGTGGGTCCAGACCTGCGCCTCCCCTGTCATCTCCGCAGCCCTTCTTCTCCCGTATTCCGGATCCAGGAGCCTTCTGTAGTCGATCTCCATGTGGGCCGGGTCCGTCACATAGAAAAGGCTGTCCGCAAAGGCCATCTTCATGGCTTCGATCTGCCTGTGGCAGGTTTCCGGGGTAAAGGGGGAAGTCATGGGGAATTCCTTTAAAATATTCAGGGCCATGAGGGCGGTGATTCCCTGACCGTTGGGCGGGATCTCGCACACATCGTATCCCCGGTAGCGCACGGATGCCGGCTCCACAAAGGCGGATTCAAAACCCGCCAGGTCCTCGTAGCGAAGATACCCTCCCTGGGCGCGGCTGACGGTGTCCATAAGCCTGGCCAGGTTCCCGGAATAGAAGGTGTCCCCGTTGCTCTCCCCTATGGCTTCCAGGGTGTCCGCATGGTCCGGCAGGAAGATCATCTCCCCTGCCTCCGGGGCCCGGCCCTCCGGCGCAAAGGTGTCAAACCATGCGGAAAAGCAGGGGTCCTTAAGTACCTTTCTGTAGTAGCGGTATGCTGCCTGCCAGGCGGAAGCCAGGTTCGGGGCACAGGGGTACCCGTCCCTTGCATAGCTGACGGCCTCCCGCAGGTCCTCTGAAAGGGAAAGCTTTCCAAAGCACCGGTTTATAGTGCTCCAGGCCTTCACGGCGCCGGGCACGGTAACGCAGGCCCAGCCCAGACGGGGCATCTTCCCGTCTTTGTCCTTTCCGTCCTGAAGAATTCTCTCCCGGCTGCACAGAGCCGGAGCAGGGCCGCTGCTGTTGATGCCGAAGAGTTTCCTGTCCTTTTCCGACCAGATCAGGGCAAAGGCGTCAGATCCAAGCCCGTTGGCCGTAGGTTCCACCACCGTCAGGGCAGCGGCTGCCGCCACCGCCGCGTCCATGGCGTTCCCTCCCCTGCGCAGAACCTCCAGACCGGCGGAGGCGGCCATGGGGCTTGAACAGTTGACCATGCCCCGGGAGGCGTACAGGGGATATCGCTGGGACGGGAATTGCTGCATAAGCGGGTCAAACGAAAATTGCATCTGTATCCTTCCTTCTGCTGTTGTCTTCATGCTTCTGTATCTGTGTGCTGCCAGATGATTCCCGGGCCCTGACCCATCTCACCGTCATGTCCCGGCGCCCGGCTTTATTTGCCTCTGAAAGCCTGCGCATCAGGCTGTCCCGGCAGACAAGGCTGTCTGCGGAGAGGGTCAGCGTGCCCTCCGCTGTCCACACCCCGTCAGGCACATGCTTCCCCTGGTCCGGCAGCACATGGAAGTGCAGCTGTTTCACTTCCTGCCTTGTGCCCAGGCTGCAGACCAGGCATTCCCTTTCAAAGTCCACGCTGCCTGAAAGGAATCTGCATATGTCCTCCCAGGTGCCGTCATCCCTGAGGGCAGAAACCAGATCCCGGATGCGTTTTCTTGGGACAATGATCTCATGCCCGGCTTTCATGGGATGAGGATGCTCCATCCGAACGGCGTTCCTGTCCATCTTCCGGATCCTGACAGGCAGAAGACAGGGAAAGAAACGGACACCGAGATACGCAAGCCATCCCCCGGCCCCGCTCCGGGCCGCCCGGAGAGCCCTTTCTTTTAAGCCCATCTTATTCTCTCCTTCCTTTCCCCTTCCTCTTCTGGACATACAGGGGAACATCCGGTATCATGTGAGTATATCCCGGGAAAAACCCGGGAAGACAGGGCCATGACAGGTCCCTGTCAGATATTGATCCTGAAAAATGAAAGGAGTTCTGCCTTATGGAAAACAAGCCCGTCAATCCCTATGCCGGCACACAGACCGAGAAGAACCTGGAGGCTGCCTTTGCCGGTGAATCCCAGGCCCGTAACAAGTACACCTATTTTGCCTCCGTCGCCAAGAAGGAAGGCTATGAGCAGATCGCTGCCCTGTTCCTGAAGACCGCCGAGAACGAAAAGGAACACGCCAAGATGTGGTTCAAGGAGCTGAAGGGCATCGGGTCCACCGCGGACAACCTGCTGGCCGCCGCCGAGGGCGAGAACCATGAATGGACCGATATGTACGAAGGCTTTGCCCGCACCGCTGAGGCAGAGGGCTTCCCGGAGCTGGCCAAGAAGTTCCGCGGCGTGGCTGCCATTGAAAAGCACCACGAGGAACGCTACCGTGCCCTGCTTAAGAACGTGGAAATGCAGCAGGTCTTTGAAAAGAGCGAGGTAAAGATCTGGGAGTGCCGCAACTGCGGTCACATCGTGGTGGGCACCAAGGCCCCGGATGTCTGCCCCGTCTGCAACCATCCCCAGAGCTACTTTGAAGTCTGCGCAGAAAACTACTGATGCCTTCCTGCCGCCCTTCCTGTCCGGAGGGGCGGCTTTTTACGGGCCGTTTCAGGTGCCTCTATGAAAGGGCTCACATGGGAAAGTATGCCCTGTAGGCATCAAAACCTGTGTGCACCGCTTCCTCCTCCCGGTAGCTCAGAAGGCCGTAAAAGGGCTCCAGGGATTCCCATGGCCTGTATCCGCTGTCCCGCAGGGCATGGTACATGGCAAGGGTTTCCTTCCGGCCGGCGATCAGGATCCAGACGTGACGCCTCTCCTCCGGCATGTCCAGGTTCCATTCCACATCATGGCAAAGCCCGTGCTTTTCAATGATGCTTTCCGCTTCCTCCCGAACATCCTCAAAGACCGGCAGTGTCAGCGGCGGCGACAGGGCAAGGCGCTTGCATCCGCCGGCCACACACTCGCAGAAGGCCGTCACCATCCCCAGAATAAAGGCTTTCTGATCCATTTTTCTCTTTCCCTTTCTGTTTCCTCTGACTGGTTCCATGCCGGTGCCGGTCAGCTTTCACCTTCCGCGTGCATGCCGCGCCGGACTTTTTCTGTCTTTATTCAATCCAATCTTCGGCCTTCTGTCAAGTCCCGGACGGGTGAATATATGCTCCAAAACACATTTTGTACCGTCCCGCGTAAAGCGGGCATTTTCCCCCGTTGTTGACGGAAAAGATGCTGTGACATACAATATCTCAAGAAAGAGACTGCCGCTACAGAACGGCAGCTGTTTTTCAGCCTATTTCTAACACGAGGTGCATGCATCATGACGGAAAACACAGGATGCCCTGTCAGCGACGAAGAACTGATTGAGCGTGCCAGGGAAGCCATGCAGCTTGCCTATGCCCCCTATTCCCGTTTCCGGGTAGGCGCCTGTCTCCTGTGCGCCGACGGCCGGACTTTCACGGGATGCAATATTGAAAATGCTTCCTACGGTGCCACCAACTGTGCGGAGCGCACAGCGGTTTTCAAAGCCATAAGCGAAGGGGCCCGGGACTTTGTGGCCATCGCCGTGACCGCTGAAAAAGCCATGCCCTGGCCCTGCGCCATCTGCCGGCAGGTGCTCAACGAGTTCGCCCCCGGCATCCGGGTCATTGTGGCCTGCGGGGATGAGAGGGACAGCGCTCTGCTTTCAGAGCTTCTGCCCCATGCCTTCGGGCCTGCCTCGGGCACCCTGGATTATCTGGGCCGGGACTGACAGCGCTTTTAAGAAAAACCATAATCTCTGACGAAAGGACGGATCCCCATGGCCTTCAGCCGCTGCCTGGCATGCATGGAAAAACTGAGCCCCGGGACATCCGTCTGTCCTTCCTGCGGTTCCCCCGTTCCCTGCCCTCCCAACAGTCCCGACAGCCTGCCTCCGGGTTTTGTGCTGGAGAAGTATATCATAGGGCGTGAGATCAGCCGGGGCGGCAGTTCCATCACCTACAGGGCTTTTGACCGGCAGCTGGAAACGGTACGCTGCATCAAGGAGTTCTACCCGCTTTTCTCAAGGCGCCGGCGGGACATGTCCGTGTATCCCATGCCCGGGGAGGAACCCAGGTTTCAGAGGGAGCTGGCCCATTTTCAGAGAGAGGCCCAGCTCCTTTCCGCCCTGTCGGACCGGCATGTGGCCCGCATTGCGGACGTGTGCGACAAGCTGGACATGAACGGCTCTTCCTATGTCGTCATGGAATACCTGGACGGAAGCACCCTGGATACGTATATCCGGAGCCTGAAGCACGGCCTTCCCTGGGAAAGTGCCCGTGACATCATGGTCTCCGTCATGGATACCGTCTCCTCCATTCATCAGCAGGGCATTCTGCACCGGGACATCAGCCTGAACAACATCTTCCTCCTCCGGGACGGTTCCGTCCGCCTGATCGATTTTGGCAGCGCGGAAACCATGGATACCGCACAGCGCTTCAGCGAAGCCGCATGGCCCTCCAGCAAGAAGTTCTACTCACCCCCGGAACAGGTCCTTTGCCGTTCCCAGGGGCCCGGGACGGATGTCTACGCGGCGGGTGTGTGCATGTTCAAGCTGGTGGCCGGGGGCTTTCCCCATGACTGGAAAGCCGGCATGCCCCTGCCTTCCCTGCGCTCCCTGGGTTTCAGTGTCCCGCCCCTGTATGACCAGGTGATCAGCCGGGCCACCCAGCCAGAGAGGGAAAAGCGCTACGCCACAGCTGCGGAGATGCTCAGGGCCCTGAAGGCCATAGCCTTCCCGCCGCCTGCCCCGCCTCCGAAGGCGCCTCCGCAGCCCCATACATACAAAACCATCCTGTGGATCATTGTACTCCTGTCCTTTGTTTCCATTTTCCTGATCTGGCGCGGTCTGCAGGGGTCCTCCGTCCCGGACGGCGGACAGTCCCTGTCACAGCAGTCAGAAAGCGTATCCCGGGAGCCGGATGCGTCTGTTGCGTTTACCATGGAAACACCAGCACCCTCAAATGGCCTTAAAAACCACCTGATTCCGGGTCTTACAGACGCCTTTCCCGCCGATTTTCCGGATCTGAAGCCTGCGGAACCTCCCCAGCTGGGCCGGGAAGAGTACTGAAAATCTAAAAAAGACAACAAAAACGAAGGCTCTGCAAAAAAAACTGCATCTTTCCATGTTTGCGCTTGACAGAAAGCCGGTTCGTCTATACTATTTGACAGTGTAAGGACCCATGATCTAGGCCGGCAGAACCTGTCCCCAGGCTCTGTCCGAAATATGGAAAGGAAGCATATTATGCCCCAGGCCATCCCGGAACTGCGTGAAAAAATACTTGCTTTGGCACGCAAACGGATGCTCCACAATCCCCCTATTCCCTTTACCATGAGGGAAATCTCCAGAAGCTGCGGCGCAGCGATTGGAACAGCGTACAATTATTTCTCCTCCAAGGAAGAGCTTATGGCCACCGTCATGCTCGCTGACTGGGAGATCGCCCTGAAAGCCATGAACACCGCGGCCACCAAATCCGAAACGGTACTGGATGCCATTTCAGACATCTACAAGGCTCTGCAGCACTTCTGTGAGCTGTACGGTCCTACCTTCAGATGCCATGCCCAGCAGGTCAGCCCCGTGGGAATCCTCCAGGAACACCATGACAAACTGGTTGCACAGATTGCCGAACCTGTCCGGACGGCGCTGGTCCGTTTTGACCGGCTCTTTGATGAAAAAGCTCCGGAAGCCCTGACAGAGCTTCTCCTGTATGCCAGCTACCGTGACAAAAATCTGGAAACCCTCTGGCCCCTTATTGTAAAACTTCTTTCCTGAGAAAAACCCCCGTACGCCATGCGTATGGGGTTTTAAAGTTCAATAGCCTCCCCCTCCGCGGACACTTCCAGTATGTCCGGCTCCACCCGGCAGGGCAGGCAGATCACCCGGACTCCCTTTTCCCTGGCTTCCGTAAGGGCGTCGTCAAAGGCCGGATGGGTCTTCCGGTTGCCCCGGACTTCCCGCATGCCGGGAACCTGCATGACAAAGACCAGGCAGGCCTCCAGCCCTTCCCGGACCGCGTCCATGAGTTCATGCAGATGCCTCACACCCCGCTGGGTGGGGGCATCCGGGAAATATCCGATGCCCTCCACCTCCAGGGTGCATCCCTTGACTTCCATCAGGATGCGGCGCTCTCCTTTGCGTACATAAAAGTCCAGGCGGGACTGGCCATAGGTATATTCCCCACGGATTTCATCCGCCCCCTGTTTTTCCAGCCACTCCCGCACCACATGGTTTGGGGCCTGGCTGTCCATGTTCACCGTCAGGCCCGCCCTGTTGCGCACGGCGATGAGGTCATACCGGGTTTTTCTGACCTGTCCGGGGCGGACCGGAACCTCTGTCAGATACACCTCTGCTCCCACGGTGAGCAGTTCCCTGCACCTTCCCGTATTCCGCACATGCACCATTTCACTGCCGCTTACGGTTTCCACCATGGCCGTAAAACGGTTGGGCCTTGACAGAAAGCGGGCCCGGCTGACGCGTTCATACCGCACGATCTTCCTCCACCTTATGGCCGGTCACCCGGCATTTCAAAATGCGGACACGCCCTGTGTCCGCATACCTTTTATCTGTGCGCACGGAACCAGGCCTGCGCAAGCTTAATGTCTTCCTGATCTGCGCCGCCGCCTTTTCTCAGGATATCCATAAAGGTTATGCCGGCCTCTCTGCCCTGAAGGTCATATCCGTCCTCCAGCACAGATACATCCGCTTCGCCTTCCCTTTGTTCTTCAAGGCGGATCAGGCAGGGCCGGCTCCTTTTTCCCTTCTCCCGGATATAGCCTGCGTAGGCTCCGGCAGCCGGCAGGACCTTCTCCTTAGGCCAGGCAAAACGGAGATACTGCCCACCGTCCTCCGGGCGACCGGCAAAGCCGTAAGCGTGTCCCAGAAGCCGGGAAGCCAGACGCAGCTGACCTTCCTCCAGCAGCAGCCGGATGCGGGTGGAACTCACCGTGTCCCCCGCAATTTCCACGGGGGGTACAACGGTCACCCCGATGCCGTGCTCCCTTCCGTAGGCAGAAAGGTCTTCCGGTTTTCCCCTCCCGCCCTGCCCGAAGGAATAGTTAAAGCCGCAGATCAGGGAGGCGGGATGGAACATGTGCTGCATGTTTTCAAGAAAGGTCTGCGGCTGGGTGGCGGCCACTTCCCGGTCAAACCTGGTGACGCAGAGCCTGTCCACCCCGTAGCCGGCCATGTACTCCGCCCGCTCCTGAAGGGTGGTCAGACGCCTGGGAGCCTTCTCAGGGCACAGAACCTCCAGGGGATGGGGTTCAAAGGTCCATACCACCAGGGGAATCTTCCTCTCCCCGGCCTGCTCCGCCCCCTGCATCAGCAGTTCCTGGTGCCCCCGGTGCACGCCGTCAAACATGCCCAGTACCAGGACGCATGCCTCCATGGGCTCCACATTCCATATGATTTCCATACTGTTTCCTTCCAGGATGTCAGATGTTATAAAGACCTTTTCCTTACGCCGGTGTCCCGGGAAGAATCAGCACCTTCCAGACCAGTTCCCTGCCGTTTACGCGGCTCAGGCCCAGGAAGGTGTCCCCCAGATACGTCCGCACCCTGGCGCCCTCCTCAAGATCTTCCCTTCCTTCCGGAAGGGGCAGTCTGGCGCCGTTTAAGGCAGGCTTGCTCATGGACAGGGGCAGGCGCACTTCAGGCAGATGCATCAGAGGGGCATCCATGGGCAGCAGATTCTCCCCGAGTTTTCCTTCTTCCGAAAGGGCAGCTGCCTCCTCCAGAGTCAGGCTGTTTTCCAGGGTAAAAAACCCGGACCTTGTCCTCAGCAGGAACCGCATGTGGGCGGGACACCCGGTGAGACGGCCCATGTCATCACAGATGGAGCGCACATAGGTGCCCCTTCCGCAGTCGATATGGAGCAGAAAACCGTGATTGGGTCTTTCCTCAGTCACCTGGAGTCGTTCTATATGCACCGTTCGGGCGGGCACCTCCAGGGTTTCCCCTTTTCTGGCCCGCTCGTAGAGCGGTTTTCCGCCCACCTTGATGGCGCTGTACATGCTGGGTGTCTGTTCTATGTCCCCGGTGAGCTTTTCCGCTGCCGCCCGTACTTTCCCGATATCCGGATAGTTATCCCCTGTTTCGGTGACCCGGCCCTGGGCATCCATGGTGTCTGTGGCCTGGCCGAAGGCAACCTCCGCCACATAGCTCTTTTCCTTGTCCACCAGGTCGTCAAAAAGCCGGGTGGCACGGCCCAGCATCAGGGGCAGCACACCGGCGGCTTCCGGATCCAGCGTCCCGGCGTGCCCGATGTGTTTTTCCCCGCTGAGCCGTTTCATGCATGCAGCCACAGCGGCGCTGGTCATGCCCGGCGGTTTCAGTATGCTGATAAAACCATTCATGCGTTTTCTTCCATCTGCCGGATCAGGCTTGCCTGCATGGCGTCAAAAACCTTTTCCACGGCTGTTTCTGTATCCATGCCCCGCAGGGTGCATCCGGCTGCCCTGTCATGGCCGCCTCCGCCAAAGCTGCGGGCTGTGTCCCCCACATGATAGGGTGAAATGGACCTGAGGGACATCTTCACCCCATCCTCCGTTTCCCGGGCAAGAAGGGCCATGTGAACACCCCGGATATCCCTTCCGAAGTTCACAAGGGTATCCGCGTCCTCCGGCAGGGCACCCGTCTCCTCAAAATCCCTTAAGGTAATCACCATGCAGGTGGCATGGCCGTCCGCCCCGTAGCGAAGCGTCCCAAGGGCCCTTGTAAGAAGCGCCACCTGCTGGGGACGGCGTTCTGCAAACAGCACGCGTCCCAGCTCCGCCTGACGGAAACCCGTCTTCTGCAGGGCTGCCACCACCCTGAGGGCATCCGCATTGGTATTGTCCTGAAGGAAATTTCCCGTGTCCGTGGATATGCCGGCATACAGGCACCGGGCAATCCCCTCCGTGGGTGCAACGCCCAGATCCTCCATGAGGTCATAGATCATGACACAGGCAGCTGCGGCATGCGGATCCACCCAGTTCACATCCCCGTAGCAGGGATTGCCCGGATGGTGGTCGATCTGCACAACACAGGCGGCACGGGAAATAAGGGCATCCAGCCAGGCCTTCTGCTCCTCAATATGGCTGTCCACAATCCTGGACAGATCCGCGCAGTCCACGCACAGCAGCACGTCATATGCACCGTCCGCTTCCCGGATGTGCCGTATGCCGTCCACCCCGGGCAGCGTCCGCAGTATATCCGGCGCCTTGTCCCGGTCAAAGACCTGGGCTTCCCTGCCCATGGCGGTGAGAATCTGCTGCATGGCCAGAGCCGCACCGATGCAGTCCCCGTCAGGAGACAAATGAGCGGCAATGGCAATGCGCTTTGCTGCCTTCAGGCTTTCGGCAACGGCCCTTCTTCCTTCATTACTCATGTTTTCTTTTCCCTTTGTCTGTCTTTCCCCGCAGGATTTTAT
>CAMOVR010000029.1 GCA_946627565.1 uncultured Clostridia bacterium
ACCGAAACCCGAAAACGTTCCGGAAAGCAAACCGGCGGCAGCCTTTGAGGCCCCCGCGCCGGCAGTGCCTGAAGCGGCAGCCCCTGCCCAGAGCACGATTGAAGCGCCGAAACCCGAAAGCGTTCCGGAAGCCAAACCGGCGGCAGCCTTTGAGGCACCCACGCCGGCTGTGCCTGAAGCAGCTGCCCCTGCCCAGAGCACGATTGAGGCACCGAAACCCGAAAGCGTTCCGGAAGCCAAACCGGCAGCACCTGAAGCGGCAGCTCCTAGCCAGAGCACGATGGATGCACCGAAACCGGAAGCCGCACCTGCCAGCAGCGCAGCGCCGGAGACGGCCGTGCCGGCACCGACTGCCGCGACAGAAGAAAAAGCAGCAGCGCCTGCACCTTCTGAAGCCGGAGGGGTTGAAAGCACACCTGCAGCATCCGGCAGTGAAACCGGAGGCACAAGAATGGGCCGCAGGGCAAGACGCCGAGCCATGGAGCAGCAGGAAGAAGCCGGAAACCATGACGGTGAAAACCCGGTAACCTGATCCATACAATAAGAGCAGCTTCCCCAGGAGATGGGGAAGCTGCTCTTTTGTCTTTCGTGAACAGGATTCAGGGTTACCGGCCCGCCAGGACTTTCTCCAGAAAGCCGGAAACGTGCTCCTTATAGACATCCGGGGCGTGCAGAACGGAAAAGGCATGAACCGCGCCGGGAATCAGGTAAAGCTCACTGTAGCCGGCGGTGGCCTCCTGCATTTTCCGGCTGTGCCAGGGAAGGATGAATGGGTCCTCCTCTCCGTGAAGGAAGAGAATGGGAACGGTATTGTCCTTCAGGCTTTCAATGGGGCGCATATCGCTGTAGGAGCAGCCGTACATGACTTTGGCACAGAAGGATGCCACATGGACCATGAAGCCCGGGATATGCATGGCTGTCAGGCCGGACTGAAAGATGGGCGTAATATCGCTGAAACCGCAGTCGGAAACCACGAAGTTGATATCCGGCTTATACCGGAGGCATGCGATGGAACTGGCTGCCCCCAGGGATTCACCGTGCAGGCCGAAGACCTGTGTGTCAGGAAAACGTTCCCGGCAGGCCCGAATCATGCAGTCCAGATCCCTGCCTTCCCTGAAGGAATAGCTGCAGAAGGTCTTTTCGTTTTCCCCGTGTCCCCTGAGGTCATACAGGATGACTTCAAACCCCAGATCCAGGTACATCTTCGTGTATTTCAGGGACCCCAGGTGATTGTCCGTATACCCGTGGGAGATGAGGACAAACCGGTCTGACGGAACGGGATTGAAAAGGCGCTCGGCATGCAGGACATATCCGTCATAGCTTTTGACGGTAAAGTCTTCCTTCCTGAGGGCCTCATACCAGGAAACATCGTAATGCTCCTTCTGCCACGCCCAGGCTTCATCCAGGGTCTGGGGCTGAATGCGCAGGGAAACGGAAGCCATGTAAAAGCCTGCCGCCAGGATCAGGAGAAGCAGCACCAGGAAAACAACAATCAGGATGATGCGAATCCCTCTTTTCATACACTTTCACCTGTCTGCTCAGCTTCTGTCATGACAACAGCGCTGGCAGAAATGCCTTCCATGCGGCCCTCAAAACCCAGATGTTCGGTGGTGGTGGCCTTGACGGACACGCAGGATACGGGAAGGGAGAGGGCGGAGGCGATATTCTGGCGCATCTGCGGAACGAAGGGCGCCAGTTTGGGCTTCTGGGCACAGATGGTCAGGTCACAGTTGACCACATGTGCACCATGGCTTTTCAAAACATCGCATACCTCCTGAAGGAGCAGCATGGAAGAGATGCCGCGGTACTTCTGATCGCTGTCGGGAAAAAGGTGTCCTATATCCCCCAGGGCCATGGAGCCCAGCATGGCATCCATCAGGGCATGGAGAGCCACGTCCGCATCCGAATGGCCCAGAAGGCCTGTCTCATGGGGCACGTCGACACCGCAGAGAATCAGTTTCCGGTCCTTCACCAGCTGATGGACATCATACCCGTATCCGATCCTGAGGGAAACGGGTTTTTTCAGCATGCTTTCCGCCATGATCATATCCTCCGGTCTGGTGATCTTGATGTTCTTCGGGCTGCCCTGGGATATATGGACGCTGAGCCCCATATGTTCAAGCAGGGAAGCATCGTCGGTGCCCGTAAAGCCGGTCAGGGACGCATGGGCATGGGCCCGGGCCAGATCCGCCTTCAGGAAGCCCTGGGGAGTCTGCATAGCATACAGAGTTGACCTGTCGGGGGTACTTACGATGACGCTGCCGGAAACCTGCTTGATGGTATCCGTTACAGGGATGGCAGCCACACCGCTTCCAAGGCGCTCCACGCTCTCCTTGCAGCGGAGGATGGTTCCCTCATCCACCAGGCACCGTGCGCCGTCGTGGACCAGAACGGCAGCATCGTCGGGAACAAGGTTCAGCCCTGCGGCTACGGAAGCCTGCCGCGTATCCCCGCCGCAGACCAGTTCTGCATCGCATCCATAGGTCTTAAGCAGCGCTGCGGCCTCATCGTAGTCCTCCCTGCGGATGACCACCACGATCTGGGACACATGGGGGACAAAGGCTTTTACAGAGCGGATAAGAATCGGCATGCCGCATAAGGGCAGCAGTACCTTATTTCGTCCCTGGCCCATCCGGGTGCCGCTGCCGCCCCCCAGGATGACTGCAGACCACCTCATGCCCGCTCCTCAGCCATGCCGGCATCTTCGGAAAGGATCTTGTACATCTGATCCGCACTGTCCTTCCGTACTGTTTCCTGAATGGAAAGGATTTCATAGCGGCCCAGCTTGTCCCCGAAACGGATGGTCATGATGTCGCCCACCTTGACTTCTGCGCCGGGCTTTGCCACCTTATCGTTGAGGGTGACGCGGCCGCCGCTGCAGGCTTCGTTGGCGACGGTCCTCCGCTTGATGATTCTTGACACCTTGAGATACTTGTCCAGACGCATACATTTATCTCCCTTTTTAATCCTAAATATTCAAAACGCAAACAGCCCTAAAAAACAAAGAGGTCCGCAGGTTAACCTGCGGACATATACTCGCATCTTACTTCTTCACGGCATCCTTCAGAGACTTGCCAGCCTTGAAGACGGGAGCCCGGGAAGCAGCAACCTCGAGAGACTCGCCGGTGCGGGGGTTACGAGCCGTACGGGCAGCGCGTTCCTTCACTTCGAAGGTGCCGAAGCCAACCAGCTGAACCTTCTCGCCCTTGACCAGGTTTTCGGTCAGGAGATCAAGCAAACCGGTGAGAGCCTTTTCGGCATCACGCTTCTGCAGACCAGTGCGCTCAGCAAGGGCGACGATCATTTCGGTCTTGTTCATGGATGAGTTCCTCCTTAAAGATCCTGATATCCGCCCCTTCCGGGCAGATATAAAGTGTGTTGGTTTCCCTGACGCTGCAATGGCCGGAAAATGGCTTTTTGCAGGGCGTCAGGCACGTCCGTGCCCGGAAACCATGCGCAAGTATACCGAGATTTCCTGTTCTGTCAAGGTTTTTAACGATTTTTTATCCTTATTTGCGAAAATTTCCAGGTTTTTTATGGCCCGGATGTGCGCATCCGCCGCCTGATGCAGGATTTCTTCCGGATCAAGCTCCAGAATCCTGCACAGTTCCGAGATGACAAGAAGCACCCGTCCCAGGGTTTCCGCCCTGTCAGAAGACGTCTCAAGATCATCCGTCAGGGATTTCAGTTCCTCATATACAGTCTCTTCCGGACGTGCCTTCAGGGTTTTGTAGGTCCGGGAGAGGATCTTCACGGCCCGGGTGAGGGCGGGAAGGGCAGGGGTGACATCCTCCAGGGATTCGGAGAGGGAAGTAAAGCCCTTCTCCTCTTTCTTCAGGTCCTCCCAGCTTTCAGGCCCCCGGTCTGAATCCTTCAGGAAGACATGGGGATGGCGGCGGATCATTTTCTGGCAGATGAGGGTGGCAATATCGGTCAGGGAGAATTCCCCTGCGTCTTCGCCTATGGAAGCGTGGAAGATCACCTGGAAAAGCACATCCCCCAGTTCTTCCGCCAGATGGTCCGTATCATCCTCGTCTATAGCGCCGGCGGCCTCATAGGCTTCCTCAATGATGTATTTCCGGAGGCTTCTGTGGGTCTGAACCCGGTCCCAGGGGCAGCCGTCCGGGGAGCGGAGGATGCCCATGATCTTCTTCAGGTCCTCCACCTGAAAGCGCGTGCGCTCTTCAAAGGGAATAGCAGGGACATACAGGGCCGTCAGGTGGTCGTAGTTTTCTCCCCGGTCCATGCTGTACAGGGGCAGGATCTCCGCCTTTTCTTCCGTCAGGAGCACCACAGACAGGGTGTCCGGATAGATGTCCATCAGGCACAGCTTGACTTCACCGGCAATCTCACGGGAGGAAAGCTCCGTGATGAGCAGGGCCGAGTCAGAGGAAGGGTCAGGCAGGATGGAGGCGGAAGCGGTGCGCACCGATTCACAGCGGGGAAACCCTGCAGGGAGCCTGGAAAGCCAGTAGCCGGCAAGGGATACACCGGAGAGTATATGCACATCCTCTGTAAGATTCAGAAGGGAAAAGACGCTGGCGTCTGTGGAGGGGTCCGGGACGGCGTAGATGATGTCCTGATCCTTTGCAAGTTCCGTCAGTCGGCAGGCCATGGCATGATGCATTTCATCGAAATCATCGAACCGGTCATAGAAATCATCCAGGGAGGTAAAGGAAATCTGTTCTGACGTAAGCCACGCGGTCACGCCGTGCTTTTCCGTGCGGAGAATCAGGGGAAGGCCGGAGCGGAGCAGCTTCACGGTTTCCTGGGTCAGAAGATCCGCGCTGCCGGGCCCCAGGGGGGCAACATGAATCATGTCATGACCTCCTCACACGCTTAAATGCAGCCAGATCGTTTTTCGTTATGGCCTTGAACAGCAGTGCTGTGCCCAGGTACACGCCCACGCCCACAGCCACCTCCAGAATGGTGGCAAACATGCTGATGGGAAGCAGGCGGACCAGGATCCACACCACAAGCCCCATGCACGCCGTGGCCAGCAGAGGGCGGATAATCCAGCCCTGAAGATTCAGGTTCACACGGGTTTCCTTAATGACAAAGTAGAGATTTGGAAGCATGGAAACATTGTAGCAGACAATGGAGGCAATGGGTGCCCCGTGGATATTGAAGCCGGGGATGGCCACCAGGAAGTAGTTGAGGATAATTTTGCATGCCACACCGGCGATGAGGGTGTACATGGGGATCCGCTGCTGCTGCAGTCCCTGCAGGATGGCACTGGTGGCCTGCACCACGGTAAAGAACACCACGGTGAGGCTGGATACGGACAGCAGGGATGCGGTCTCCTCAATCTGCGGGGCAGTCAGGGCGCCTGCATAGAAGAAACTGATAATGGATTTTGAAAGCAGGCTCATGCCCACCGAGCAGGGGAAGCCGATGAGAAAGGCAAAACGCAGTCCCAGGTCCGTCTGGCTTTTTACCATCCTCTCATTATTGACGGCCCTTGCCCCGGAAATGGCGGGCACCAGGCTCATGGAGATGGAAAGGGCCAGGGCGGTGGGAATGTTTATCAGGCGGATGACGGGCCCGGAATACAGGCCGTAAAGGGGTCTTGCCTCATCCAGTGTAAGACCGGAGTCCATCATGCGGTCCACCAGCATGGCCGAATCCACAAAGGATGCCAGGGGCACAATGCAGGCGGACAGGGTGATGGGGATGGAGATGATCACCAGCTGCAAGGCAGCGCTGGATGACGTGGTGGTATCCCCGGCATTCTGCGGAATTCTGTCAAAGTCGCTGCGCTTTTTCAGGTACAGGATGATCATGTAAAGCAGCGTGATGCCTTCGCTTATGGTGATGCCAAGCAGTGCATAGGCGGCACCCATGGCCACGCTGATGCGGTTGCCCAGGGCAGCCAGGGGCAGGGCAAGAACCACTTTCACGACCTGCTCTATGAGCTGGGAGACGGCGGTGGGCACCATGTTCTGCTGTCCCTGCATGAAGCCCCGAAAGGCACTGAGCAGACAGACCAGGGCGATGCAGGGGGAGATCATCTGAAAACCGGGCATGGCCTCAGGCTGGCTGATGCGTCTTGCAAGAAAGCCGCTGGATGCAAAAAGCAGGATGGAAAACACGCAGCCTATGGCGGTCATAAGGCAGGCGGCAACCCGGAAAACCTGCTTTGCGCCCCGGGGGTTCTCCCGTGCCAGACAGGCGGAAACCAGGCGGGAGACGGCCACGGGCAGACCTGCGGAAGAAACGGTCAGCAGCAGGTTGTAGGTAGGGTACACACCGTAAAAGATGCCAAGACCGTCCGCCCCGATGAGGTGGGTCAGGGGAATGGTGAAGAGCACGCCGATGAGCTTGCAGAGGATGCCCGCGATACCCAGGACAGTCATGCCGCCGATCATGGATTTGGTTCTGTTTTCAGACATACAGGGCCTTCTTTCAGTCTGCGCAATACGGCATCCCAGGGCCTTGCATGCCCGGGGATGCCGGTAGATTATGTTTTGGACCACACTGCGGGATGCAGGATGACCAGCATGGGGAAGATCTCCAGACGGCCTGCCAGCATCAGGAAGGAACTGACCAGTTTGGCGAAGGGACCGAAGCCGGAGAAGCCGCCGGCGGGGCCCACAGCGCCAAAGCCAGGGCCCACGTTGCTTACGCAGGTGAGGCTGGCGGTGAAGTTGGTGATGAGATCGTACTTTCCTTCCAGGGAAATCAGGAAGGCGCCCCCCAGAACCAGGAGGACATAGGTGAAGATGAAGACGGCGATGGAGTGCAGCGTGCTCTCGTCCATGACCTTTCCGTCAAAGCGGATGGGCTGGACCTTCCTGGGCTGGAAGGTGTGCCGGACTTCCCGGTAGGTCTGCTTGATCATGGATGCCACGCGGATGACCTTGATGCCGCCTGCGGTGGAGCCTGCGCAGGACCCGATAAACGTAAGCAGCAGCAGGAGCATCTTGCAGTGAACGGGCCACAGGTCAAAGTTGGTGGTGGCAAAGCCGGATGTGGACACAATGCTTGCGGTCTGGAAGCTGGCGTAGCGGAGGCTCTCGCCGAAGGTGCCGTAGACGGGAAGGAGAAATACGGTAAGCAGGAGAATGGACCCGAAGACAATGCCCAGATACCATTTCAGTTCCTCGTTTTCCCGGATATCCTTCCAGTCCTTCTCCTTAATAAAATAGAAGATGGAGAAATTGACGCCAAAGAGGATCATGAAAATCGTCATGATGGCTTCCACGGAAACGGAATTGAAATGGGCGACGGAATCCCCGTAATTGCTGAAGCCGCCCGTGCCGGCGGTGCCCATGGCATGAATGGCCGCGTCATAGGGCTCAAGACCCGCCAGGATCAGGGCCACAAACTCAATGCCCGTGAGGAAAAAGTAGATGAGATAAAGGAGCTTGGCAGAGTCGCCCATTTTTGGGACGATCTTGCTCAGGCTGGGTCCCGGGCTTTCGGCCCGCACCAGATGGGAGGTACGGTCCGAGAGCTTGGGCAGCAGGGCCAGGGTCAGCACCAGCACGCCCATGCCCCCGATCCAGTGGGTAAAGGAGCGCCAGAAGGCGATGCCGTGGGGCATGTGCTCAAAACTGGTAAGCACCGTGGCGCCGGTGGTGGTAAAGCCGGATACGGCCTCGAAAAAGGCATCCGCAAAGGTGGGCAGAAAGCCGGAAAACAGGAAGGGGAGGCAGCCGAAGACGCTCATGAGAATCCAGGCCAGGGCCACCACCACAAAGCCTTCCCGGCCCCGCATGCTGCGGTTTTTGGGCTTTGCCAGCAGAAACGCGGGAAGCGCGACAATCAGGATGATGACGGCGGTCTGCACCAGGGCCATGGTATCGCCGTCCCAGTGCAGCATGGAAATGGCTATGGAAGGAAGAAGCGCTGCAGCCTCCACCAGCAGAATGGAGGAAAGCATGCGGACAATCAGCAGATGATTCAATGTTCGTTACCTCATGATGATCTCATTCAGGCGGCTGATTCCGCTGGCACATGCCATGATAATGACAGAATCCCCGGCTTCAAGATGGTCGTCGCCAAAGGGGGTGATGATCTTGTCCCCGCGTACGATAACGGCCACCAGGGTATTGCTTTTCATCCTGAGATTCCGAAGGGGAATCCCCAGGAACTTTTCGCCTTCCTGTACAATGAACTCCAGGGCTTCCGCCTGTCCGTCAAAGAGACGGTAGAGCTTTTCCACGCTGCTGCCGTGGCTGTTGGCAAAGGCGCGGGTCTGGCGGAGAATATAGTCAGAGGTGATCTGCTTGGGGCTGACCACGGAGTCCAGGCCGAGGCTGGCGATGATGTCGGAGTAATTGGTGCGGTTGTTCTTGATGACCACCTTGGGGACACCGATGCGGGTGGCATACAGGCCTGCCATAAGGTTTTCCTCATCCCGGTCCGTCAGGCAGATGAAGGCGTCCATGTTGCGCAGGCCTTCCTGCTCCAGGGTGTCGATGTTGGTGCCGTCACCGCACAGAACCGTGGCATGGGGCAGGGATTCCGAGAGCATCTCGGATTTGCGGGGGTCAAGCTCGATGAGGGTCACATGCATGTTGTCCCCCACAATGCGCTTTGTCAGATAGTAGCTGATGCGGCCGCCGCCGATGATCATGACGTTTTTAAGGCGCATGGTGCCCCTTAGGAACTTAAAATAGTCCCGGATTTCATTGCGCTGGCCGGTGACGAAGACATGGTCTCCGGGCTCAATGCGGGAAAGACCGTTTGGAATGAAAACCTTGCCGTTGTGTTCCACGGCGCAGTACAGGACCCTTGGGATCTTCCGGTTCATGGAAAGCTCCCTGAGTTCCACCCCGATGATGGGATCCTGGGCCTGGGCCTTGAACTCAATCATCTCCACCTTGCCCTTGGCAAAGACTTCCACATTGGAAGCAAAGGGAAAGCGGAGGAGATGCCCGATTTCAAGAGCCGTGGCCAGCTCAGGGTTGATGGACTGATCGATGCCCATCACGTCCTTGTACATGCGCACGTTGTCCTGATACTGGGGGTCGCGTACACGGGCGATGGTATACTTGGCGCCAAGACGCTTGGCCGCCAGGGAACAGAGCAGATTGATCTCGTCACTGGCGGTGGCGGCAATCAAGATATCCGTTTCCTCAATCTCCGCATTGACCAGCGTCTGGATGTTGGCCCCGTTGCCAAGGACGCATTTGACGTCCAGGTCATCCTGACACTTGTCCAGAACGGCTGGATTGTTGTCAATGACCACCACGTCATGCTCTTCCTTTGTAAGATGCTCTGCCAGCGTGGAACCTACTTTGCCGGCACCTACAACCATGATGCGCATGTATCTACTACCTCTTCAGACAGGGTATGTTCCGTCCTTTTTTCATACAGGATGAAGGACAGACGCCGAGATTGTAGCACAGGGAGAAAGGAAAAAGCAACGCAGTCATCCTCTGTCCTTATGTATCAGGGGCTCCGGCACTCTGCCTCAGGCGAGGGATGACCGGCTTTAAGCCCGGTGCCGCCTATTCGAAAAAAGATTGCCAGGAATGGAAAAATACAGTATAATTCCAGAGGTTATATCTTTTTTGCTTTTTTGGTTATCCCGCCCTCGCTGTCGGGAAGGGAATGGAGGTATCAGCTTGCCAGTCAAACCCATCTACTATCGCTCTCCTATGGTAGCGCTTCATGCGGTACCCCTGAGTTCAGGCCAGGTGCGTACGTCGGACAGGCTGACGAATGAAGTCTATCAGGCAGCAAAAGCCTATATCGGCGCGGAGCAGTCCTGGGAAGCCCTGTTCCGTCTGGCGTGTCTGTGCGTGGATGCACCCATGGAAGAAAAGGTGACACACTGCCTTCTTGAAATGATCGCCACCCAGCAGCCGGACGGATGCTACAGAGGTGTGCCGGACAAGGACCTGGCCATCGCCCGCGGGGCCCTGGCCCTGTATGAGTACGGCAACAGCAGGGAAGTCCTTCAGTCGCTTCTGCTGTACTGCTCCTGGGTTTCCGCCAACTGGCCCCTGGTGATGGAAAGCAGGGACATCCGCAGGCGCCCCGGTGACCTGATGGAGTTCCTGATTCTTCTGTACAGATACACGGGCAAGCCCGCGGTTCTCTCCCTCTGCGACCGTCTGCGCAGGGACTCTGTCCACTGGACAGGCATTCTGCGCAGCTATCCGGTGAAGCGGCCTACCTACATGATGGCCTCCTGGCTGGAGACCCGGGCAGGCATTGACAGGGAAAAGGACCAGGACGACGGACAGTACACCCGTCAGTATATGATGAGTCATGCCGAGACCCTGGCCGACGGCCTGCGCTCTGCCTGCATCACGTCCCAGTACTCGGGCAGCGCAACGGAATCCGATGCGGGACGGGTGGGCTGGAACAAGATTTCCGCTGCCCACGGCGCCGTATGCGGCGGAACCACGGGGGACGAATGCGTACAGGGCTCAGACCCCTCCATCGCCATTGACTCTGCGGCGGTGGGCGCATGGACGGAAGCCTTCCTGGTGCAGCTGGTGCAGCCCGACAGCATCTGGGCTGAAGAGCAGCTGGACCTGCTGATTTACAATGCCCTTCCGGCCTGCTTCCAGGGCGGAAAAGTGCTGGGGTACCAGAGGGTGAATTCCCTGGACCGCAGCATGCAGCTGCGGGACTGCTACCATACCCATTCCGGGGAGGAACAGCGCAGACGGGCAACCATTCGCCTGGCCAGAGCCTGGCAGCGGGCCTATATGTCAGCTGTCATGACCACCCGCACCGGGTGCGAGGTGCACCTGTATCTGGGGGGCGAGTATGACCTGCAGATGAACGGCAGTGCCTACCGGATTTCCATGAAGAACCTCTCTGATTCCAGTGTGCAGATCTCCCTGCAGACCAAGGAGCCGGTGAAGGCGGAAATCAGGCTGCGCGCGCCGAAATATATGACGGAACTGCAGCTGGCCATCAACGGCAAGGCCGCTGCCTTTGAAATCAAGGACGGTTTCATTGAGCTGTCCCGGATCTGGAAACACGGGGATACCATCAGCATGGTATGGGTATCCGAGCTGCACCTGGTGGAAACCTACCATCAGGGAAGGGCCGTCATGTACGGACCTCAGCTCATGACCATGGACGTGTCCGAACATGACTGGCATATGGCCATGGTGGATGAGCCGTATCTGGAGGAGGGTGTGGTGCGCGTGCATCTGGCGCCCATCGACCAGACCACGGTGGACATTGCGGCAGAAGAAGAGGACGAAGAGGAAGGGGACGACAGGGAGAAGAAGGAAAAGGAACCGTTTAAGCCGATTCCTTTCCCGGTGATGCCCAAAGTGACGGAAGAGAGGGAAACGGTTGTCATGGTTCCCTATGCCTCTGTCCCGGTGCATCTGACCGTCTTCCCCAGAGCACAGGCATGAAACAGAGCATTCGCCTTGCCCCTCTGGCAGGCGTGACAGACTGGCCCTTCAGGGCGCTGTGTTTTGAACAGGGCTGTGATGAGGCTTATACGGAAATGGTCAGCGCCATGGGCTACTGCTATGCCCCCATGGCGCAGGCCACCCAGAACCTGCTGTACCGGGCGCCTTCCGATAAGAAGCTGATCCTTCAGCTGTTTGGCAAGGAACCGGAATGGATCGGCAGAGCGGCAGCGGAGCTTTCAGGGCAGGGCATCTATGACGGCATCGATATCAACATGGGCTGCCCGGTGCACAAGGTGGCTGCCGCCGGTGAGGGCAGCGGGCTTCTGAGAACACCGAATCTTGCCTCCGCCGTCATGAAGGCCGCCGTGAAGGGCAGCTGTGTCCCGGTATCCGTGAAAATCCGTCTGGGCTGGGATGAAAGCGAGAAAAACTTTCTGGAGATCTGCCGCAGGGCGGAGGATGCCGGGGTTTCGGAAATTGCCGTACACGGCAGGACACGCCAGCAGATGTATGCGGGCAGTGCCGACTGGGACAGCATTTATCAGGCGGCGGAAGCCGTCAGCATACCGGTATACGGCAACGGGGATATTTTTGACGCGGCAGATGCCGTAAAGCGCCTGCACGGGGGCCCGGTGGCCGGGCTCCTGATCGCCCGGGGCGCCATGGGCAATCCCTGGCTGTTCGGGCAGATCCGGCAGGCTCTTGAGGGAGAGACGGTGCAGGTCCCGGATACCGCAGAAAAAATGCGCATTGCCATGCGGCACCTTGACATGCTGCTTTCCTGGAAGCCGGAGAGGATTGCGGTCCGGGAAATGCGCAAGCATGTGGGCTGGTACCTGCACGGCGTCCGGGGAGCGGCAGAACTGCGCAGGCAGGTCAACCATATTGAAGGCGCGGAAGAACTCAGGAATCTACTTAAACAGACCATGGCTCAGGGAGAGGTGGGGGAAACGTGAAGCGCGTTATCGGCATCTGCTTCTCTTTTTTACTGCTTATCTTGGGAGCGGGAGCCGAAAGCCTTAACATACCTGAAGCCGGCACACTTAAGATGCAGGCTGGAATCAGAAGCTGGATGCCGCTGGATGAGGAGCGGACAGAAGATCTGGATAAACTTTTGCGTCATTTTTCCCTGAATCTGGCATGGACCCCCGGGCGGATGGATGCAGGGATCAGGGTGGACAGCGAAACGCTGCTTGAAATGAATCTCCATGAGACGGAGGAAGGATCCGAACTTTTTACGAACCTCATGCCGGATACGGTCTTCACCGGGAAAAACAGCAGCAGGCTTCTTGAAAGTCTCTTCGGTACCGGCGTGGATGACGAAACCTTAGGCCTTCTGCATGCCGCATCCCTTGCGGAAAATGCCATGGGAAAGCTCGGAAATCTGTTTGAAAGCCCGGAGCTGTTCACCGAAAAAAAGGAAAAACAGAATGTCCGGGGATACGGACAGACAACCCGGCGCCTTACGTATGCAGGGGACCCTGAAAAGCTGGTATCTGAAATCTTCCCGGATCCTGCCGCCCTGATTCCATCCGGCATCTCCGGAGAACTCTACGGTCTTCTGACGGATGACGGTCAGCTTCACAAGGCAGGGTTCAGCGGAAAAGCAGGGGAGTGGAAAACCACCGCCAGCTGGAAGCATGCGGAGGACCATGACCTGGTGACCCTGGAAGCGGAGAGACGGGATCAGGATATCCGGACCGGGTATGAATTCGAATTTGAAATCAAAAGAGAACCGGAAAATCAGACAGAGTATGCACTTACTGTAAAGAAAACCGCGGGCAAAGAGATGGTCAGCCGGTACATAACCCTGAAAACTGACCGGGGTGACCAAACGCTTAAGGGGCATTTCACCTCAAGCACCGGCGCGAAAGAAACCGGGATCGTGGTGCAGGCGGACTATGACCTGACAAAGGAAGCGGAAACCTTTGCGGGCACGGTGGAGATCCTGAAAACGGAGGATAAAAAGAACCCCTTTTCCGTACTTCTCCATGTACAGCTGCAGGACGCCGCGCCTGAGATGAAAGATTTTCCGTCTCTGAATCTGACGGATCCGGAAGAGATGACGGACGCTGAACTGGCGCTCCTCAGGGATAAGGCCGGCGAGGCGTTTTCCAGGAGGTGCCTTCGCCTGATCCTGGACCTTCCCGGTGAGGACCTGGCCTTTGTGACGGGAGGACTTGACTCCGCTGTTGTAAGTAAGATGCTGGATACCCTGGGACCTGTGGTGGATGCGGGAGAAGATACAGAACCCGCGGACCTGGATTTTGAAGATTTTCAGCTGCAGGTGCCTGAAATAGAAGGAGACTGATGAGCATGAAACGCGTACTGAGCTTGCTGTGTGCACTTTTCCTGATTCTGACTACGGCAGGTGCGGAGGAGATTGGGGACGATTACACCCAGGGAGAAAAAATGCTCCGTCAGATTGAACTGGGCAGTGGTCTGCGCGGCGCCCTGAAGGTGGCTGTCAGCGGGGACAAAGAGCTGGCTCAGACACTGCTGCCGCTTAACAATACGGAGTTTCAGATGCGGATGATCATGTCCGGCTCCGAGATGGACGCCCAGTTCTACGCGGTCAAGCAGGAACAGGAGATCGGACAGACGGAAGTGTACGGGAACGGGGAGAATGTCTATTTCAGAAGTTCCCTTCTGATGGGCTCCACCCTGACGCTGCCGGATAAGGGGGATATTGTGTCCACCCTGACGGATAAGGGCGGGAACCCGAACTTCACTGTTTTCCTTCTGAAGCTCTTTGCCGCCCTTTCAGAGAATGCTGAAATCAAACCCGCGGAGGGACTGGAAAAGAACCTGCGTGCCTGGCTTGAATCCTTTGCCGGGGAGCCGGAAGTCATAAGCGACGGAGACGGCACCAGAATGCGGTTTTCCTACTCGATTCCGGTGCGGGAACTGAAAAACGGGATGAAGCAGATCGCCGCGGTTCTCTCCGGGGACAAGGCCCTTTCCGACTGGCTTGGCAGCCTGATGTCCTCCAGGCAGTCTGCCCTGGTGCTTGACACGGATATGCTCTGGTACGTCTCCCAGGTGATTGACAGCCTGCCCCTTAAGGGAGACATGACCGTGGAAAGGCTTGTCAGCATGGAGGGCGAGGAACTGGAATCCAGGGTGGAAATGCCGGTGGCAGACCCGGAGGACAGGTTTACCCGGCTTCAGATTGCCTTTGCGGACGGGGGCACCACGTATACCCTGTCCGGAAACAGCACCCTGGTCTGGCAGCCCCTGATCATGTCCGACAATGAGTGGACAGGCTATGTATCCCTGCAGACAGGGGAGGAAACAAAGGCCTGTACCTACAGTATAACCCGGAAAAACGAAACGTCCCTGGATGCTGAGGACTACCATCACGACACCACCACCTACACGGTCCTGATCAATACAGAGGACAACGGAACCGTTTCCCAGCCTGTGGATCTTCAGCTGGGCTTCCACTTTTATTCCCGCTCAGCAAAGCGCTCGGCCACCACACTGGATGTGACCCTCAAGGGCCTGATTCCCGGCGGCCGGATTCAGGCAGCCGCGAAATTCCGTACCACCACCCCCTGGGAACTGACAGCCATGCAGACAGACGGAAGCATCTCCCTGGCGGAGCGGACCGTGGAGGAGCGCATGGAAGTGATCCAGGATTACTTCGGCAACCTGCTGGTTTCCCTGGATACCCTGGGCGCCCTTGCCGCTGCGGATCAGCCGGCGGCGGATGAGACCGGGACAGAGACAGAAAAGACAGAAGAGACAGAGCAGACGGAAGCGGCAGAGCAGCCTGCAGAAAACAGCACAGAAGCGATTCAGGATATTCCGGTGCCGCAGGAGACGGAAGCTGTACCGGAGCAGCCCCAGGTGATTGACGTATCCGGAGAAAATGCCGCCGAGGCAGTACAGGAAAACCCGGCAGACCCGGAAACGGAAGCAGCACCTGCCGCGGCAGCGGAACAAGAAGAACAAAACGCAGCCAAGCCGGAGGAAGACAAAGGCGCTTCCAAAGCGGTGATCACCATTGTGAACGGGGATGAATAAGATGCGGAACATAACAAAGGTCATATGCCTGCTGCTGTGCATCTGCTTTCTGCCTCATGCTCTGGCAGACCAGGCCGTCAGCCTGAAGGTGGAAGTCAGCCAGGAAGGCCTGTCTGAATATCTGGCCCTGTGTCATGTTCCGGAGTTTCTGGCGGAGATGTATTCTGCCTTTGTGAAGGGGCTTGTGGAGGCTGCGGACATACGCCTTGGCGCAGGAAAAAAGGCCTTATCCATATCCGTTCAGAGCGGCAGCATGCAAAGCAGTGTCCGTCTCTTTGACGCGGAGGGACAGAAATATCTGACCCTGTCCCAGATCCCCGGGACGGCCTTCCGGATCCCCGCCCGGGACAGCCTTATGGAACCCGTGAGCGCTCTGTGGCAGAGCGTCTCGGAAAAACTGGACGCTGCAGTGCCTGAAAAGGGCAGATTCTGGGGCATGGCATATACCGGCGGCGACAGCCGGCAGTCCGTGACATTTTCCCAAAAGGAACTGGCGAATCTTCTTAAAGACGTTCTTGAATCCGAAACGGTATCTTCCCTGGCGGGCAATCTCGGCATTTCCCTTCATGACCTGATTTCAGAGGAGGAGCGTGCCGCGGAGGAAGAGCGCTACAGCCTGACGGTCTCCCGCGTATCGGGCGGAAACGGCGCCATTGGGTATTCCTTTACCTTTTCTGATGGGGAGAATCCCGTGATTCTGCTCTCTCTGGGGGTTTCCGAGGGTGAATGGCATGCGGTCCTGGGCCTTGGCCTTGCTTCTTTTGCCAGCTACACGGATCTTCGGGTGCACAGAGAAGTATTGGAAGACGGCGTTGTGCAGCTGCTGTGCGGTCTGGACCTGACACTGGATTCCGGTTTCCTTGGCTATGAAGCGGTCCGGGGTTTTGAGGAGCCGGAGGGCAGCTGTGTGTTCTCTGTCCGGTATCATCCGGAAGGGAAACTGGATCCTTTTGCCTGCGAACTCTACCTGGAGCAGAACGGCCAGGTGATCCTGATGCAGAAGGCAGGGGTTTCAGAAGGACTTTTCCAGGCGGATTCCCGCCGGGCGGAAGATGAGGAGCCTTTTCTCAGCGTAAGCGGCACCATTACGGATTCGGAAGATCTTTCGTTTGATCCTGAAGGATTGACCGTTCTTCCGCTGACGGAACTGCCGGGACTTGCCGGCGGGGACCTGGGAACGGTTTTCAGGATGCTGCTGGATTTGTTCCAGAACCGGAACTGAGGAGGTGTTTGGATGGCTTCTTTTTCGCCTCTGGCCCTGCCCAGAACCAGAACCTATCCCGGGTACCAGTTTACGGCATCCTTCCGCATGGATGGGGTAAGCACGGAAAAATGCATGCATTACATCATCCTGACGGTGCTTACCTGGGTGAAAAACAAACTGTCCCCGGAGGATATTGTCCCGGAACTGGATATGCCCGAAAACAGGGACTATGCAAAAGTAACATCGGACAGCTTTCATTCCTGCCACATCCGCCAGGGCTACACGCTGGATATCACCAGCCTCATGAACCTGGGCATCTGGACACTGCACATCAGTGAACCGGACATGGACCGGGAGGACAGATCCGCTGTGGCGGGCAGGTCTTTTGTGACGGATGTGGGCATCAAGAAAGAAGCGGACGGAGTTTACATGGGGATCCGCATCCATGTGGTGGACCCGGCTGAAATGAAAACGGAAGTGGCGTATGCCTACCGCCCCGCTTTTTTAAGAGACCTGTTCAACACATCCAAGCTTCGGATCAAGCAGGTGGACCTTCTCTATTACGAGAAGCCTATTTCCGTGGGCAACTCCCACAGCTTACGGCGCATGCTGGATATCCTGAAAAGCCAGGACAACTTCATGCCCTGCGTGATTCTGACCTACGCCATGGAAAGGCGGAAGGTGCTGGAACTGGCGGACCAGCTGGATGAAAGCATGGGCCTTTCCGGTACGGAAGCTTCCTTCCGGGCCCAGCTCATGACCATGACGCTGATTCCGGACATGCTGGAATATGGCATGCCGGTGCTCCCCTACGATGCCGATCTTCTGGCAAGGCATGCCTTCGGATACGGCCGCGTGTTCGTGGTGGAAGCAGCCGAGTTTGAGAATTTTGAAAAACACTTCAGCACCCCGGTTCAGAAGGGTGACATGCTGCTGGTTTCCCCGGCCCGTTTCGGCGGCGATGTCCAGGTCTTTTCCTGCAGGGAAGGCAGCCCGTCTGAAGTGCGGGAAAACCACGAAAAGAAAGTCCTCTCCCTGCTTCACAGCTACAGCAAGAACTGTTCCTACGATTTCGGGACGGTTGTCTTTGAGTCCGCCGCCCGCAGGCGGGAGACGGAGGAGAGAATCCGGGAGGTGCTCTCCAGCCAGGCGGAATCCGACCGGGAAAAGACGGAACAGGTTTACCGGGACACCGAGCAGCTCCTTAACCTGTACGATGAGGAAAACAGGGAACTGAAGCAGGAAGTGGAGAGGCTGAAGGAAGAAAACCAGAACTTAAACGGCAGGGTTCTATACTATGACGCTCGCCTAAACAGTGTAAACCGTGCTGCCGGCCCGCTGAAATTCCCTGAAACCGAGGAATTCTTCCAGGATGAGCAGCATGATCTGGTGGTGAGCATCCTGAAGGAAGCCAGGAAAACCTATGCCCATGAGGATTCCCGGGCCATGGAGCTTCTGGACGGCATCCTTAAGGAAAATGAACTGACCGGCATAGGGAAGGAAATCCTGGAGGAGATCAAGGCGGTTCTTTACCGGGACAAGAATGTCACAAACAGCGATCTGGCAGATCTGCGCAGACTTGGCTTTGATGTCTCCAAGCGCACAAACGGACACTACAAACTGGTATTCCACAACAATCCCAAATACACCTTTACCCTGTCGGGCACATCCAGTGATTCAAGGTCCATGAAAAACAGCTACGCGGAGATGGAAAACAAGCTGAGCGTTTATCATTGACAAGTCACAGGACACGTGCTAAAGTTCACCCCTGAAAACAGCATATGCGATTTGAAGCTTCTTCGGGGCAGGGTGCAATTCCCTACCGGCGGTATAGCCCGCGAGCCTGTGTGCAGGTTGATCCGGTTCAATTCCGGAGCCGACAGTACAGTCTGGATGAGAGAAGAAAGCGGATTGTCTTGGAGTCCGCCCCTGAGCAAGCAGCTTCAGGGGCATGTGCATATTTAAAGGAGGCAATATGCCATGAAACACTCCAGGATCTTTACCACCGCTGTCCTGACCCGGTGCGCCATTCTGGCCGCCATAGCGTCCGTCCTGTTTCTGCTGGACATCCCGATTGTGGCTTTCTACAAGCTGGACCTGAGCAACATCCCGGTTCTTCTGGGCGCCTTTGCCATGGGCCCGGTACCCGGCGTTGCCATTCTGGCCCTTAAATGTCTCATCGGACTTCTGCACACATCCAGTGCGGGCATCGGGACACTGGCGGACTTCATCATGAGCCTGGCGCTTCTGCTGCCGGCCGCGGTGATTTACCAGAAGAACAGGACCCGCAAGGGCGCACTCATCGGCATGGCCATCGGCACCCTCTCCATGATTGTGGTTTCCGTGCTGGTGAACAAGTACATCATGCTGCCCTTCTACATGGGTGCCTTCCATATGGACATGGCTGCCATCATCAAGTATGCCGGCGTGGCAGCCGTTGACAGCGAGTGGAAGCTGCTGCTCCTTATTACAGCCCCCTTCAACCTTCTCAAGGGCGTGGTCCTTTCTGTTGTGACAGCCCTGATTTACAAACCACTTTCGCCGATTCTGAAAGCGAAAAACAAGTGAGGTAAGTATGACGCGGACCCATTCCCCTGCGCAGACCAGGGAATTTGGCGAAAAGCTTGCCCGGGTTCTCCGCAGAGGGGATGTGATCGCCCTGAGGGGAAACCTGGGAGCGGGCAAAAGTGAACTGACACGGGGCATTGCCCGGGGACTGGGCATTGAAGGTCCCGTTCCCAGCCCCACCTTTACGATTCTGCAGGTATATGACGAAGGCAGGATACCGCTGTACCACTTTGATTTTTACCGGCTCACGTCCCCGGAAGAACTGTATGAGATGGGGCTTGAGGAGTGGATCGGGGGAGACGGGGTGGCGGTGATCGAGTGGCCGGGAAACATCCCTGAGGCGCTGCCCGAAGAACATCTGGAAATCTGCCTGACCCCCGAGGGGGAGGATGACCGGCTCATTGAGCTGCATCCCATGGGCGGTTTCCGCGCACTGGAAGAGGAATTGGAAGCATGAATATACTTGCAGTAGATACATCCGGTCCGGTCTGCGGCACAGCCATCCTGCAGGATGACCGTGTCCTGGCAGAGTATACGACACAGAACCAGCTGACCCATTCGGTGAACCTGATGACCATGATTGACACCCAGCTTCGGGTATCCGGCCTGACGCTTCAGGACATGGACCGCATTGCCTGCGTCACGGGCCCTGGTTCCTTTACAGGGGTGCGCATCGGCGTCAGCACCGCAAAAGGTCTGGCCCACGGTGCCGGAAAGCCCTGCATGGCGGTGGACGCGCTGGAAGCCATGGCAATGAATGCGCTGTTTTTTGATGGCCTGATCTGTCCGATTCAGGATGCCAGGGCGGGACAGGTGTACGGCGCCGCCTTCCTTCCCGGTACACGGCCCCTCCGGTGCATGGAGGACCATCCGGTGAAGATTGAACTGTATGCAGACGAACTGGAAAGCCTGTGCCGGGAAAAAGAAATTCATGAAAAATTCCTGTTCCTGGGTGACGGCATGCCGGTGCACAGGGCTTACCTTGCAGAGCGCCTTAAGGACAGGGCCGTGTTTGCACCGCCGCATCTGTCTTTCATCCGTCCTTCCGCTGCCGCTGTACTGGGAGCCATGTCAGAGGAAACACTGACGTATACAGAGCTCATGCCCCTGTACCTCCGGGAGGCCAGTGCGGAGAGAAACAGAAAGCTGGTGGAAGCAAATGCCAGATGATGTCAGGATTCGCCGTATGACATTACATGACATTGACGAGGTCTGCAAAATTGACCAGGCGTCCTTTGCCAGGCCCTGGCCCCGGGAATCCTACGCGCATGACCTGACGGAGAACAAATGCGCAAGATACCTGGTAGCGGAAAAGGACGGCAAAGTGATCGGCTTTGCCGGGGGCTGGGTGGTTCTGGATGAGTCCCAGATTACCAATATCGCCATAGAGGAAAGTGAGCGGGGACACGGATATGGAAAAGCCCTGACCTTTGCCCTGCTTCAGTATCTGTCCAACCTGGGGGCCGCATCATCCACCCTGGAAGTCAGGGAGAGCAATCTCAGGGCAAGACATGTGTATGAGACCCTGGGCTTCTTCAAGGTAGGCAAGCGCAAGCGCTACTATGAGGACAACGGGGAGGATGCCCTGCTGCTTCTGTGCGATCATATGCCGGAGGCGGACCCGGATTTCGAGGAAGAGGAAACTGTGCATGAGGCCTGAAGGCCCGCACATGGGCAATAAGACGCAATTCTTAAGACAGCCCCGGAGGCTCAGGCTTTCAGGGACAGCAAAAAGAGCACCGGACAGGTGCTCTTTTTGCGTGCAGTCATTCGGTATCCCAGGGCATATACGTTACCTCATCCCTGAGCATCATGATGCGGTTGTCCGTCAGGGCCACCAGTTTCTCCATGACGGCATCCAGATCCTGCTCCCTTACCAGGAGGGTAAAGGACACCGCCGTGGTAAAGGCTGGATCCTTCAGCTGAACGGGCATGGCCTGAAGTGCGTGTGTCAGCCGGTCCCACAGGGGATAGGCAATCTCGCACAGGAGGGAAACGGTGGGAGTCATGCGGACAATGCCCGCAGCCTTAAGCCCCACGGCGCAGCCCTGGGTATACGCCCGGAGCAGGCCGCCTGCCCCCAGCAGGACGCCGCCAAAGTACCTGGTTACGACACAGCAGCAGTTGCAGACGTTTTCCTTCCGGATGACTTCCATCATGGGGAGGCCGGCGGTACCGGAGGGCTCGCCGTCGTCTGAGTAGCGCATAATGCCCATATTCCGTCCGACGGTATAGGCATAGCAGTTATGGGTGGCGTCCCTGTGTTTTGCCCGGATTTCCC
Source organism: uncultured Clostridia bacterium (assembly GCA_946627565.1). Lineage (GTDB taxonomy): Bacteria > Bacillota > Clostridia > Christensenellales > Aristaeellaceae > UBA2943. Next base: position 21,422 of record CAMOVR010000029.1, read on the forward strand.
GGAGAAAGTTCAGGGCTTCCTCCTCGCTTTCCACCGGGGATGCATACCCTATAAAGCGGCTTTTGTTGATGATAAATTCCTCTGCCCCGCGGCCCTTGAGTGTCAGATACCCCCTGTCAGGCGTGCTCCCCGTATCACCAGGCATTGCGGAAGACATCCCTGAGAACCTCCATCCCCACGTGAATCTGCTCCAGAGAGGAATTGGAGAAGTTCAGACGCAGTGTGTTTTCATGGCCGCCCATGGCATAGAAATGGGTTCCCGGCACATAGGCAACATGGCGCTCTACAGCCTTTGGCAGCAGGTCCTTGGTATCGATGCCCTCCGGGAGTTCCACCCAGATGAACAGGCCACCCTCGGGCCGGGTATACTTCGTGCCCTCCGGGAAGAGGGAAAGTTCATCCAGCATGGCCTGCAGCTGGCGGGCATAATCCGCACAGATAGCCGGGATATGGGTATCCAGGAGCTTCTCTCTCAGGAAGCGGTCCACAATGGCCTGGGTCAGGTTGGCGGTATGCAGGTCGGAGGACTGTTTGCCCAGGGTGCATTTGCGGATGATCAGGGGATCGCCGGCCATGTAGCCAACCCGCATGCCGGGGGAAATGACTTTGGAGAAGGATCCCAGATACACAACCCAGCCCTCCGTGTCAAAGGACTTGATGGAAGGCAGATGGCGCCCTGTATAGCGCAGGTCACGGTACGGGTCATCCTCGGCCACAACCACACCGTATTGCGCGGCCAGCTTCGCTATGGGACCGCGGCGGTCGGCAGGCAGCGTTTTGCCTGTGGGATTCTGGAAGTTGGGGATGACATAGAGCATTTTGGGATGGTACTGCTTCATGGCATCTTCCAGCGCATCCAGAAGAAGCCCGTTTTCATCGCTGGGAACCGGGACCAGCTTTGCCTGATAGAGGCGCATGCACTGGAGATTGCCAAGGAAGGAAGGGTCTTCCACCAGAATGACGTCCCCGGGATTGATCAGGGCCTTACACAAAAGGTCCATGGCCTGGGTGGAACCGGTGACGGGAAGGATGGCGGGAAGCGGGCATCCCACTTTGTCTTCCGCATAGGTTTTCAGGCTCTGAAGGAAAGGCGGATAGCCTTCCGTGGCGCCGTACTGAAGAATCTGCTTGCCATTTTCCTGGAGAACTTCCTGGGCAATCCGGGATGCCGCAAGGTCAGGAAGAGCGGAGGGACTGGGATTCCCTCCGGCGAAGGAAATCATATCCGGTTTTGCGATCATTTTGAAGATTTCACGGATGGCGCTGCCGGTGATTCCGTCAAACCGGTCAGCGAAGGAAATCTGATCTGTGAGCATATAAAGCCCGCCTCCTGTAAAATTGTGTTTTTGTTCAAAGCAAGGGAATTATACAGATGCGGTATTTTGGTGTCAAATGAAGAAAAACAGGACTGAAAGGCGCACAGAATGCGGAAAAAAGGGAACATTGCAGGAAGAGGGGAGGAAAGATATAATCCATCTGCAAACCAATACACGAAAGGAACATCCCATGAAACTGTTTTCAGATGATATGCCATTCCTGAGGGGAAATCTGCATACCCATACCACCATGTCCGACGGAAAGCGGACCCCGGCGGAAGCCATGTGGGCCTACAGGGAGGCAGGATATGATTTCCTGGCGATTACAGACCACAGAAAACTGACGGTTCCGGATCCATCTGAGATACCGGAGGGTCTTATCTGGATACCCGGGACCGAGCTGGATTATTTCCTTCCGCATCAGGTGTGCCACGTGGTGGGACTGGGCATCCGGGAAGGCATTGAAAACCTGTACAGCAGGGAAGGCACGCCCCAGGACGGCATTGACGCCATCCGGACTCTGGGGGGAAAAGTTGTCCTTGCCCATCCTGCCTGGTCCGTCAATACCACGGATTTCATGCTGGGCCTTAAGGGCGTTGATGCAACGGAAATCTGGAATTCCGTATCAGCACCGCCCTATAACGCCAACCGTCCGGATTCCTCGGCGGTGCTGGATCCCGTGTTTGCAGCCGGATGCCTGTGGAAAGTGCTGGCCAGTGATGATACCCACTTTTATCAGGAAGAGTTTGCCAGGGGATGGACCATGGTGCAGACGGAGGACAGGACGCCGGAGGGAATCCTGAAGGAGATCCTGGAGGGAAAATCCTATGCCACCCAGGGACCTGTGTTTTATCAGATAGAAGTCAGGGACCGGGAGGTTACGGTACGGACATCCCCCTGCAGTTCTGTGATATTCTACTCCAATCTGGCCTGGGCAAAAGGGCGGACGGTACTGGGGGAAGGCCTGACGGAAGTGACCTGGACCTGCCCGCCCAAGGAGACCTATGTGCGTGTTGAACTGACGGATGCCATGGGACGGCGTGCCTGGTCAAATCCGCTGCCGGTGGAATAAGCCGGGCTTGCTGTCTGAACATGGCGGCAAAGGCATGCAGATCCCGGGCAGAACAGCACGGTGCCTGGCGTGTCAGGAACAGGCTGATCAAGGCCCGGGTCCTTTGAACGGACGGCAGGGGCAGACTGGGATCATGGGATAAAGAGCAAAGCGTGACATGAAATTGTGTCAGAACGCTTCCGGAGTCGCTTTTGCCGGCTGCCTGCCGTTCTATACATTCCCGGATCTTATCCCGTGACGGGTTCTTTCGCAGCGCCTTTTCGTGTCGTTCTCATAACTGTCATCTGAGCAGGGAAACGTGATGCCTGAAATCCCGGGCAATCCGCTTCTGCTGCCGGACCGGCTTCTTACTTTGATTTGCACTGTTTTCTGGATAGAACAGAACATATTTCTGCACATATGCCTGTGGATGAGGCCACAGCTGTATGTCAGAAGCGGCCCATATACCGTAAGTCACCGAAAGCAGGATGGTTTTGCGTGATTTTGCGTCTTATGCCGTGACACATCTTTTGGCTTTCCGGACACTTTCGGACACGGTACAGGCTTTTGCCCGTTTCATGGCGCCTGTCCGTGTCCGGCTGCCAGTCACAGATCCATACCATGAAAGAGCCAGTCTCTTCATGGTGTTTTCATCATCCGCTGAAAGCGCTGACAGACATCTTCTGCTGCACCAGACGATTCAGGGGCTTCATCAGGAAAACTGTGCCGTCTGCCGGAGCTTTTGCTGCAGCCGGCGTATACACAGACGTTCCTGCGCTTGTTTGATTGTTTCTGATTTCCCCGGACGCGGGAAGCTCAGGGCTGCAGCGTGTTATGAAATCATACCGTCCCGGAGCTTTTTTTGACTGTGCCGGTATACGTTTCTGCTGCGGCAGACACCGTCCATCACATTACTTCAGGATCTAATTTCATATCCTGCCTGTGCATCGCAGACGCAAAGAGCTGCGAAACTTTTCATTTTCACCGTTTTCCGGCATATGGGGTCCAAAACGGATCATGTATGTCACGGTTTATATGGATGAACATAGTAAAGAGAGGATGATTGAGATGCAATAAACGGAGAAATCAGTCCGGTATACAACATGACACACAAGCCGGTATGTGTGCGGACAGGAGAAAGGAAAGGTGGTGCCATTTCGGCTGACAGTTGCATCATGGATAACCCTGGGAGAGAGCAAAACACAAAGAATGGAGGAACTACGTGGAAAAAATCAAAACGGCCGCATACTGCAGGGTGAGCACAGACAGGGAGATGCAGGACGGATCCTACGAAATACAGGTAAAGTACTTCAGCGACCTGATTAAGTCCAACCCTGACATGGAATTTGCAGGCATCTACGGGGACAAGGGCAAGAGCGGACTGAACAGGAGCGGGCGGCCGGGGCTGCAGAAACTCACGGAGGCATGCAGAGCCGGACAGGTCAACCTGATCCTTACCAAATCCATTTCCCGCTTTGCCCGGAACATGTCGGACTGTGCGGAGATGATTCAGGAATTCAGGCGGCTTGGCGTCTGTATCATTTTCGAGAAAGAGAATCTGAATACAAAGGACGCAAAAAGTGACCTTGTCCTGAACATTCTATCCGCCATCGCTCAGGAAGAAAGCCATAGCATCAGCCTTCACATGCTGCAGGCCCATGAACAGTACGCGCTGGAAGGCAGGCCCTTCGGGCGGATTTCCTTCGGGTACGTAAACAGCGGGAACAACGTATGGGCCATCAATGAAGAGGAAGCACCCCGGGTGAGAAAGGCCTTTCAGATGGCAGCTGAAGGGAAACGGTACCCGGAGATCCGGGCAGCGCTGAATGCAATGGAAAAGGACGGAAAAATCTGGAATCAGACAAGACTGAGGTACCTGCTGAAAAACCCGGTATACCGGGGGGATTACTTTTCCAACGCTGCCGTCTGTCTGGTTCCCGGCAGGCTTGTCAGGAACAAAGGATTCCGGGACCGGATCTATATTGAAGAGCACCATGATCCCATGGTGGATCCGGCGCTTTTTGACAGGGTACAGGAAATCATAAAGAGAGGCATGCTCAGCAAATACGCCAGGTGGAGCAGCCAGGATGAAGCATTGCTGAAAGGAGAGGACAAGTGCTGATGAGAAACTGGAGGGAGGAGGGAAAAGCATGCAGGTGACAAAACTTGAGAACAACAAGGAAGACGTGCACATGCGGGTTGCAGCATACTGCCGTGTGAGCACGGATAAGGACGCCCAGGCGGAAAGCCTGGAAAACCAGATGGAGGCGTTCCGGTACAGGCTTGCCCTCCATAAAAACTGGGATCTTGTGAAGATCTATGCAGACGAGGGCCTGAGCGGAACCTCGGTAAAGAACAGGGCCAGGTTCCAGGAAATGCTGGACGACTGCAGGGCGGGCAGAGTTGACTACATCATAACCAAGAGCATCAGCAGGTTTGCCAGGAACACCCTGGACTGCATCCGCTATGTAAGGAAGCTGCAGGCAATGGGTGTCCAGCTATACTTTGAAAAGGAAGGAATCGACACCGGAGACGCCTCGTCGGAGATGCTGATGACCGTCATGGCATCCTTCGCCCAGGAAGAAAGCCGGAGCATTTCTGAAAACACCAAGTGGGGCATCCGGAAACGTTTTGAAGCAGGACATGAGGTGAAAGTTCGCCTTTACGGGTTCAGGCATGACGAAAAGGAAGCCTACCAGATTGTTCCCGAGGAGGCGGAGATTGTACGGGAGGTCTTCAGGCGATACGTCCACGGAGAAAGCCGGGCAGACATCCTGAAGGATCTGATCCGAAGGGGTGTGAAGCCGCCCGCGGGAGACTGCTGGAAACCTCTTCAGTTGGACCGGATGCTGCAGAATGAAAAGTACGTCGGAGACTCGGTTCTGCAGAAAACCTACACGGAAAGTCATCTGACCCACAGGCAGATCCGGAACCATGGTCAGGTTCCCATGTACCGTGTGGTAGGCGCGCACGCGGCTATCGTTGACAGGCACATTTTCGAGCAGGCACAGAAGATCTCGGATATGAAAAAGATCTGCAGCGGAAACAGCACCTACCCTTACGGGGATATGCTGATCTGTCCGCTTTGCGGAAAACCCCTGACACATGGCAGCCTGAGCAACTTCTCTTACATGGGCAGGCGCATTCAGAACGGAGGCTGGGGCTGTTATGGCGATGGAGGCTGCAGAAAATACCTGCTTATTCAGAACTTCCTGGATGCGGCGGTGATCTCATCCTACAACGAGAAGTTTGACGAGGAAGCGGAGCAGGTAGATTTCTACTGGCTGGACGATTCTGTGGAGGGCATCAGGCTGGGCGAGGACAAGGTAACCATCTGCTGGAAGGCCGGCGGCAGAAACCGGGTGAAGCTCCGGGTTTCGGATGAGCGGTTTTTGCCGTCAGCTTTTGCGGATTACTACAACGGTTTTCTTGGACGGATCATCAGAGGGGAACAGAAAAACAACTGTAAGGGCCTGATGGGGCTTAAAGGTGCAAATGTCAATGACATCAGTCAGAAACGGATGAGGGATAAACATGAAGATAACAAGAGTCCAGGCGCAAAAAGAGGACAGGAAGGTGCGGATTGCGGTGTACTGCCGGGTCAGCACCAAACAGGAGGAACAGGAAGACAGTCTTAAGATACAGAAGGAAGCGTACCTTTCGCTTATCAGCATCCGCTCTGACTGGGAGCTGGTGGGTGTGTACGCGGACAGCCTTTCAGGCTTGAACGCGGAGAAGAGGCCGGATTTCATGAGGATGATAGGGGATGCCATGGATGGGAAGATTGACCGGATCCTCTGCAAGAGCATTTCACGCTTCTCCCGGAATTCAGCCGAGTGCAAGAAATACACTGACATGCTGAGGAACAGGAATGTGACGGTGGAATTTGAGAAAGAACATCTCAGCACGGACGAACCGACCAGCACATTCATCTTCTCCCTCATGTCTGCCATTGCCGAGAACGAAAGCCGAAGCATTTCGGAAAATGTAAAGTGGGGTTACAGGGAGCGTTTCAGTCGGGGAGAGTACAACCTGGGGAACAACCGCATCCTCGGTTATGACACGGTGGAAGGCAAGCTGGTGCCGAATAAAGATGCCGATGCGGTGCGGCTCATCTATGACCTTTTCCTTAAGGGAGTGACCATCGAGGAGATCCGCAGACAGCTGGCAGACATGGGCGTACTGACAAAGAACGGAACGCCCATCTCCCATGGCAACATCTATTTCATCCTGCAGAATGAAACCTACAAAGGGGACAAGCTCCTGCAGAAGACCCATCCGAAGGATCTGATTACCAAGCAGCCTGATCCGAATGTTCCGTTTGAGAGCCACTACCTGAAGGGCGACCATGAGGCGATTGTGAATGAGGAGACCTGGGATGCAGTACAGGCGAAACTGAAGGAACACAGGGAATTTGAGAAAGCGGTTGGACACAGAAGGACCGGTCAGCCTCATTTCCTGTACGGAAAGGTTTTCTGTGAATGCGGTGAGCCAATGGTCCGAAAAACACGGCACGGTGAAAAGGTCTGGGTTTGCAGGGGGCGATATAAAGGACGGGAAGGAAACGGCTGTACAATGCGGAATGTGAAGGAAGAAGAGCTGCTGGGAATTGACGGGGAACGTATTGTGGTTAAACGTGATGGTATCGATGTTGCATGAGAGACCTTCGGCCCCACATGGTTTTGCTGCGATGTTCATTTTTTCCCTGTGAATCGGAAACGAAGAAAACGTTACAATCCCGGGCTTCATTGCCTGATCCGTTTTATGCTGAGAATATGAGTCCTTCTATATTTGAAAAGCAACAGGTTGTTGGATAAGCTGATTCTGAATCCAGAATGCTGAAAGGCTGAGCAGTTGTTGAATGCGGATTCCTGCCACAATCTGACATTGTGATACCCTCCAATCCCCTTGTCGACAATAGGCGTGGGGGATTGGAGGGCGTCTTGTGACATTTCACACCGCGACGCACCCCGAATCCTGAAAAAGGGGTATACCCTCCATCTTATCAATGAGAAGATGAGAAGATTGACATGATGGCTTAAAAATCCTTATTCTGCAAGCATCTTATTCGTTTATACCTTTGATAAGATGGAACGAATTGTTTGACAAGATGGCTTGCAATCTTGACAAGATGGGTTTCAATCGTCTATAGTTCTTAAGCCTCAAGGAAAAAACAAGCAGGGGTGGTAATTTGGTTATCACGGGTCAACTGAAAGATGTTGTGAACAAGCAGATTAAATGGCTGTGGAAGCCTTTTATTCCATTTGGCAAGGTAACGATGATCCAGGGTGATACAGGAATAGGGAAAACCCATGTTCTCATTAAGATCATGGCAGATATCAGCAATGGATTATACCCTCCGACCATGAGAGCCGATCATCTTCTGCCGCAGGTTGAGGGCGAACCGGTCAAAATTTATTATGTCTCTGTAGAGAATGGTATTGATGATACGATTGCCCCTGTCTT
>CAMOVR010000030.1 GCA_946627565.1 uncultured Clostridia bacterium
TGGCACGTGCAGGGGATCGAAGGTGAATCCCAGCAGGCTTCCTTCCCTGGCGCAGCGTGGGATCATGAAGGCCGGTGCCCGCAGGATCAGGCCGGACACCAGGTCAGGCGCCATGCCGCCCGCCAGGGCTGCCACAAGACCGCCCTGGGAATGCCCGGACAGGTAGATTTCCGTTGTAAAGTCCTGCTTTCTGGCCCAGTCCATGACAGTTAAGGTATTGGAGATCCATTTGTACAGGGTATGATCATGGAAGGTCCCGCCGCTCTCCCCGTGGCCGTACAGGTCAAATCTCAGGGTGGCAAAGCCGGCTTCATGCATGGCATCGCAGGCAGCAAGGGTGTGGGACTTGTCCTTGGTGCTGGTAAAACCGTGCAGCACCAGCACAAGGGGACAGGGTCCTGCCACAGGGCGCTCAAGCACGGCCTGCAGCGGGATCAGATCATCCTGTATCGTCAGCTTCTTCACCATAAAGATCCCCCCGGGTTATATGTTTTTCTGTTCTCTTCCCCTGGCAGCAGCTCATAGCTCACGAAAGCAATGTGCCGGCTGTCCGGGGCCCAGCTGTTGACGTTGATGCTGCCCTGACCCCCGAAGAAGGGGAGCAGTCTGCGGCTGTGGCTGCCGTCTGCGTCCATCATCCACAGTTCCACCTGCATGTTGGGCAGGTGCTCCTGGGGCTCCAGATCATCTTCGCGGTAGGAAAGGTACACCACCTTCTTCCCGTCCGGGGAGATGTGGCCAAACCAGTTCTGACGGGCGCTGTCTGTCATCTGCTTCACTTCGCTGCCGTCCCGGTTCATCCGGTAGATCTGCATCCGGCCGGACCTGGTGGAGTTGAACCAGATGTGCCTGCCGTCCGGGGAATATTCCGGACCGTCGTTGAAACCGCCCTCTGTGATCCGTCTTTCTTCCCCGCCCTCTGCAGGAATGGTATAGATATCCACTTCGGTTCTGCCCCCGTGCTCCCTGAAGGCGCAGTAGGCCAGTTCCCTGCCGTCCGGGGACCAGCCATGGAGATAGCTGGGGCTCTTTTCTGTCACCAGACGGGGCTGACCGCCGGTGAGGGGAAGAATGTAGATCCGGGAAGCCCAGCCTTCCTCCCGCCCGCCGTGGCTGACAGCCAGTTCCCTTTCATCCGGGGAAAGGACATGGTCGTTGTTGCAGTTGTCACATTCCCCGGTATCCACAGGGTATTCCCTGCCTGTGTCCGGGTCATAGAGGAAGATATGCCCCTCAGAATTAAACAGAATCCGGTTCTGACGTTTCAGCCAGTTGGGGGCTTCAATCACCCGGTCAAAGCGGTTAAGCACCCGGACCTGTCCGGTTTCAGTGTCCAGGGTGTTCAGGTAGCTGACCGTGCGGTCCCTTACCTGGACCAGGCTGCTTATTCCGGAAAGGCAGCGGGCCAGCTCCTCCATGGGATCTGTCACATCAAAGAGAGTCGGACAGATGATCTGCGGGATGCCTGCAGCACGTGCAAACTGGAAACAGGCGGTGGTATCCAGGTCTCCTGTTCCTGTTGCTGCGGGGACGAAAACGTCCCCCATTCTTCTGAAGTCATCATAATGGATGGAACGGACCAGAGGCCCAAGGCGCCTGAGCAGGCTTTCCGGGTCCTGCCCCGCGCACATGGCACATCCCGCATTCACCTGGGCGCCTACTTTGCCAAGACACAGGGAAAGCAGATATTCGTAGACGGTCATGCCGTGAAGAAATGTACCCATCTCCATCGCATCATGATGCAGAAGCAGTTCCGCCCCTGCTTCGTGAAGAACCTCCGCGGCCTGCATGTATTCAAGAGATGCCAGATGGAGTGCCTCCGGAGAAAAGTCGCCCGGGGTTTTTACCACAAACTGGCGGATTCCGCAGCTTTCTGCCAGATGGCAGAGACGGGGGAGGAAGGATATAAGATGATCCGTTACGATACGGGCAGAGAATACCTCAAGCCCCATGGCCCGGATTTCAGAAAAGTGTTCTTCAAACCATTCAACTGGCCAGTACACATGTTCCCGGCCGGGCATGGGAGAGAAGGTCAGGCAGGGTTCTACCCGTTTAAAGCCAATGCGGGCCAGGTTCTCAAGGACCGTCATCGGATCGGTGTCCACCTTATCAGGAATGCATCTGAGCGCAATGCCGAATTTCATGACATGGCATACTCCTTACAGGTCCATGAGGGAACACTCTGCATCCGCCCTGGAGGACCCGCCAAGGAAACTGCTGTAATAGCCGGGTCTCAGGGGTTTTATGGAAAAGACGGTGTGACAGTTAACCGTTTCCCCGCCTGAGGCGGAGCGCTCCATGGCTTCCAGAACCTCCAGACAGTGCAGGCCGTATGCCCCGTTTAAGCGGTTAGGCCGCCCCTGGCGGATGGCATATGCCATTTCCGCTGCCCCGATGCCCCGGTGGCCATAGTGGTCATATGGGCTGGGGTCCAGGGTGTTTTTCCCGTCATAGCCGTGGGTAAAGGGGAGGGGACATTCTTTCTGGTCGGCCAGCAGCAGGGTGTTTTCTCCGTCGAAGGTATTCGGATCGCCTACCTTCAGCACGCCCATGGTGCCAAACAGGGTCAGGATATGCTGGGAGGCATTGACAGTGTTGCCGTCAAACAGAACGCTCACCAGGGCACCGCTGCGGAAGAGCAGGGAAGCGGAAAGCACGTTGCTGCCGGGGATCTGCCAGGGTTCCTCTCCGCCGTTTCGGAAAAGAAACTGAGGCGCATGAACAGGGGCAGGGGCACCGAAGGCCTTGACGGACTGAACCGGACCCAGCAGGCTCAGCAGGGCCCCGATATAGTAGATGCCCACGTCATAGGGCAGGGTGCCGCCGTTGCCCCTGAGAAAGGTAAACACCTCGCTGTTAAGTGTCTGGTCCCGGTTGATGACCGCCACACCGGAGGTGACGGTGCCGATCATGCCGGTATCCAGGGCACGGCGGGCAGTCTGAAGGCCTGCGCCGAGAACCGTGTCAGGGGCACAGCCCAGGTACAGTCCCTTCTCAGATGCAAGAACGCACAGTTCCCTGGCTTCCCTGCAGGTGACAGCCATGACTTTTTCGGTCCATACATGCTTGCCTGCTTCCAGCATCTGCCGGATGATCCTGTAATGTACATAGGCAGGCGTCAGGTTGATGACCATTTCAATGTCAGGGGAAGCGGCCACCTCCTCCGGCGTCAGCACCCGGCTGATGCCATATGTCCGGGCCTTTTCTTCCGCCGCTGCCCGGTTGATATCCGAAATGGCCACCAGGTCGATGATGGAAAACAGGTTTTTCATATTCTTGATGTAGATGTTGCTGATCATGCCGCAGCCCACAATGGCGGTTCTGACTTTTTCTGCTGCCTTTGCCATGGTTTTGTCCTCCTGAAGATGGTATGAAATGGAAATCGTTATAATGGCATGCTTAAGATCCTTTTCTGTATGGGTATCCGCGAAGCATATTCTTTGCTGTCAGGGCACGGGTGCGTTTCAGGCCCTGGAAACAGGTACGGCTGCCGGATGATTCTTCAGTCTGCACGCAGATGATACGCAGGCAGGGAAGTTTTGTAAACAAAAAAGCCTCCGCAGAGGAAGGCGGGGCCCTGCCGGGCCGTGGGGACTTAATGGAACATGCAGCCGCGTCCCGGACTTGCCGGTATGCTGCTTCCCGGCATGGAAATTGACGATGTCATGTTCATGAACTATAATTCTGTAAGGTGTCTGGTATATGACCGCATTCAGAAAAGGCGGAAAAGTTTTTCCGGTACTGTGCAGCCAAATCAGAAAAGATATGTCTGAATCCTGAAGACAGACACCCGGATCAGGGCGCCTGCTGTTTCAGCATATGCCTGAGGCAGGAACCTTCCGGTATACATGTGTCTCCAAAAATGGGAGACGTATGCATGCATGCAAAAGAAAAACCGCCTGAAACAAACGCTTCAGACGGCTGTATGGCGGAGTGGGTGGGATTCGAACCCACGTGTCGGAGTTACCGACAAACTGATTTCGAGTCAGCCCCGTTATGACCGCTTCGATACCACTCCACAGAGATGTCCATCCTGCTGTTTCTGTATGGGACAGCGGATGTTAACCGGAAGGCCCCGTTTCTGCGTCAGCAAACCGGCCGGTGCCTGCTATTCTAGCACAGGTGCAGCAGGAATGCAAACCGGTTTTTCGGGGCTGCTTAAGCGCCTGTATACCGGGTTTCCCGGAAAAACGGGAAGAGAGGAGAAGACATGGCTTTTACGCATCTGCACCTGCATACGGAATACAGCCTTCTGGACGGTGCATGCCGGATCAGCGATCTGGTGAAGCGCCTGAAGGACCTGGGCATGGACAGCTGTGCCATTACGGACCATGGCGTCATGTACGGATGCATCGATTTTTACCAGGCAATGAAGGATGCCGGCATTCATCCTGTGCTGGGGTGCGAGATGTACGTTGCCAGGGAGCACCTGGACCGGAGCCCCACAGGCAGGGAAATGAGCCATCTGATCCTTCTGTGCGAGAACAACACAGGCTACCAGAACCTGATGTATCTGGATTCAGAGGCGTTTATCAACGGATATTACTACAGGCCGAGAATCGACTACGCCATGCTCAGGGAACATCATGAAGGCCTGATCTGCATGACGGCATGTCTGTCCGGAGACCTTCCCAAGCTGCTGCTGGCGGGCCGTATGGACGATGCCAGGCAGTATGTCCTGGACATGCAGGAGATCTTCGGACCTGACCACTTCTATATTGAAATCATGGATCACGGGATCCCGGATGAGAAACGGGTGCTGCCCATGCTTATCCGCCTGGCCCGGGAGATGCAGGTTCCCCTGGTGACCACCAATGACTGCCACTATCTGACGGAGGAAGACGCGGACGCCCAGGATATCCTTCTGTGCATCCAGACCGGCAAGACCCTGGAAGATGAGAACCGCATGCGCATGGGCAGCCGGCAGCTGTACGTCAAAAGTGAAGAGGAAATGCTGGATCTTTTCCGGGCCGTGCCGGATGCGGTGGAGCGGTCCCATGAGATCGCCATGCGCTGCCAGGTGGAAATTGAGTTTGGCGTCACCAAACTGCCCCATTTCCCCATAGAGACCGGGGAGACATCCCTGGAAATGCTGACCCGGCTGTGCCTGGAGGGCATGCAGAGGCTGTACCCGGATGCAAAGGAAGGGGACGAGCCCTATACCCGCATGCACTATGAGCTGGACACCATCACCCGGATGGGCTATGTGGATTACTTCCTGATTGTCTGGGATTTCATCCATTACGCCAAAACCCAGGGCATCATGGTGGGCCCGGGCAGGGGCAGCGGCGCCGGATCCATTGTGGCATACACCCTGGGGATCACCATGCTGGATCCCCTGAAATATCAGCTGCTCTTTGAGAGGTTCCTGAATCCCGAACGCGTTTCCATGCCGGATATTGACGTGGATTTCTGCTATGAGCGCCGCCCCGAAGTCATTGAGTATGTGGCACGCAAATACGGGGCGGATCATGTGTGCCAGATCATCACCTTCGGCACCATGGCCGCCAAGGGCGTGGTCCGGGACGTGGGCAGGGTACTGGGCATGAGCTACCAGGAGACGGATGTGGTGGCCAAGGCCATCCCCTTCGAACTGGGCATGACACTTTCCAAGGCGCTGGAGCTCTCCCCCCAGCTGCACCGCATGTACGAGGAGGATCCTTCCGTCAAGCGGCTGATCGACACGGCTCTGAAACTGGAAGGCATGCCCCGCAATGCCTCCACCCATGCCGCGGGTGTGCTGATCACCGGCAGGCCTGCCATTGAATATGTGCCCCTGCAGCGCAATGATGACGTGATCACCACCCAGTACCCCAAGGACACGGTGGAGCATCTGGGACTTTTGAAAATGGACTTTCTGGGCCTGCGCACCCTCACCGTGATACGGGATGCCCTGGACATGATGCGGGAAGTGGAGGGGGTGGACATCCGCCCGGAGGACATCCCCATGGACGACCCGGAAGTGTTTGCCATGATCTCATCGGGCGAGACGGACGGCGTGTTCCAGCTGGAAGGCAGTGGAATGCGGACCTTCCTGACGGGCATGAAGCCCGCCTGTTTTGAGGACATCATCGCTGCCATCTCCCTGTACCGCCCTGGCCCCATGGAATCCATTCCCAGATACATCGAGGGCAAGGAGGACGCCTCCAGGGTGCATTATGTCACTGAAAAGCTCCGGCCCATTCTGGATGTCACCTATGGCTGCATGGTCTACCAGGAACAGGTCATGCAGATCGTCCGGGACCTGGCAGGCTATTCCATGGGCAGAAGCGACCTGGTGCGCCGGGCCATGGCCAAGAAAAAGCACAGCGTCATGGAGCAGGAAAGACAGATCTTTGTCTATGGCCAGACGGATGAAAACGGCAATGTGCTGATCCCCGGCTGTATCCGCAACGGGGTTTCCGAAGAGGCAGCCAACAAGATTTACGATGAAATGATCGCCTTTGCCAGCTACGCCTTCAATAAATCCCATGCAGCCGCCTATGGCGTGGTGTGCATGCAGACGGCCTGGCTGAAGTGCCACCATCCCGCATCCTTCATGGCGGCGCTTCTGAATTCCGCCTTTGGCAACCAGCCCAAGATTGCTTCCTATATTCAGTACTGCCGGGCACATCAGATCCCCGTACTGCCCCCGGATGTGAATCAGTCGGGATGGAAATTCGGTGTCAGGCGCATGGATGACGGCAGGCTGGGCATTCTCTTCGGCCTCGGGGCCGTCAAGGCGGTGGGGGAGAACGCCGTCAGAGCCATTGTGGAGGAGCGGAAAAAGAGACCCTTTAAGGATATCTTTGATTTCTGCAGCCGCATAGACACCACCAGCGTGAACAAGCGCAGCGTGGATTATCTCATCCGCTGCGGCGCCTTTGATTTCTCCGGCGCCCTCCGGCCGCAGATGGCTGCGGTATACGCCAACGAGATGGACGGCTCGGCCAACCGCCGCAGGCATGAAGCCGCCGGCCAGCTCTCCCTGTTTGACATGGGCGCCCCCGGGGAAAGCATGTTTGAGGAAGCCCATACCTACCCGGACCTGGGGGACTATCCCATCCGGCTGAAGCTGGCCTATGAAAAGGAAATTGTGGGTGTCTATATCTCCGGGCATCCCCTGGATGACTACCGGGAGAAACTGGAGAAGGTTTCCATCACCGCCGGCGAGGTGCTGTCCGCCGCGGAAAACGAGGACCACGGCATGTCCCTGGACCAGAGACAGGTGGTCATGGGCGGCATCCTGACGGAGGTGCACGGGAAGGCTACGAAAAAGGGCGCCTATATGGGCTTTATCACCTTTGAAGACCTGACCGGGGTGATGGACGGCCTGATCTTTCCCGCCGTCTTTGAAAAGTACCAGGGCAGTGTCCACGAGGATGATGTGGTGATCCTGACGGGCAAAATCTCCGTCAGGGAGGAAGAAGCCCCAAAGCTCCTGGTGGACACCATAACCCCGGTGGAGGAATGGCGGCCCGGGGAGGAAAGGCGCGTGCCGGAACGCCGCCGGGGTCACGGAAGGGACAGACCGGCTGCACTGACAGAGCAGCCAAAGGAAAACAGACCGCCCATCCGCCAGGTTTCCGACCAGGACCTGGCAAGGCGGGCCGACCGCAGGCTCTATATCCGTCTGAGCCGGGACAAAATGGCGGAGTGCACCAAAACCCTTTCCCTCTTTCCGGGGTCGGTGCCGGTGTACCTGCATATTGCCGAGGAGAAGCAGACCCTCCTGTCCCCCCGGATTTACTGGGTGGACGCGGGGAGCCTGTGTCTTAAAAGACTGGAGGACTGCTTCAGTGCAGAGAATGTCAGGCTGGTGTCCGGGTCCTGACAGGGCAGGGAAAGAAATACAGACAGCAGGTGAACATGCATTTGAATTCAGATAATACACCGGTCAGGCCGGTGATATGCTTTGACTGGGACGGCACGCTGGGGGACAGTATGGACCTGTGCCTTGGTGAGATCCGTCTGGCCCTTGAACGCATCGGGCACGGTCCTGTGGACGAAAGCCTGATCCGGGCCTGCAACGGACCGACCCATGAGGAGTCGGTGCAGGTGCTGGGCCTGGACCCCGGGGTGGGGCCCCGCTTCCTTAAGGAGAGGAGGAGGGCGGAACAGGAACTGATCCCTGTGCTGCTCAGGCTGTATCCCGGGGCCGACAGCTGTGTAAAGTGCCTTGAAAAGAAGGCTGACCTGGTAATCGTCAGCAACGGGCAGGAGGATTATATCCGCAGGTCTGTGGACCTGTTTCACCTGACGGACTGCTTTAAGATGATCCAGGCATCCATTCCGGGATATTCCAAAAGCCAGGTGCTCAACAAGGTGCTGAAGGACCTGGGATACCCGCCTGCCGTCATGGTGGGGGATCGCCGGACGGACATAAAGGCGGGACTGGATAACGGCCTTCCCTGTGTCGCGGCCACCTATGGCTATGGGACGGAGGAAGAATGGGAAGGCGCCCGGATCCGGGTGGACAGCGTTCAGGAAATGCAGGATGTGCTGATCCGGTGGGCAGAAAGCCCGGATAAGACAATATGTACATGATTTGTTTCTGTCAGACCGGCTCTCGATGACATCGCCTGAAAAGTATGGTATACTCATGCAGCTTTTGCAGGCCCTGAACCGGCCGCAGAAGCGGGGGGAGCGGACAGGCATCTGTCCGCAGAAAGGCAGAAAACCGGAAAGGAAACATGATCCCGCCACAGGCAGTATCCGGCATGCATGCGAGGGTGTCGCAGCGTTCCGGCTGCATGCACATAGCTGCGCTGAGCCGCCCGATTCCGGGCAGGCATGGCGGAGCTTTGCCTTTTTTTTGGGCAAATGGTATCGGGATGTGTTTCCGGGCGGGGTTCTGCCTGAACCTGTTTGCGCAGACGGGATGGAAAACCATTCCCAGCGCCGCGGCATATATAATATGGAAGTCATGCAGAAGCCTGCTGAGGACCGCGTGATTTCCCGTACATGTAGATAGAATGGGGAAGAAAAGTATGAAGGTTCTTGTGACTGGAGCAAACGGATACATAGGTCGTCACGTGGTCCATGCCCTGCTTCAGCAGGGGCACCAGGTGCTGGCTGCCGATGTGAATCTGGACGGAATGTCGGATGAGGTGCAGAAAATCACGGCTGATGTGTTTGATTTCAGGCCCGGTCTTTTTCAGCGGATGGGGGAGCCTGATGTCTGCATCCACCTGGCATGGAGGGACGGGTTCAAGCATAACTCGGATGCCCACATGGCAAATCTCTCCAGCCATTATCAGTTCATCCGCCAGATGACAGATGAGGGACTGAAGCACATTTCTATCATGGGAACCATGCACGAAGTGGGATACTGGGAAGGTGAGATTGATGAAAACACCCCCTGCAATCCCATGAGCATGTACGGCATCGCCAAGGATGCCCTGCGCCGGGCGGTTTTCAGTGCGTATGCACAGAAGGACACCGTGATTCAGTGGCTCAGGGCTTACTACATTTTCGGCGACGACGGAGAAAAGAGCAATTCCATATTCGGCAAGCTGATCCGCGCTGCCAATGAAGGGAAAAAGACGTTCCCCTTCACCAGCGGGAAGAACAAGTATGATTTCATCTCCGTGCAGGAACTGGGCGAAATGATTGCCCGGGCCTCCACCCAGGATGAGGTCAGGGGGATCATCAACTGCTGCAGCGGAAAGCCGGTTTCCCTGGGTGAACAGGTGGAATGGTTCATCAAGGAGAATGGTCTGGATATCCGCCTGGAGTACGGGGTGTTCCCGGACAGACAGTATGACTCCCCGGCCGTGTGGGGAAGCGCAGAGAAAATCAGAAAGATCATGGCGGTCTGATGGCAGATCATCGGAGGTAAAGCGTGAAAAGAAAGATTATCTATTTCTTTTATGATACGGAAGGCATCGCGGACCGCTATGTGCTCTATGCACTGGAGAAGCTCTCCGAGGTGTGCGATTACCTGCAGGTGGTGGCCAACGGGCCCATCAAGCCGCAGGCCCGCAAGGCGTTCCTGAAGATCACCCCCCATCTGACCATACGCGGCAACAAGGGCTTTGACGCCTGGGCGTTCAAGGAAGCCCTGGAGGGTGCCGGATGGGACGAGCTTGCCGGATATGACGAGGTGGTGCTGGTCAACGCAACCCTCATGGGCCCGGTGCTGGACCTGCATGAGATGTTTGACGAGATGGCCAAACAGAAGGACCTTGATTTCTGGGGCATGACCACCTATGAGGAACTGGACCACGACCCCTTCAAATGCAATCCCTACGGGTACGTGCCCAAGCATCTCCAGTCCCATTTCATCGTCTACCGCAACAGCTTCATCCGCAGCCCGGAACTGAGGAAATTCTGGGAGAACCTGCCGGAGATCAACTCCTATGCGGATTCCGTGGGCCTCTATGAGTCCTATTTCACCAAATACATGGAGGACAGGGGCTTCAAGTGGGACAGCTATGTCCATACGCCCAACGGCAGTGACGAGACGGATTATTTCCTCATGACAGAGCCCACCAGGGCCATCCGGGAGTTCCACTGCCCCTTCTTTAAGAGAAGGTCCTTCTTCCAGCCTGCGGAGTATTACCTGAATGCCTCCGCCGGCGAAGCGCCCTACGAGCTGTTCCAGTACCTGAAGCACCATACGGATTATGACACGGACATGATCATGGAAAACCTGATCCGTACCTGCAACCAGGACGATATTCTCAGGACGCTTCAGATGAACTATATCCTGCCGTCGGACCGGCGCCTGCCGGGTACGCCCCCGGCCAGGAGGCCCAGGACAGCTCTGGTGATGCACCTGTATTATCCGGACCTGTTTGAGTCCTCCTTGGAGTGGGCAAAGCGCATGCCGGATGATTCGGACATCTATATCACCGTGGGCAAGAAAGAACATGTGGAGACCCTTCAGAAGCTGTTCTCGGTCCTGCCCAACCATGTGGATATACGGATCATAGAGAACCGGGGCAGGGATGTCTCGGCTCTTCTGGTGGGTGCTGCGGATATTCAGGACAAGTATGACTATATCTGCTTCTTCCATGACAAGAAGACCACCCAGGTCAAGCCCTACACCCTGGGCACCAGCTTCGGATACAAGATCAATGAAGCGGTGCTTTCCAGCAGGGATTATGTGGAAAACCTGATCCAGACCTTTGAGGAAAACCCGAAACTGGGCATGCTTTCCTCCCTGGTGCCCTATCACGGGGACTTCCTGGGAACCATAGGGAACGAGTGGACCACCAACTACTGGAACACCCGGAACCTGATGGAGAAGGATCTGAAGCTGAAGGTCCCCATGGATCCGGATAAGCCCCCGGTGGCACCGCTGGGTACGGTGTTCTGGTACCGTGCAAAAGCCCTGAAGCCCCTGTTTGACAAGAAATGGAAGTACACGGACTTCCCTCCGGAGCCCAACGGCATTGACGGGACGCTGCTGCATGCCATTGAGAGGGCCTATTCCCTGGTGGTCCAGGCATCCGGTTACTATCCTGCCCGTGTCATGCCGGAACATCTGGCGTCCATGGAAATCAACAACCTGCTGTTCTTCGTGACGGCCTACAACAAGGTCCGCATCAAGCATGAGATCTGGGGCGGCGGCAAGTTCCCGGCGGTCATCCGGGAAATTGACCAGAGACTGGGGGATTATGAGGAGGTCAAAAAGCTGGCTGATGTGTCCAACTTCTGGGCACAGGCACGGCTGGTGGCCAAACGGCATTTCCCCAGATTCCTCTACCGCGGCATGGTGACATTCAAGCGCGCCCTGTTCGGTCCCCATATTTCTGTGGATGAGACAGACAGGCTGGACCCCTCCGATCCGGTGAGGGAAGAAAAGACTGTAAAAAAAGAAGAAGCGGTCAAAAAAGAAGAGACTGTAAAAAAAGCAGAAACAGCCCAAAAAGAAGAGACTGTGAAAAAAGAGGAAGCAGTCAAAAAAGAAGAGGCTGTAAGAAAAGCAGAAACAGTCAAAAAACCGGCAAACCAGAAAACTGCAGCAAAAAAGAAAAATAAAAAATGAATCAAAACGCTGTTGTTATTCGTCTGTTAGGATGGAACTCATAAAGAAAGGAAGATCACGTTGAAATTCAAAAGATGGATTGCCATGCTTGTGGCATGCATGATGGCATTCGGTTCGACGGTGTCCTTTGCTGAAGGCGGGGCAGTGCTGCCGGAAACCGGTGACATGACCGTTCCCGCCATGGAACTTCCGGAGTTTTCTCCGGTGGAAGAGACAGCGCCTCTGCTTCCGGAAGCTGTCAGCATGGAAATGCCTGCTGCAGCAGAGGCAGTCACGGTGGAAGTACCCGTGACGGAAGCGGCAGCAGAAGAACCGGTACAGGTGCCCGAAGCTGCAGAAGTTCCTGTTCAGGCTCCCGCAGCGGAACCTGTGGCAGTGCCTGAGACAGCGGCTGCTGAAACGGTGTATGTGCCTGAACAGGCTCCCGTGGAGGAACCTGCGGCAGTGCCCCAGACAGAAGCGGCAGCCCCTGTATATTATGAAGAGCCCGCCGCTGAGGCGGCAGTACCTGCTGCAGAAGCTGTTGTGGAAGAAGTCCCTGAGGTCAGGGAAGAGGTCGTTGTGCCCTCCGGCGAAGCTTCCCCGGGCCTTGGCACGGTATCTGTGGTAGCCGTCTCTGCTTCCGCCCAGGCGGCTGTGGTGAACCAGGACACCATTACCTTCTCTGCCCAGGTGGTTTACTCCACTTCCTACCTCCTGTACTACAGGCTGTACCGCTCCGGCGCCCTGATTGCAGAAGGACCTACCCCGGGCAATTCCAATGTCATTTCCTTTATCCCGGATACGGCAGGTCTGTATTCCATCGAATTCAGCGCATGGAACTATACCTCCGCCACCTGGGAGAGCAGCTGCACCAGCGGCAGCGTCTTTGCCACCAGTGCCTTCGGCATCAGCTACATTTCAGCCAATGCCAATACCATTGTACAGGGCAACGCCATGTTCTTTGTGCCGGTTATGTCCGGCGGCACCGGCTACTATGACTATACCTATTCCATCTATAAGGGCACCACACTGCTGGAAACCAATTCCGGTTCCGTGACGCCCTCCGATACCATGGCCGTGGCATATACCCCCACGGATATTGGAACGTATACCTGCTCCTTCACCATCACGGATAAACTGTTTGGCACGGTGCAGACAGCATCCAGCGGATCCATCTCCGTCATCGGACAGCTGACCATTGCATCCATCCAGCCCTCCACGCTGCTGACCACCACATCCAACAGCGTATCCTTTACCTCCACTGTATCCGGCGGTCTGACGCCCTATGCTGCCTATGCCTATACCCTGTACAGAGACGGCGTGGCCATTGATATCAAGAACGATACCAGCAACACCTACACCATGAGCGAAGCGTACCTGGTGCCCGGCAACTATCAGCTGCAGCTGGTGGCCACGGATGCAGGCGGCAATACCGCCAGCGCCGAGAGCCCTGTGGTGCGCATCATTGATCCCATCGTGATTTCTGCCGTCACCGTTTCTGCCGCCACCATCAATCCCGGCGGATCCACCAACGTGATGGTCAACTGCTCCTCCGGTATCCCGGACAGCTACCGCTATGATGTAATCAAGGACAATCAGGTCATTTCCACCACCACATCCACATCCCCGGTTTATGTGTTTGCTCCCACAACCACGGGCACATACACGGTGGCTGTCACCGGCATTGTGACCAACGGCACAGCGTCCATCACCGTCGCTGCCACAAGTCCTGCCATCTCCGTGGTGGACCAGCTGATCCTCTACGGTGTGACCACCTCCTCCACCGCCGGACGTGTTGGGTATCCCTCCCTGTTCCAGGCCAATGTGACGGGCCTGAAGGGCGATGAAGACTATGTCTTCCGTTTCTACCTCAACGGCTCCACCACCCCCATGATCACGGTAAACACCAAGGACTACTACTACTGGCTGACACCTTCCATCCCCGGCACCTATGTGTGCGAAGTCCTTGTGAAGAATTCCACGGTTACTTCCTATCTGTCTGCATACAGCAACACGGTGGAAGTCTATCCGGAACTGGTGGTTCGTTCCATCGTGCCCAATGCCAACAACATCGGCACCGGTTCTCCCATCACCTTTACCGTTGACGTGACGGGCGGCACTGAGGCATATGTCTATCTCTACGGCATCTATAAGGGCGACGTGCTGATGAAGGCCGAGTATTCCTATTCCAATTCCTATGTGTACGTGCCCGAGACGGAAGGCGTCTATACCTGCACCGTCTATGTGTATGACACACCGGATTACTGCAAGTCTGCCACCAGCCAGAACGTAACGGCCATCAGCCAGCTCAGCGCTGTCACCGTTTCTGCATCCACCGCTACCCCCTATGTGGGCGAGAAGCTCACACTGAATGTCCAGACGGTGGGCAATGCCCTGTACCTGCTCTACCAGATCTACGAAAACGGCAATCTGGTTGTGAACCAGGCTTCCAACTCCGGCACCTTTGAGTATGTGGTGCCCAATCAGGCAAACTATGCCGTCCAGGTCCTGGCCTATGACGGAATCAGCTGGATTGCTTCCGGCGTGCTGAACCTGACCTCTTACCAGCCCTTCAACTACACAACCGTCCACCTGAGCCGGTACAGCGCCCAGGTAGGGGATTCCATCCTGATCGGTACGGATATCGCCGGCGGCGTTCCCGCAGTGGAATATATCTACTGTGTCTACGACAAAACCAAGCAGGTTGTGTATTATGCCGGAACGGAATCCATCATCAGCTATACCTTTGACCACACCGGCCTGTACAGGTTTGTGGTGTATGCCAAGGACGCCCGCCATGACTGGGTTATGCATGAACTGCACGATCTGGAAGTGACGAACCGTGCAGCCGTTGAGATGCTCTCTGTCACCCCGGATGTTACCACCGCCAATATCGGGGATACCATCACCTGGACGGTTGCCACCGCCGGAACGCCTTCCTACTATATCTACTGCGTCTTCCGTGACGGCCAGCAGCTGACCATGGATTATTCCTACGGCACTTCCTACAGCTATACCGTGACAGCCGGCGGCTCCTATACCCTGACGGCCTATGTCACCGACGGGTCAATCTGGGCTCATGCCACCAGCGTGCCCACCACGGTCGCGGCCTATAACCTGCTGACCATCGCCAGCATCACAGGATCTCCTGCGACCACAAACACAGGCTCGCCTCTTTCCTTTACCACTACGGTAACGGGAAATGTGGGCACGGTCACCTATATCTACTGCCTGTTTGTCAACGGACAGCAGCTGACCATGGCCTATTCCTATGATCCCACCTTTACCTATACACCCTACGTGGCAGGCACCTATTACATGACGGTGTTTGTCTGTGATGAACGCGTGTCCTGGATCAACGCCACCTCCAATGAGATGATCGTCATCGGACCTTCTCCTGTGGGCGTTGCACCCACCCTGTCCGGTACACTGCTGACAGCCGGGGACAGCGTGACAGTGACCGCCAATGCGGCCGGAGGCGTGCCGCCTTATCAGTACATTTACTGCCTGTTCCGCGGCGATACGCAGCTGACGCAGGATTCCACCACGGCAACCAGCATGACCTATACTCTGGATGTTGCCGGAACCTACAGGATTGATGTGTACTGCTGCGACCAGATGGGACAGTGGACCATGAAGTCCAGCTCTGCCATCGTTGTGACAAGCCACTGATTCAACTGTCAGGGACATACCTGAAAATGTAAAAGGTCTGCTGCTGCATATTCCCGTTTCGGGGGTTTGCGGCAGCAGACCTTTTTTTTATTTTACAGAGGCATGCGCCAGCTGTGATACAGAGGGATGCAGGGCCGGAAACCATGATACATGCATGGAGGCGGTACAGAAAATGTCTTCAGTGAAAAAGAGATTGAACTATCTGGATGTGATCCGGGTATTTGCATGCTTCTGCGTCATGACCATCCATTTCAATGCTTCGATTTCCGGGTATGATGCAACAGGCTATTTCATGTATCCCAACGATCTCATTCCCAACAACTGGTTCGGAGTTTATCTGGGGACCCTGGGCGTGGGCCTGTTTTACATGATCTCCGGTGCAGCCCTGGAATACCGTTATCCGGAGGGCTGCAAGCTTGGCACGTTTTACAAAAAACGGCTGCTGGCCCTGTACCCGTCCTTCTGGGTTGCCTTTGCGGTATCCTTTATTTATTCCTTTTTCCGCTATCACACCATGCCGGAAGCACCCCTGTCCCATCTTCTGGTGAGCTTTGCGGGCATGGACGGTTATTTCATGTGCCTGGGACTGCCCTGGTATGAATTCTACCAGGTGGGTGAATGGTTCCTGGGCTGCATTCTCCTGATCTATGCGATCTACCCTCTGGTGGCCTGGCTGCTGCACCGCTTTCCGATTCCCGCCATTGTGGGTATGACGGCATGGTGGATTGTGGCCACGGTGCTGGGCATTGACAGGAACTGGTTCTTCATCTGGATTTATTATGTGTTCCTGGGCATGGTGTTCATGCGCTTTATTCACAAGGCTGTAAAGCCGGCTGTACTGGGATTTGCGGCTGTGCTTGCCGTGGCGTCCTTCTTCTGGACAGGCATGCCCCAGCCGGTGCGGGATCTGTTCCTCTGCGCCATTTTCTTTATCCTTATCACAGCGCTGTGCGAACTGTTTGAAAAACAGGTCACCATTCTCTCGCCGTCCCTGAAGAAGATAAGCGCTCTGACGTATCCCATCTTCCTGGTGCATCACCGCCTCATCAGCTGGGTATGCATGTCCTTTGATGTGGCGAATATCAGCAAGAGGAACAATCTGTTCCTGTATCTGGTCTATATCTGTGCTTCCGTCCTTCTGGCCATGGCTCTGACGTGGCTGACCGGCAAGGTATCTGCATTCTTCTCTGAGCGGGCTAAAAATGTCCGCCTGATTGCCGAAAGCTTCACGAAAAAGCAGGAAGCCTGAGAAAAGGCGGAATCTGTTGTATGCGCATTCTGGCATACCCCTGCATAACCGGATGGTAAGATACAGTGGCAGGGGTGTGCCTCAATGAGATAGATTTGTTTCAAAGGGGGAATTCTATATAAAATGATCCTGGTTTTCCTTTTCCCGGGGTATTCTGATTTATGTAAATGAAAGGAGAATGGGTATGAAACCCGCAAAACGCATTTTGGCCAGCATACTGGCATGCATGCTTGTCTTTTCCATGACAGTTTCGGCATGGGCCGAAGCAGAATATTCTGCGCCTGTCCTGGAAGAAGCTGAAGCCCCTGCCCTTGAGGCAGCAGAAGAGATGGTCTATGAAGTACCGGTACCCGCTGTGGCGGGGGATGCAGCGCTGATGGAAGCGCCTGCGGAGGCACTGGTGGAAGATACAGCACCGGCGGCCTATGTACCGGAAGAGTATGTATACGTTCCTGAAGAGGAACAGGTGCAGGTGCCTGTAGGTGAAGCAGTTCCTTCCATGGAAATGCCCGTGGAAGCGCCTGTGGAAGAAGCTGCACCCATGATGGGTGCGGCAGCCGCATCAGGCGATGCCGAAAGTGCCCAGAGCATGTACGTCTGGGAACGCACGGACTTTACCGGCGGTCTTGTCAGGACAGTGAAAGGCGCACCTGTGTATGATACCCAGGCATTGAAGAATCAGACCGGTACGGTAGCAGGCGGCTGCGTTGTGCTGGCTTTTGAAAGAGTCAATGCCGGTACGGTGATGGATGCGCTGCAGGTTGCCTTTGCCGTGGACGGCCAGGTTTTCAATGGCTGGACAAAGGCTGAAAACCTGGAAATCCTGAGCACGAATGAAGCACAGGCTGTTACAAACGGTACCGCATGGCAGGGATGGATCCTCCCGGCGGTTTCCTATACGCCCGCTGCTGCCCCTGCACAGGAACAGGAACAGGCTCCTGAAGCTGAGCAGAAGGCACCCGAACAGGCATGGGACGGATTCTATCATGAACCGGATCCAGTTCCTGTAGTGGAAGAAACAGAAGCTGAACAGGCAGAAGAACAGATCGAAGCAGAAGAAAGCCTGGACATGGGTGAGATCATGATCTCCATCGGTTTGAGCGATACCGGTGTGGATGTCACCTATGTGAGCTTCACGCAGCAGGGAGAAGACCTGTACAGGGTTAGACCGCAGGTTTCCGGCGGCAGCGGTTCCTATGTGTTCAACTACTGGATTCTTGATGGCTTTGACAACATTGTGGCCAGCAAGGAAGGCACCACGGATACCCAGTGGGATGTGACCCTGGAGCAGGATGGATGCTATAAGGCACGCGTATTTGCAACGGACTGGTCCACATCGGATTCCATGGACAGCGACTACAGGAACTGTGTCTCCCATTCGTCAGATCCCATGATCACTGTTTTCCATCTTCCTGACTCCCGCAGAGCCGGCCAGGAAATTGAGATGCAGGTCCGCACGGCAAATATCGATGAGAACTGCAGATATGCTCTTTTCATGTATGACGGCAGCGGCAATCTGGTCGGATACCAGGACAGTAACCGGTATTTTGCCGGTTATGATGCATATCTGAGTGTGCAGCTGCCCTTTACCACCAATGTGTATCTGATCCGGCTTGCGATTGTTGTTGATGACGAAACCACGATCTATGCGGATTCTCCCTGGTTCTACGTCGAGGAAGAAAACCTTCTGATTGAAGACTACCGTCTGTATAAGCGCAGCGAATACCCGATGGTGGGCGAGGAAATGGAAGTGGAACCGGTTCTGGCGGGCGGCAAAGGCGCATATGCCCTGAATTACTGGATCTTTAACCAGTACGGCCAGATCGTTGAGAGCAAAACCAACACCTATGACAAGTATTATGAATTCTCTCTGAATACAGAAGGTGTGTATCTGCTCAGAATCTATGTGACGGATTTTGTGACGGACACCTATATTGATACCCCCTGGTTCTATGTAAGACCCGATACGCCCTATACACTGACCGATGGGGCTGAGCTGACCCTGGCCGGAATGTGCAACGTTTCCTATACGGCACAGGAAGCCGGTGTTTACAGGATTAACACCAGTGGTAGCAGCACGAACAGGAAACGGGCAAACGGTGATGAGATCAGTTCATCCACTTTTGTCATGGGTGCCGGTGAAACCATCACCTTCCAGACGTATTTAAGTTATACTGATGACCCGGAATACGTAAAGAACACCTATACCGTCAGCATGCAGAAGAACAGCGTGTACAAGACGCTTGCTCTGAATGAACAGTTCTCCCGTTCCAATCCCGGTGAAACCTATTATGTGGCGTTTACGGCACCAAAAGACGGTGTATATGGCATCTTTGCAAATGAAGGCATATCCAGTATCTATTCACCCCGTCAGACCTTCACGAACCAGGTGGGAGACAAGATAACCCTGCTGCGTGCCGGTGAAACCATTG
Source organism: uncultured Clostridia bacterium (assembly GCA_946627565.1). GTDB lineage: Bacteria > Bacillota > Clostridia > Christensenellales > Aristaeellaceae > UBA2943. Next base: position 19,310 of record CAMOVR010000030.1, read on the forward strand.
CTATAAGGCTTTCCTTCACCATAACGAATCTGATGTTCTATGAAGAGGGCACCGGCGAGATGTTTGTTTCCCTGATGAACTCCAATGAGTACAACTCGACAGTGGCTACAGGTATTACCATTCCTGCTGCCGGTGCCTACAGGTTCATTGAATCGCCATCCGGGAACACCCTTACAGACATCAGCGTTTATCAGATGGATCCGGATGAAGACGGAAGTCATTACGCAACCACCAGAAACAGCCTGTATCAGCTGAAAGCCGGTCCGGTTATTGTTTCAGAATATCTTTACGCATCTGAATCTACATCATTTACAGTCGAAAAGGTAGAAAAGACCAAGCTGGCAGCCAGTTTCGAATCCAGCAGTGGAAATTACCTCCTGAGGGACGGGGAAGCATCGATTTACAACAGCGTTCGTATTACTTCCGGCGGAGAAGAGGGTTATTATATCTCCTTCTTCCTGTATGATGCTTCGGGTAATCTGGTGGACTCTGTAGAGAATACCACAAGGTCAAGCAACAGCTTCACGGTGAAAGCTGCAGGAACATACTCTATCTATGCTTATGTCACGGACGGTACGGATGTCATCACCCTCTACAGACGGGCAACGGTTGTTACACCAATTCCGATGGGTCTTGGCACCGTAGATGGCTTCTCCAACAGACTTTATAACAGTGATCAGACGTATTATGCATTCACTGCACCTGCAGACGGCTCCTATTACTTCTATGTAACAGGCCAGATTGAGGGTGACTGCTATACTTATGGTGGATCGTATAAAGACAACGAATATTACTATTCTGTGGATGGCAGTACAGCGCAGCGCATTGATATGGAGGCCGGAAAAACAGCCTATGTACAGTGCTACGTAAGGGGCCTTGGTTCCTATACATTACATGCTGACACTGTCCTTCCGGCCAATCTTTCCTCCATCGATGTGGAAGAAGAGTACAAGATTGTACGCAGAGCCGGCGGCAAGGCAACTGTGAAAGTATCTACAGATAATGCCATTGCCTTTAACTACTATCTGTATGACGAAAATGGAAATATCGTGGCGAGCAAAGAAGGTACCACGGATCTGACCTGGGATATCACCTGGCCTGCCGGTGGTAGCTACGTGGTCAAAGTGTTTGCCACGGACTTTGCGACATCCAGCCAGCAGTTCTCACGGTGGTTCAACGTGGCAGACAATATCAGCCTTGCATACGGTCAGACGTTTGCTGCGCTCCGGCCAACGTTGATTACCTTTACACCCCAGGTAAACGCCAGATACAGTTTTTATACCAGCTACCCCAATGGAGACAGCGGGGATGATACCTGTGCGTACCTGTACGACAAAGATTTCAACGAATTGCAATACAATGATGATGGCGGAGAAGGCCTGAATTGCCGGATCGATTTTGTTGCCTATGCAGGGGAAACGTATTATCTGTATCTGCGGCATCTTAATGAGTCTAATTATACTTTCTATGCATATGCCACCATGGGTTCGACGGCTGAAGAGAGTACAGGCATCATCAGCGATTTCTTCACGGAAGGTCTGCCGGTCAAGGGATATACCATGTCCGGTGTCTTCTTTGGAAGAGAAAATAAGGTATATTATACAAATTTCTATCTGTATGATCAGAATTACACGGAACTGGCCAAGGCTGAGAATCTGACAACAGATGAAGATGGGTATATTTCCTGGGATTTCACGGTTCCCTATGGCGGTAACCTGATTCTCCGTGTCATTGCTTCCGATGGCGTGAACAGTGAATACAGGGACAGACGGTTTACGACAGCTGATTCAGCTGTGGTACTGCAGAAAAATGTGGTAGGATATACCGCAGCCTATCCGGCCATGTTTGCCTACCAGGCAGATAAGTCGGGACAGCTGGTTATCTCCTCGGAAAGCAGTTATGACTGCAGTTATTACATTGTCGGAACGGATGGTGTGGAAAGGCATACCTATTACGGAATGCCTGTGACTTTGTACGCGGATAAGGGTGAGTGGGTTTTCATTGAAGTCCATGATACCAACCGTCAGGATGGATACACCGCTGTTAAAATTGGAGACGGCCTCATTATCAACTATATGGAAGCGGGCATGGACGACAGTGTTGTTGCTGGTATGGTAGACCGCTTCTATGCAGAGATCGGCGGTGGAAATGGATCGTATACCTGCAACTGGTATATCTATGATGCAGCCAGCAACCTCGTTGCATACGATATAACTACAGGATCAAATGCAAGATACTGGTATACATCCCTTTATACGCCTGGCAATTATAATCTGATCCTGTCCGTAACAGATGGGATTTCCACTGCAACAGATTCCATTTCCTTCACAGTCAATTCGATGGCTTCTATCGGACTTGAAGGTCTTGACTGGTCTACCGGACCTGCTGTCAGGCCTCTGTATTTCACGGCACCTGCCACTGGAATGTATTATCTGTATAAGTACGGTGATTTGAGCGATGGCAGCGTACGCGTGGAAGTCCGTAACGCCAGGAATGGTAACTACATCCGGAATATCTCTTCGTATGAAAACAATAATGCACCGCTGGGTTCTATCCTTCTGACAGAAGGGCAGAGTGTGCTGATCAATGTGGCATGGAGAAACAGTTCTGCAACGCATGCCTTTAAGATTTCGCGCACGCCCTTCCAATAAGAATTAAAGTGCCAGAGAGCAAAACAGTTGATGTATCCGGACAGATGACAGCAAAAAATGAAATCTGACTGGTAAGAACCTGAAGCCCGCCGTAGCGCATACAGGCCTGCGGCGGGCTTTTTTTTTTTCATAATATGTAAGGTTTTCGGCAGCTCTTGCATTTTTGCGGTAAAACATGTACCATAGAGAAAAGTCAGTGAGCGAAGAATTATTTGAAGGGGGGTGCCTGTGTGAAGAAGCGTTTTTCATTGTATTTTCTGATCCTGATCGCAGGCATCTGCCTGGGATATATGGCTGTGTCACTTGACACACCCTTCCTGATGAGATGGGAAGACATTTCTTATAACGCAGAAGCTGCAGATCTGGAAAACAGGACCCTGACAGCTGTTCAGGGTACAGATGTTCTGCAGCATGCTGCAGCATCTGAAGAGAATGCCAATGAAACGGCAGAAATGCTTTTGGAACTTCAAAATAGTTTCCAAAAGAAACAAGACGCCGCTGCAGAGATAACTGAGACTGGCAAAGAAGAAAAAGTTTCAGCCCAGAAAGTGATTATGCCGGCATCCCTTGAGAAAATAGGGGATGATGCTTTCCTCGGCGTTGCTGCAGGACAGTTTTTCCTGCAGGGAGAAGTCAGGGAAATCGGTACCAGGGCATTCGGTTTCCTGCCAAATCCAGTGATCATTCACATTCCTGAGTCCGCACAGAACATTGCTTCCACTGCCTTTGAAGGAAGTGACCAGGTCAGGGTACTTGGCATAAGAGGCAGCAAAGCGGAGCAGTTTGCCTATCGTAAGGGCTTTGACTTTGAAACACCTATTTATGTAGGAAAAATCATGGAACGTGTGTTCCATATTATGCCCCATACCACAGCTGAAAAATGGGTCCAGATGAACCCTGACAGCGAAACCGTGCTGGTAAAAGAGCCTTCCGGTACAGCACAGAGCATTCAGGAACCCATTTCTCATAAAGCAAGAAACGCATATCTGTCCATGTATGGTTTCACATAGAACAGAGATCCGATCACACTTGAAAACATCATGAACGCAATCATGAATTTACAGGAGGATTTCTGTTATGAAAAAGCGCATTCTGAGCTGCCTTCTGGCAACACTCATGCTCATGACCATCGTTATGCCTACCGGCATGATGGCTGAAACCGTCGAAGAAGCTCCCATGCTCGAAGAAGTCGCTGCACCCATGGAAGCAGCCGTGGAAGAGTATGTGGAAGTTACTGCTCCCGTAGAATATTATGAAGAACAGGCTCCGGTCGCTGAGACTGTGTTTGAGCAGTCCGCTTTCGAAGCTCCCGTGGAAGCTCCCGCTCCCGTTGAGGCTCCCGTTGCTGAAGAAGCTCCCATGATGGAAGCTGCTGTGGATGAGACGCCCGCACACCTGCAGCCCGGCTATGTGACCGTTCACAGCGGTGCTCAGCTGTTTGCCGATGCCGGCCTCACTTCCCTTTATGGCATCCTGAACGGCAATGCTGTTGCCTATGTGGAAGAAAACCGGACCCAGGCCAATCCTGCTGATGACGTGCTGGGCATGGCTGTTGCCGTTGCCAACACCTACATCAAGGTCTTTGTGAAGGCTGCCCATGTGACGGCCATGAACGATGCTGAGATGGCTGCCTATGAAGCATCCGCTGCTCAGCAGGCCTATGTTTCCTATTATGGAAAGCTGCTTCTGAATGCTGCTGTGACTGTTCCCGGCGCTGAAGCCATTGTGGACGAACCCGCTGCAGAACAGCCTGTTGTGGAAGACATCCAGATTAGCCAGCCCATCGCTGAATACTACTATGAAGAGCCCCAGCCTTCTCCCCTTACTCCTGTGGAAGAACTGATCGGCATTGAGTCCGATGCAGTTGTGGACGAGGGCGAATTCCTGGTGATCAACGTTGGCCTGAACAAGACCAATGCCGGCACTCCCGTTGTTGTGTCTGCTCCCACCGTCACCGGCACCTATGCCGTGGGTGAAGATCTGGTTGCCAAGGCCAATGTTTCCGGCGGCTCCGGTACGTATGCATACAACTTCTGGCTGTTTGATGCCACCGGCACCATCGTCATGGAAAAGACCAACACCTTTGAAGATACCTGGACCTTCAAGGCTCCCAAAGCTGGCATTTACCTCCTGAGGAGCTATGCCACCGACTTCTCCACCGACGGACATGCCGACACTTCCTGGTTCCAGACCACGACCATGCGTGTTGAAAAGCCCACTCTGGAAGGCGATTTCAGTCAGGGAAGCACCATCAAGGCAACCGCCAATGTGGTTGGCACGGCTTATGCTTACAACTTCTGGCTGTTTGACACCACCGGCACCATCGTCATGGAAAAGACCAACACCTACGAGAATACCTGGGAATTCACCGCTCCCGCTTCCGGCGTCTACCTGCTCCGCAGCTATGCCACTGACTTTGCAAGCGACGGACACAACGACTCTGACTGGTTCTTTGTCTCCACTCCCCAGCTGAGTGTGAAGGATGTCACCATCGACGGCCCCAAGACCGAAGACGGCTGGATGTTCAGCGGTTCCACCTACAAGACCTATGCCACAGTGGCTAATGCAGAAGGTCCCTTTGCCTGGAACTACTGGCTGTTCGACTCCACTGGCGTCATCGTTGACCAAAAGACCAACACCTTTGATACTGACTGGGAATTCACCGCTCCTGCCGCTGGCGTATACCTCATGCGTATTTATGCCACCGACTTCACCCTTGATGGACACGGCGACTCTGCATGGTTTGCTGTGATTGACGCCCCGCTGACCATCAACAGCGCTGATACTGCTGATTCCTTCTATCTGGTTGGCCGTCCCAATGTCTTCAAACTGGAAACCATCGGCGGCACCTTGACCGAAGTTTCTGCCAAGGTTGGCGATAACACCGTCGCTGGCACCGTTGCAGACAGTTCTGTGTCTATCACCTTTGATGCCGTCGGCACCTACAATGTCACCTTCACCGTGAAGAACGACAAGGGCGAAGAAGCTACCCTTGACAAGGAAGTTGTCGTGACTGACGAATTCGAACTGGATGAAGTTGTCTATCACGTGATCGAGGGCGGCTTGGAGATCAAGAAGTACAACGGCACCGCTGCTGATGTGACCATTCCTGACGCTCCCGCCGACATGACCGTCGTGAAGGTTGGCGAGTCTGCCTTCGAAGGCAACACCACCCTTGCTTCCATCATCCTGCCCGACACCATCACCGTGATCGGAAAGCGCGCATTCGCAAACTGCACTGCTCTGGCTCAGATGAACAACAAGTAATTTCTGAAAAGAGCAATATGTAAGTGTACTTCATGGCGCCTGCACATCTGTGCAGGCGCCTTTTTTTGTATCTGGAATATATGTGAAAGGTTCCGGCTGTTTTTGCCGGATTCTTTTACGATCCAGGCAGAACCAATCTGTCTTAACAATGGAAAAGGATATTGCTGTATGAAGCTGTTGATTACTGGTGGAGCTGGGTTTATCGGATCTGAAATTGTCAGGCAGCTTGCGCCGGAACATGATATTACTGTTCTGGATTCCATGTCGGAACAGATCCACGGGAAAAACTGGGAATCATCATACCTGTATCAGTCCATCCGGGACAGGTGCAGATTCATTCTGGGTTCAGTGTGCGATTTTGAGACTGTCCGGAAGGCCCTGGAGGGACAGGAGGCCGTGATTCACCTGGCTGCAGAGACAGGAACAGGCCAGTCCATGTATGAAATCAACCACTATAATGAAACAAATATCATGGGGACGTCCAATCTCCTGCAGGCCATTTCCCTCATGGGGGAATCCTCCATGGTCCGGAAGATCATCCTTTCTTCTTCAAGGTCTGTTTACGGAGAGGGAAGATATGTGTGTCCCAGATGCGGGGATGTATATCCCGGGAGCCGGAGCAGGGAAAAGCTGATGCAGGGTGATTTTAACCTGTACTGCCCTGTATGCGGAGCTAAAGTAGCTCCGGCGGCCACGCAGGAAGACAGCAGGCTGCGCCCCAGTTCTCTGTATGCCTTTACCAAGCAGGCACAGGAATCCATGCTGCAGACCATGTGTCCCGCCCTGGGGGTGGATCTGACCATATTCCGGTTCCAGAATGTGTATGGGGCCGGACAGAGTCTGAACAATCCCTATACGGGCATCCTTTCCATTTTTTCTTCTCTGCTGCTGGCGGGGAAGGACGTCAATGTATTTGAAGACGGGCTGGAAAGCCGGGACTTCATCCATGTCAGTGACGTGGCAAAAGCCGTGATCCGCAGCCTGGACTGCGAAGAGAGCAACGGGGAAGTCATCAATCTGGGAAGCGGAGAGGACACTTCGGTTCTGGAAGTGGCCTGCCTGCTGAAGAAGATTTACGGAAGCCGCAGTGAAATCCACGTGACAGGGGATTTCAGAATCGGGGATATTGCCCATAACAAGGCTGACATCCGCAAGGCCAGAAGGATACTGGACTTCTATCCGTCCGTTGGTCTTGAGGAGGGGCTTACATCATTCTGTGCCTGGGTTCTGAAACAGAAGCGGGATCTGAACACCTATGAGCAGTCCCTTCAGGAAATGGAAGATACGGGCATGTTTATCCGGAAAAATGGCAAATGACCATGCGTGCGGCAAATGAAACATGCACAGGCATACATGGAACTTGATTTGGAGGAAAAGCGTGAAAGATTCATGGATCAGAAAGACCGGATTGATCCTGATCATCTGGCTTGCTGTGGTGGCCGCATTCTATCTGATTGCCGCTGATGACTGGAAACTGACAGCTGTCATGTCCCAGGCTGTGTCAAGAGGCGTGTCAACAGGGGAAATAACTGAGGATACCGTGGTACAGCAGACATTTCATATGAATGCTGACCTGTTGGAAGAAATCTGTCTGGATACAACAGTTTTCGGAAACAGGGAAGGACATGTACTTACCCTGACACTGGCCTCGGCAGACGACGCATCTGTGATTTGGGAGAAGGAAGTACCTTATACGGAGCTGAATCAGGACGGGACGACAGTGCTTACCATTATGCCGGCTGTGGAACTGAAAGACAGGGATGTCTGCCTTTCCATCCGGGGTGAAGGCGGCGTGTCCCTCTGGTACGGTACCCAGGTCTCTGCAGGACGGTTCCAGCTGGACACGGATGTGAGCGGCACCCTGCTGATCGGGGAGAAGCAGGCAGAAGGCCAGCTGGTGATGGCATGGCGCGGAAGCAACCGTCTCAATGCCCATCTGTGGATCTGGCCCATTGGCATTCTGGCGGCTGCCGGGATGGTGTTCCTTGCGGTCTGGGAAGAGCGTTCCCGCAAAAGCGGCAAATACACCATCATATCCAGGATCCGGTATACATTTGACAAGTATGGCTATCTCCTGCGGCAGCTGGTGGAAAGAGATTTCAGGGTCAAGTATAAGGCATCCGTGCTGGGTGTCCTCTGGAGCATCATGAATCCGCTGCTGATGGCCATGGTGTACTATTTTGTCTTCAGCACCATTTTCCGGAACGAAACGGAAAACTTCATTGTGTACCTGATCAGCGGTATTGTGCTGTTCAATTATTTTTCGGAAGGCACATCCCTGGGCCTGATGTCCATCGTCAACAATGCAAACCTGATCACCAAGGTTTATATGCCGAAATTCATCTTCCCGATTTCCAGGACCCTGTCTTCGGCCATTAACCTGGTGATTTCCTTCATTCCTTTGTTTTTTGTCATGCTGGTAACCGGCGTGCCTTTCCATAAGAGCGTCTTCCTGCTGCCCTTTGTGGTCATGTGTCTGGTGCTTTTCACGGCAGGCGTCAGTATGATTCTGTCCACTCTGAACGTGTTCTTCCGGGACACCCAGTTCCTGTGGAGCATTCTGATCATGATGTGGAATTTTGTTACGCCGATTTTCTATCCGGATTCCATCATTCCCATGGCTTACCGGACAATCTACCATGCCAATATGCTTTACCAGTTCTGTTACTTTACCAGGACCATACTCATCAGCGGGGTTTCACCGGCTCCGGTTAATTACCTGTACTGCCTGCTTGGCAGTTTACTGACGTTTGCGTTTGGTCTGTTTATATTCAGGAAGTACCAGAATCAGTTTGTGCTTCATCTGTAAGAAGAGGAGAATTATCGTCAATGGGCAGCGTGATTACGGTTGATCATGTTTCAATGAAATTTCATATCAACAGCAATCGGGCGAACAGTCTGAAGGAATGGACTGTCTCCAAGCTCACGCGAAAACTCAGGTATAAAGACTTTTATGCGCTGAAAGACGTTTCCTTTTCCGTGGAAAAGGGAGAAGTGATCGGTATTGTCGGTCAGAACGGATCCGGCAAGAGCACATTGCTGAAAATCATTTCGGGCATTTACAGGCCCACGGAGGGCACCTGCCGCGTCATCGGCAGGATTGCGCCCATGCTTGAGCTTGGAAGCGGCCTTGACTATGAAATGTCCGGCCGTGACAACATTTTTCTGGACGGCGCCATCCTTGGCTACAGTGAACAGTTTCTAAAAAGCAAATATGACGAGATTGTCGATTTTTCAGAGATCGGGAGCTTTATCGACCAGCCGCTGAAGACCTATTCCTCCGGCATGGTGACCCGTCTGGCCTTTGCCATTGCCTCTGTTGTGGAGCCGGAAATCCTGATTGTGGATGAGATCCTCTCCGTAGGTGATGAGCACTTCCAGATCAAAAGCGGTGAGCGTATGCGCAAGCTGATGTACGGAGGTGCTACGGTGCTGATGGTGAGCCATTCCATGGAGCAGATTCGGACCATGTGCACCAGAGTGGTCTGGGTCCATAATGGGGAAATCAGGATGATCGGGGATCCGCATGAGGTCTGCGATG
>CAMOVR010000031.1 GCA_946627565.1 uncultured Clostridia bacterium
TTCTTTCGGAAAATACGATTGTCTGTCTTTGTAACAATTTGAATTGTAGATGTATCCGGCCTGATTGGCCATTGTGAATCTTGCTTGATACATTGTGAATCTTGCTGTATCATGCCCCAAAGGAGATGAGGGACATGGTGCACGCTGCCAGGGACTGGAACCCGCTGGAAGCCATGCCGGCAGGCCATGATTTTGAGGTTTATCATCTGTGGGACAGGCAGGGAGGACGGGGCATCCTGCACAGCCATGCCTATTATGAGTTCTACTTTTTCCTCGGGGGTCAGGCCCAGATCATGGTGGAGGGCCGGGATTATACCGCCAGGCCCGGGGAGCTGTTCCTGTTTCCTCCGGGGTTCATGCACCGCTCCCTGGTGACAGCAGGGGAGGACTGCCCCTATGAAAGGGCCTATCTGTATCTGACGGAAAATATGCTCCAGTCCATGGATTCACCCTCCTGCAGCCTGTCGGAGATTGTGCATGGAGCGGCGCAGGCAGGGCGGCTGCACTGCAGGCCCGCCCCGGAGTTCTGCGCGTCCCTGATCCGCCGCATGGACCGGATCATTGAAACGGAGAACAGCGGGAATCCCATTGACACGTGCATCAACAGAGGCCGCCTGATGATCCTGACAGCCTCCCTGTGTGCGGCGATTCAGGAGGAGCGGTACCGGGAGGAGATGCAGGAGGATTCGGTGGCGGCCCAGGTGATGGCCTATATCCATGCGCACCTGACGGAAGATCTGACGCTGGAGGTACTGGCAGAAAAGCTGTATGTAAGCAAGTACCATATGCTGCATGCCTTCCGGGAAAAGACGGGCACATCCGTGCATCAGTACATCCTCATGAAGCGGGTGGTGTATGCCCAGATGCTTATGGAAAACGGCTTCTCACCGGCACAGGCGGCAAGGGAGAGCGGATTTAAGGACTATGCCGGCTTTTACCGGGCTTTCCGGAGCCGTACGGAGCACACGCCCCAGGAGTACGCGTCCCTGACGGGCCAGATGGACTGACAGGGCAGGGGACTATTCCGGCGCGGTATACAATAAAGCAGCTGCCAGGCCATTAGACCCGGCAGCTGTTTTGTATTGCGGGCCGGAAGGCTCGCGTTTTCTTTTTCATTCCTTCCCTTCCGGAAGGGATATGGGATGATCCGGCAGCTGACGCGCAAGATACAGCGTGGGGAGCAGCACCCAGTGCATGGGCTCGTCCGAGTCTTTCTTCTTCCATGAAACGATGAACCGGACTTCGGCACGGTCAAACACAAACCCTGCGGACTGCTGACGCGCCAGATAATCCTGCGACGCGGCAGAGAGGACGCAGACGGGTTTTCCGTCCTTATTTGTCAGGAAGGGAAAGCGCAGGGAAAGGGGGTCTCCGGACCGGCAGCGGCCCACGGTTTCGATCTCTTTTTTCTCCGTCATGGCGCTGAGAACGACACCGCTCATGCTGGGATAGAACACCGTACGGGAAGGGGCAGGATACGGGGCAGCGTCCTCCCGGCGCTTCGTATCCGGACCGCCGAAACCATTGAGTTCGTCTGATGCGGTATAGATGTGCAGGCTTTTCCTGGCCCGGGTGATGCCCACATACACCACACGGCAGTCATTCTGATCCGACAGGTTCATGCCGCTTAGCGTCAGGAAGACATGGTCAAATTCCCGGCCCTTGGCCCTGTGGAAGGTGGACACCAGGACAGCAGCACCGGAGGCAGGGCCCCGGTCATCTTCCAGGCGGGATTCATGGAGAAACTGGATGAGGTCTGAAAAATACAGCTGACGGCGGGTGGCACGGAAGTCATCCAGAAGCCTGAGGACAGCGGGCAGGCACTGGCTGCGCTGAAAGGCGGATTTCAGTTCCGCAAGGGCCTTATCCCAGCGCGCTTCCGAGATCAGGATCCTGGGCACGGGATCCGGCGGGACATCCGGCGCATCCACACGGTCCTGCCCCTGCCGTATAAGGGCATACAGGAAATAGCGGCACTCCTGCAGGGAGGTCAGGTCAAAGGAATCGTTGCTCTGGACCGCGTGGGCGGGAATGCCGGCCTGGCGCAGGCGCGCATAGATGCGCAGGGCTTCCTCATTGGTCCTGACCAGTACCGCGCAGCTTTCCCCCTTCTCAGCAAAACGGGGGCAACAGGGGAGCAGGTCCCGGAGAAGGGGCTCTTCCATGAAGGGGCTGCGGGTGCGGATGACGTGCACTTCCCCTTCTCTGTCCCTTCCGGCGCTTATGAGGGGCATGCGCTTCATCCTGAGCTTCAGAAGGCCTGCAAAGTCATTGGCAAAATCCACAATCTGTCTGCAGGAGCGGTAGTTTTCCGTCAGCTCGTACATCACTGCGCCTTCTTCCCTGAGCATGTGGCGCATGAAGGTGCTGGAGGAGCCTGCAAAGGTATAGATGGTCTGATCGTCGTCCCCGACGGCGTGGATGCGCATGTCCGGATTGCGGGCCTTCAGGGCGCAGACCAGGGCAAAGGATTCCTCCGTCATATCCTGGGCCTCATCCAGGACAAGGGAGGTTATGGTGATTTTCTCCGGTTCGATTTCATCCTGCAGGATCATCTCCGCTGCCCTGCGGATGACGGAATCAGCATCCTGCAGGGTGCCGATCTGCCCCAAAAGCTCAAAACAGTAGCTGTGGAAGGTCCGCACGGGCACGTAGAAGGCGGCGTTCCCGATCAGCTCCTGCAGGCGCTTCTGAAAGACAATGGCGGCAGAGCGGGAATAGGTGAGCATCAGAAGCTGTTCGCTCCGGTTTTCCTGCTCCATGAGCAGGGAAGCCAGAAGATGGACCAGGACGGTGGTTTTTCCGCTGCCGGGGCCGGCGGAGACGATGACGGTGGGACTTAAGGTATCCTTAAGGACAGCTTTCTGTCTGTCGGACAGACCGGAGCTGATTTTCCGCACGGTCTCGGGCCTGGCCCGGAGCTGAAGCTCCTTTGCCTTTTCCCTGGGGAAATGCAGCTTCAGGAAATCGTCGTCATCCAGGCGGAAGTAGTCCTGAAGCATCTCCCGGGCAGCTGCGGGATCCTCAAGTATGCATTCCGCCCAGGCAAGGGTGATATGGATCTGCCGCAGTTTCTGCTCATAGTGGCGGCGCAGGGGAAGATAGTCCTGCTTAAGAAAGCGGGTGCTTCCGGGTTTGAGAATGTGCAGGCGTATGGGCGCATAGGACACCAGGAAGCCGCCCTCCAGCGTGAGGGTGCCGGTTTTGGCAAGGTAGAGCAGGCTGTGCTGGATGTCGTCGATGCTGACATGGGTGTCCAGCAGGGAGAGCTGCTGTTCATAGGCCTTCTTCAGCTGCAGGACGGAAAAGGGAATGGCATCCGCGGGATCGGCGTTTCCCTGTTTCTCAAATGCCTTCAGGATGAAGGTACAGACCTCCTGCCGCATCTGATGGTTCCGCTGCATGCCGTGAACCGGGGCGGTCAGGGTGAGAACCGTGTGGTGTTCATCCACGGCGGTGCGCCGGGTAAGCCCCAGGGCGCACCAGAAATTCACCAGATTCACCAGGTGCCGCTCCGTGCAGCCTGTCAGGCCATGGCTCAGGCAGTCGTCGTTGAGCTCCCTGTAGTTGAGATGGAGCAGGGGACCGGCCCTGCCCTGCAGAAGGAGGGTGAGAAGATAGTTTTCTGTCTTCAGGGACCTGTCCAGCACGCTCCAGGCATGCCTGAAGCTGGTCAGGCGGGCCGACATGTCCATGGAATCTCCCAGAATGCCGGCATCCCGGAGGGAGAGCACCAGACGCTGTACCTCTCTGACGGGTTTTCCCATGCGGTCGGCGATGTAGTCCAGCCGGTCCTCAGCTTCCCGGGTGCCTGCCCGGGCCCGGTACCTGCGGCCGATGAGGCTTGAGACGATGTAGCTTGCGTCCGCAAAAACCGCGGGATCCGAAAAGTCGGGATGGGCACGCATTTTTTCCTGGGCCTCGCCTACGGAGGTGACCTGGATGCTGTCGGCATAGACAAAGCAGGCATTGTTCTGCCAGTCGATATACCCGGCCCGGTCCAAAAGGGCCAGGGCGGTGCGGACGCCGGCGGTCACCTGCTCTTCCGGGCCGGTCCAGCCGCAGGAGCGGGCGATTTCCAGCAGGGAAGCACTCAGGGAAAGACGGCTGCCGGCCAGACGCCGGAGTGTGGACCAGATCTGCCCGATCTGTTTTATGCTGATCTGGGTCTGACGGAAGAGGGAAAAATGAAAGTCCGCATCCTGCCGGTCATAGAGCAGCAGGCATTGTGCCTGCATATCCGGGTTCCGGCCGGCCCTGCCCGCCTGCTGCACCACGTATTCCAGAGAGGAAGGCAGGTCATAGAGCACGATGAGTCCGATGTCCTGCTTGTCCACCCCCATGCCGAAGGCATTGGTGGCGCACATGATCCGGCATTTGCCGGAGAGAAAGTTCTGCATCTGGAGGTTCTTTTCCATGGCGTCCATCTTCCCGTGGAAGAAACAGGCGGGAAGACCGTCCTCCGTCAGGCGCCTTGACAGAAGAAAGGCCTGTTCCGTGCGGCTGGTATAGACCACGGCGGAAAAACGGCACGCAGACAGTGCAAGGCGCAGATGGGTGTATTTCTGATCCCGGTTCTGGATCCGGCAGATCCGAAAATGCAGGTTTTCCCGCAGGCAGTCCGAGAGGATCACGGTCATGGAAAGATGCAGGACCTGTTCAAAACTGGAACAGATATCCTGAATCACCCTGGGACGGGCGGTGGCTGTGACGCAGGTGACGGGAATGGGATGCATAAGGTGCTTTTCCTGCTCAAGCCACCGGATAAAGTCGGCAATATAGAGGTAATCCACCCGGAAATCATGGCCCCAGGCGGATAGACAGTGGGCTTCATCCACAATCACGCGCGCCACGCTGCGTTCCAGCAGAATCTGGCGCACGGAGGCGGTGTGCAGTGACTCGGGAGAGATGTACAGAAGGGATGCCTGTCCGCTCCGGAGACGGTCCAGGGCCGTCTTGCGCTCCATGACGGAGATGGAACTGTTCACCGTAACGGCCTCTGCGATGCCCTTGTTTTCCAGGCCCTGCACCTGATTGCCCATGATGGCCTGCAGCGGGGTAATGACAACGCTCAGGGCAGATTCCTGACTGCCTGCCATGAGGGCGGGCAGCTGAAAGGTCATGGACTTTCCGCTGCCGGTGGGAAGAACCACCAGCATGGATTCCCCGGCCAGGGCAGAATTGACTGCGGTTTCCTGAAGCGGTTTGCCGCCGATTTCCTGGAAATGGTCGTATCCATACAGCCGCCTGAGCTGGGAAAGGGGGTTCAGGTGGGTCCGGCAGTAGGGGCACTGTCCGCAGGATGAGCCGCACAGCAGGTGCAGCACATCATAGACACAGGGATATTTCATGCTGACCCAGGCGGGGAGCAGGCTGGGAGACGGGCCCCCATCCCTGTGGCTGAAGAGGAAGGAAAGGCAGAAGGCAAGTTCACCCGGGCTTGAGCGGATCAGGTCATCCAGCGGGGCATGATCACAGATCCGGCCCCCAAAAAGGTCTCGGATGATCCGGGCAGGGGACAGGTCAGGGGCAGAAGCGTCCGGTTTTACATACGCAAAAAAGCCTGCAAATCCAGGGAGAGGGGACAGCAGCTGCCGGTAAAGGACTTTAAGGGAGGAGGGAAGCGCAGAAAAGGCAGCCAGTTCATCTTCGAACAGCTCCCTGACCTTCACCGCATCGCTGACGGGATTGTTGAGGCTGTCCCGGACGATCCGGTCGTCCTTCAGCAGCCGGTGGGAGGTTTTTCCCGGGAAAAGCAGGGCGGAAAGGTACAGGGTATCGATGATCTGCATCTTCAGGCCAGCCCGGTCCAGGTCCTCCTGAAGGTACATGACGTCATGGGCGATGGCGTTATGGGCAATGAGGAACGTGCAGTCCGACAGAAAAGCCATCAGGTCGTTTCTCAGGGAAGTGTGCAGGGAGGCGCCGGAGTCCTTCAGGGCGCCCAGGTCCAGAATCTTTCTGCCGTCCTCGGACGTCTCTATGTCAACAAAGACACGCACACCCTGCACCTCCCTTCATATGGACAGATTTCTTTAAGCCTTGAGACCCTCTATGCCGTGCATATGGGTCAGGACAAATTGAACAAACAGCCTTACACCGGTGATCATGGCGCCTTCGTCGATGTCCCAGTCCCGGGTATGGGCAGGCCTGTTGAAGCCTTTTTCATCGTTTCTGCAGCCAAGGCCGAAGAGCAGGCCCGGCTTTTTCTTTTCGTAATAGGCAAAATCCTCTCCCCCCGGGGAGGGCAGCAGGGGCAGGACGCCCCCGGGGCCCAGAACCGTTTCCGAGGACCTGAGGAAGGCCCGGTAGAGCACGTCGCTGTTGATGGCGCAGGGCAGGGGCTCCGGATCGATGGTCAGTTCAAAGGTGCCGCCCATGTCTTCACACACCGTAGAGCACAGCCGCTGCATGCGCTCCCGGATCCAGGAGAGGGTCCCGTCCCGGAAACAGCGTATGGATCCGGTCATCTCGCACAGGTCCGCGTTGGTGGCCCGGGTGTTCCCGGCGTGCATGGTGCATACCCCGATGACGCAGGGATCAAAGGGGTCCTTTTCCCTGGAGAGCATGAGCTGGATCCCCTCATAGATGCGCACGCCCATGGCCAGGGCATCCTTTCCCCGGTGCGGTGAGGCCACATGGACGCTTTCCCCGTGCACCCGGATGGAAAAGGGAGCGGAGCAGGCGTTGGTCACGCCGCTGCAGCAGGAGGGGGCGCCGCAGGGATCGTTGCAGTTGACATGGCACATGACGATGCAGTCCACATCGTCCATGACCCCGTTTTCGCACAGAATTTTTGCACCTGACGGCCGGCTCTCCTCGCAGGGCTGGAAGATGATCTTCACCCGGCAGGCCAAAAGATTTTTCAGGCCCTGCAGGGCTTTGGCCACGGCGATCATCATGCTGGTGTGGGCATCATGGCCGCAGGCGTGCATAACGCCGCTGTTCCGGGAAATATAGGGCTGGCCCCGGTCGGCTTCTTCAATGGGCAGGGCGTCCATATCGGCCCGCAGGGCGATGGTGAAATCGGTTCTGTCCTCTGCGTCGCCTTCTATGAGGGCCACAACGGAATTGCGGCCGTACCTGTCCCGCTCATAGGAAATGCCTGCCCTGTCAAGTTCCCGGCAGACAACCTCTGAGGTTCTTTTCACATCCCAGCCCAGTTCCGGATGCATGTGGATGTCCCGGCGGATGCGGATGAGTTCGGATTCATCAATCTGTGCCATGGTATATGTCAGCATGCGGATGCCTCGCTTCAGTCTTTGATGGGTCTGAGTATACCGCTTTTCCCCCGATGGAACAACAGCTTCAGGCGGCCTTGACAGGACAGAAGCCGGAACGTAAGATGCATACAGGGAAATAACAATACAGATGCGTACGTGCCAGGGCAGCAGGCAGCTTTGCGGAACCCTGCAGGCCTTCTGACGGCACGGCGCAGGGACAGACCGGAAGGAGATTTCCATGTCTGATATATGTTCGTTTACACAGGAGGATATCAGCCGTCTGCGCAGGGAAATGGCCGTGCTGGCCGGCGGGGACGGGGATTTTGAACTGACCTGCAGCGTGGGCGAGGGACTTAAGGCTGAGAAGGATCACGGGAAGGCACATGTAGAGGCTGAGGACTTAAACGCGCTTTCCCGGGGCCTGTTCCAGCTTTTGCTGCACCGTGAGGAAGAAACGTTTTATCTGGAGCAGAACCGGCATTTCAGAAAATGCGGCATCCTTGTGGATATGTCCCGGGGTGCCGTGATGACGGTGGAGGCTGTCAGGCGGCTTCTGCGGGTGATGGCAGGTCTTGGTATGAACACCATGCTGCTGTATACGGAGGATACGTATACCATAAAGGAGTATCCCTATTTCGGGTATCTGCGGGGAAGATACAGCGCAGATGAAATGAAGGAAATGGACGAGGCAGCGGCGGGCTACGGCATCGACCTGGTGCCCAGCATCCAGACCCTGGCCCACATGGGATCCTTCCTGCAGTGGAACGACAGCATCCCCCTCAGGGACCAGCCCACCATTCTGCTGGCGGATGACGAGGATGTGTACCGCCTCATCGAGGCCGAAGTCAGGACCATGCGGGAAAACCTGCGGTCCGGCTCCATCCATATCGGGATGGATGAAGCGGCTTCCCTGGGGCTGGGCCGGTACTACCGGATCCATGGCCCCACGGACCGTTTTGACCTGCTCTCCAGGCATCTGAAGCGCGTGGTGGAGATCTGCGGAAAATACGGTTTCCGGCCCATGATGTGGTCGGACATGTTCTTCACCCTGGGATCCAAAACCGGGGATTACTATGACCTGGACGCAGATATTCCGGAGCGGGTGACGGACGCCCTCCCGGAGGTGGATCTGTGCTACTGGGATTATGACCATATGGAGAAGGACTTTTACCTGGCCATGCTCAGGCGGCACAGGCGGATGGGGCGGCCCACCGTATTTGCCGGGGCGGTTCATACCTGGCAGGGTTTTGTGCCCAACGTCCAGAGGACAGAGGCCACCATGTACCCGGCCATGCAGGCCTGTCTTGAGCACGGCACGGAGACGGTGCTGGGCACCATATGGGGAGACGACGGCAACGAGGCGGATATGTTCCTGGCGCTGCAGTGCCTGCCCATCTTTTCGGAACACTGCTGGCTGGGAGAAAAATGCACGGAGCAGCATGTCCGTAAGATGGGACAGCGCGTCTCCCCCCTGCCCCCGGAAGCCATGGAGGCCATGCGGGCCTGGTTCCCGGGCCCCGTGGACAGACGGACGGGCAAAGGCCTGATCTACGGGGATCCCCTGTATCCCTTCCTGGAGTATCCCGAGGACTCGCCGGAAGCGTTTTATAAGCGCGGCACGGAGGCCCTCAGGGTGCTGGAAAACCTGGATGGGAATTCCCTCTGTCCCGAGACAGTCTATCTCAGATACGTGTTCCGTGTTGCATGCGGCAAGGCGCGGGTCATGACGGAATTGCGCAGGTACTATGAAATGGGTGACAGGGAGAAACTGAAACAGGCTGCCCTTGAGATCATCCCGCCGCTGCTTGAAGACTATGACGCATGCATGAAGGCCCACCGGAAGCTATGGGAGCGGGATTTCAAGCGCAATGGCTGGGAACTGCTGAGCCTGAGGTACGGTGCATGCCGGGGCCGTCTGGCGGATGTGCAGGACGCGGTGATGCGTTACGCAGCCGGGGAACTGGACAGCCTGGCGGAGCTGGAGGAAAAGCCACTGCCCAGCGCACGCAAGGGAGGCATGCAGTTCTTCCAGACCTATACGGTTCCCTCCCATTACATCTGATTTGAATCTGATAAAGGAGGCGTGAGACGGCTTGCGGGAACTGTGGATCGGTGTGGACGGCGGAGGCACGAAAACAAGTGCCGCTGCGGCGACAAAGGAAGGGGAAATCCTGGCGGAAGTCTCAGGCCCCTCCCTGCATTTTCTGAACCTGGGCATGAAAGCGGTGCGGGAAAACCTGCAGGGCATGGTAGAGTCCATGCTTGCGCAGGCACCCGGAGAGATCCGGTGTCTTTCCCTGGGGCTGGCTGCCCTGGACGGGCCCGGGGACGAAGCGCTTTCAGAGGCCCTGGCTCTTCCGGAGGTGCCCGGGGACAGGATTCTGGCGGACACGGATGTGTATACGGCCCTGGTGGGCGGCTGCGGCACGGGTCCCGGCCTTGCGGTGATCTGCGGCACGGGCTCCATGGCCATGGCGGTGGACGGGGAAGAAAAGCGGACGCTGCGGGGCGGATACGGGCATGCCCTGGGGGATGCCGGGAGCAGTTTCCGCCTGGCTTCCCTGGGCATACAGGCGGCCGCCGCTGACGCGGAAGGATGGGGCCCGGGTACGGCCCTTACGGCAGCAGCGCTGAATTTCTTTCAGGCAGGGGACCTGCGGGAGGTGATCCCAAAGGTATATACCCATCCCTTTGACCCCGCCGTGCTCGCCTCATTTGCCCGGGAAGTGCTGCGTCTGAGCCGGGAGGATGAAGTGGCCGGCGCCATCCTGAAACAGGAGATGGAAACCCTGGCCCTTCAGGCATCCTCCGCCATGGCAGGACACGGGGAGATCCGGCAGGTGTGCCTGTTCGGGGGCGTGTTTGAGCACAGCGCATATGCCCGGGAACTGTTTTCAGAGGAAATGAAAAAGCACGCCGGTGCCTGCCGGACAGGCCTGCCGGAGCTGCCGCCCCTGTGCGGCGCTATCCTGCTGGGCTATGCCCGGGACGGCATGCTGACAGAAGAAAGAAAGGAAAGCCTGGCGCGCGGCTGGAAGGATTGGAAGGAGAAACATCATGCGGGCATATGAAGTCTATTTTGATACGCTTGAGGGTATGCTGAAGCGGGCATTTTCGGAGCAGGAGGATGTGCTGGAAGCGGCGGCGGAAAAGATTGCCGATTCCCTGATGGGCGGCGGCATGCTGTATACCTTCGGCACAGGGCATGCCCATCTTCTGGCGGAGGAAATCTTCTACCGGGCCGGGGGCCTGGTGCGGGTGTGCCCCATGCTGGATGAGCGGCTCATGCTGCATGTCAGCGCCAGCCGCTCCAGCCAGTGGGAACGTACGGCGGGACTTGGGGAAGAACTCATGGAAAAGTACCCGGCCGGGGCAGGGGATGTGGTGCTTCTGATCTCCAATTCCGGCAGGAACACGGTGCCGGTGGAGGTGGCCCGCCTTGCCCGGGAAAGGGGCGCGGTGACCATTGCCCTGACCAGTCTTGCCCATTCCGGACGGGTTACCCCCAGGAATCCCTGGGGACAGCGCCTGTTTGAGGTGTGTGACCTGGTGCTGGACAATATGGGGGTGCCCGGGGATGCGTGTGTGCCCCTGCCGGACGGCCGCTTTGTCAGCCCCACTTCCACGGCGGTGGGAAGTGCGCTGCTGCAGGCCATGGCGGCCCGGGTGGAGGAGATTGCACGGGAAAAGGGCAACCCGGTGGAAACCTTCATCTCCAGCAATGTGGACGGCGGGGACGAATGGAACGAGCGGCTGATTGAGAAATACAGGGACCGGATCCCGGGACTGTGAGAGAGGGGTGGATGGCATGATAGCTGGCATGGGACGGGCGAAGATCACACCGCCCCTGGGGGTGGAACTGGCAGGCTACGGCTACTATCTGGGCCGCAGGGCCAGGTCGGTCATGGATCCCCTCTGGGCAAGGGCACTGTACCTGAAGGACGGGGACAGGCAGGTGATGCTCATTGACTGCGATCTGCTGGGCCTGAGCCGGGAGGTCACGGAGGAAGTGCGCCAGGGCCTGAAAAGCATGGGCTTTAACGGAGAAATGGTGCTGGTGAGCATCCACACCCACACGGGACCGGCCATCAAGTACCATGAGGGCTGCGGGTACACGGATGCCGCCTACACAGCCACACTGGCGCCCCGGATCCTGAAGGCGTGCCGCTCCGCGCTGGAGGACGCGTCTGAGGTGGAGAGCCTGACAGGAACCTTTGGGGAGCTGCCGCCGGACCTGATCTGGAACCGGTCCAGTGAAGACGGCCCGGTGGACCTGGGAGTCAGAGGGATTAAGATCCGGCGCCTGGACGGCAGAAGTCTGGCGCTGGTGAGCGCGGCCTGTCATCCCGTCTGCAACGGAAGGATAGATGCCATCTCCGCGGATTATCCCGGGGAGGTGGTGCGGCTTCTTGGGGAGGAAGGCTTTGATGGCATGTACCTCAACGGCCTGTGCGGGGACATTGACCCGAATGTACAGGGGGAGGATGACCGTCCTGCCTTCCGGAGCCGTCTGGCACAGGCTGTGGTGCACGCCTGGGGTGAAAACGAAAAGCCGCTGCCCTGCAGGATGCGGGCAGGATCCTTTGTCACCCGGCTTAAGCTGCAGCCCGTAACAAAGGATGAGATCCGCGCAAGTGCCCGCAGGGCAGAGGCCGGGGCGGCGGATGAAGGGGCAGCCCGGGTGGCCAGGATCTGGGCGGAGGAGATGCTGGAGCGTTTTGACACGCTCAGCTTTTCCGAGGAGATCCGGATATCCTGGGTGCTGCTGGGGGGACGCCTGATCCTGGCGCTTCCCTTTGAGGGCTTTACGGCCACGGGAGAGATCATCCGGGAGATGACCGGCATGCGGGATGCCATGATCCTGGGCTGTGCGGAGGAACTGCTGGGGTATCTGCCCTCGGTGGACGACATAGAGAGGGGCGCCTACGCGGCCCTGGAATCCACCTATCTGTACAAGCGCCTCCCGGTGCTGCCCGGGGAAGCGGAGAGACTCGGCAGGACGGCAGCGGAGCAGATCGGGGCAATCCTGAAGGACCTGGACGGCTGATCATTCCGGAAATGTCGTAAAACTTATGGAAAAGCTACAGGAACACCCGGGAAAATCCGTTGAACCGGACCATTTTCAGATGGAAATAAATGTGTTACTATGCACACATATATAACGGTCTGCAAAGCAGGGCAGGCCGGAACAGCTGTCCGTTACGTAAAAGTGTATACCAGAAGGAGGCTCTGTCATGCTTAAAGACCAGGTGTTTGTCAAAAAGGAAGAAAAGTCTGAACTGAATGAACAGATCAAGGATCTGAAGGCCGAGCTCATGGCTCAGCAGCAGAAGCTCAGGGACGCCAAAGTCCCGGTGCTGGTGCTGGTGGAAGGCTGGGCCGCAGCAGGCAAGGGGACGCTGATCAAGGAACTGATCAGCGAGATCGACCCCAGGTTCTACCAGGTGGTATCCCCTCAGATCCAGAGCGAGAAAGCCATGCGCTACCCCTTCCTGTATCCGTACTTTACGGCAATTCCGGAAAACGGCAAGCTGGTGTTCCTGGATTCCGGATGGATGGAAGACGTGGTGCGCAAGACCATGAACCGGGAAATCACACGGGAGGAATCAGACCGCAGGATCCGGCAGGTCAATGAGATGGAAAGGCAGCTGCGGGACGGGGGCTATGTGCTCATCAAGCTGTTCCTGCATATTGAGAAAAAGGAACAGCGGGACCGCCTGATTGCCCTGAAGGAAGAGCGGGATACGGAATGGCGGGTGACGGAGGAGGACCTGTGGCAGCACCGGGAGTACAAGCGCTTCAGGGAAGCCTACGACCATTTCATGGACGCCACGGATTCCCTTGTGCCCTGGCATGTACTGGACGGGTCCAACCGGAAAACCAGCGTACGGGATGCCCTGCGCCTTCTGGTGGAAGGCATCAACGGCGTTCTCACCGGCGGCCGGTATGTGGGGGATCCCTTTGTGGAGGACTTCCCGCTGCTGCCCATGCCCAGGCTGGCTGAAGTGGACCTGACGCCCACCATAGAGGAAGAGGAGTACAAGTCGGAACTGAAGAAGCTCCAGAAGCGGCTCAGTGAACTGCACAACGAAGTGTACCGCCGGAAAATCCCTGTGGTCATCTGCTATGAGGGCTGGGACGCGGCCGGCAAGGGCGGGAACATCCGCCGCGTGGCGTATCCGCTGGATCCCAGAGGCGTGGATGTGATGCCCATAGCCAGTCCGGAGCCCCATGAGCTCAACCGCCAGTACCTCTGGAGATTCTGGAAGCGCCTGCCCCGCACGGGCCACGTGTGCATTTTTGACCGCACCTGGTACGGCAGGGTGATGGTGGAGCGCCTGGAGGGCTTCTGCTCGGAGAAGGACTGGAAACGGGCTTTCAATGAAATCAACGAGTTTGAGCGGCAGCTTACGGACTGGGGCGCCGTGGTCATCAAGTTCTGGATCCATATTGACCAGGATACCCAGCTGGCCCGGTTCACGGACCGCCAGAACACTCCGGAAAAACAGTGGAAGATTACGGATGAGGACTGGCGCAATCGTGAAAAGTGGGATCAGTACGAGGTGGCTGTGGATGAGATGCTTCAGAAAACCAGCACGGCCAACGCTCCCTGGTATATCATTGAGTCCAACGACAAGAAGTTTGCAAGAATCCGTACACTGAAGATTGTGGTGGAGGCCCTGGAAAAAGCCTGCAAAGATCAGATTGAAAGGGAAATTCCCTGAATATCATCCTGAGGCATTACACAAAGATAACCGCCGGATCTGACATGGTCAGTATGGCGTTATCGGTTATGCTCAGCCATAACAGCCGTGAAAGAAGAATAGCAGGAGGAAAACGGCTATATGAAAAAAGGGTATGTAAGCGTTCTGATCAGCTTTGTACCGGAACAGCAGAACTGAGTAAATAAATCCATGCCAGATGCCGCTCTCATCCACGGGAGCGGCATCTGATATTCTAAGCATCGGAGTCCTGCATGGCTGTATCAGGCAATTCCTCAGCCTCATCCGTTATCCGCGGAGGAGGCTGTTTTTTTACGGTGCAGAAGCGGCACATGATCCTGCCCGGAAAAAAATCATCAGCATTTTCCCTTCGGGTTTTGTGTGTCTAATAATCTATTTGACTACTTGGGAGGCGAATGATAAGATGCCCTTTGCTTCCCATAGTCTGCTGAAGGCTATGAAGTGAAAGACGGACACAGATAGACAGGCCGGATACAGATACCTCTGAAAAAAGGGGAGAATGAAAAAATGCATAATCTGAAGATAATCATAATAACACTTCTGGGGCTTCTTATGCTGCTCCCTCTGGGCTGCCTGGCGGAAGGCCGCATGCTTCTGGGCCCCGGCGGTACCTGGATGATGTGTGTGGCAGAGGACGGGTCCATCTGGGGCTGGGGTGAAAATACCAGCGGTCAGCTGGGCACCGGGGACAGGAAAAATGTTCTCCAGCCGAAACAGACGGCCCTGAATCTGGACGGCAGCCATGTGGTTTATCTGCGCGGAGGCAAGACACACATGCTTTTCCTGATGGACGACGGTACCGTATATGGCTGCGGCCACAATGCGGACGGCCAGCTGGGCCTGGGCAGCAAAAGCCCGGATGTGACGGAGCCGGAGAAGATACCGTCCCTGGAAGGCATTACAGCGCTGGCTGTGGGTTTCCAGCATTCGCTGGCCCTGGACAGGGACGGGCATGTCTGGGCCTGGGGCCACAACAACTGCGGCCAGGTGGGAACAGGGGACAGAAAGACACAGTACGCCCCTGTACGGTTGGAACTTGAAAACATCACGCAGATTTATGCGGGGCACAAATACTCCATGGCCATGGATGGCCAGGGACAGATCTGGGGCTGGGGAGACAACAGCTACGGACAGCTGGGGGATGTGAGCCGCTATAAGAATGTAACAGTACCCACGCTCCTGTCTGTGTCCGGACGCTTCACGGACCTTTCCTGCGGCAATGCCACCACCCTGGGCATGGACCCGGAGGGCAGGCTGTGGGCCTGGGGAAGGAACGATTACTGGCAGATGGGGAGCAAGGCGAAGGACAAGACCAGGGAGCCCGTCCAGGTTCTTCTGCCGGAAGGCCTCAGGGGCGTAAAAATGGAAGGCTTCAACATCCATTCTGCGCTTCTGACAGAGGATGGTGCCGTGTGGCAGTGGGGAGCATGCGGACATGGACAGTACGGAATGGGAGAGAGGCCATGGCATGCGCTTCCTTCGGTGGCCTGCCCTGAATCAGGGGTAATGGATGTGGCGGTGAACACCTATACATCGTATATACTCCTGGAAACGGGGGAGGTGCTGGCCAGCGGCGGCAACTGGTACGGCCAGGCCGGAACGCACCCGAAAATCAGCCATTATGTGATGACATGGACACGGACAGGTCTGAACCTGATACGTGGAACATGGGAAGATCCGGAGAACTGAGTGACTTTTTTACTGTATACAGACAGTTTGTGCCGGACACTTTCGTGTCCGGTGTTTGCTTTTCGATTTCCGACAAACGTGTTATCATGTCTGGGCCTGTCCGCCCCGGGGCGGACTGATCGTGTGGTGGCGATCCCTTCCGGGCAAAAAGCAAATGTAATGAAGGAATCTGACAGGAGTAATCATGGAAACATATCGTGCAGGAATGGATATTGGCTCTACCACGGTCAAGCTGGTGATTATGGATCAGCAGGAAATCCGCTTCAGCGCCTATGAGCGGCACTGCGCGCATACCCAGGAAACCCTGACGGAGCTGCTGCGCAGGGCCAGGGAAGAGCTGGGGCCTTGCAATCTGATCCCGGCTATGACCGGATCCGGTGCCATGAATCTGTGCAAGGCTCTTGGACTGGAATTTGTCCAGGAGGTTGTGGCTGTGGCTACAGCCATTGAGCGGACAGCACCGCAGACGGATGTGGCCATAGAGCTTGGCGGTGAGGATGCAAAGATCATTTATTTCCGCGGCGGACTGGAAGAACGCATGAATGGCGTGTGTGCCGGCGGGACCGGTGCATTTATCGACCAGATGGCTGCCCTCATGCAGACAGATGCCCAGGGACTGGACATGGCTGCCGGGGAATACAAGGAGATCTATCCCATTGCTGCCCGCTGCGGTGTGTTTGCAAAGAGCGATATTCAGCCCCTGATCAATGAGGGTGCCACCCGGGCGGACCTGGCAGCTTCCATCTTTCAGGCAGTGGTCAATCAGACCATCTCAGGTCTTGCATGCGGCAAACCCATCCGGGGCTGCGTGGCTTTCCTGGGCGGTCCTCTGCATTTCCTGCCCCAGCTGCGGCAGGCTTTTATCCGCACGCTGCATCTGACAGACGAGACAACCGTGATCCCCGAAGCATCCCATCTGTTTGCCGCCATGGGAGCGGCCTGGATGGCGGATGAGACAAAGGCCGTGTCCATGGATAACCTGGTGCAGCGCCTGTCTGCAGGCGTGCAGATGACCTATGAGCTCAAGCGCATGGACCCGCTGTTTACTGGGGAAGAGGAGTATGACGCCTTCTGCGGCAGGCATGCCCTGGCACAGGTTGTGCGGGGTGACCTGGAACACTATGAAGGGGAATGCTATCTGGGCATCGATGCAGGCTCCACCACCACCAAGCTGGTACTCATAGGAAAAAACGGGGAGCTGCTCTGGTCCTATTATGCCAACAACCAGGGGTCGCCCCTGACCACGGCCATGGCAGCACTTGGTGAACTGAAGGAGAGAATGCCGGAGAGGGCAAGGATTGCACATGCCTGTTCCACAGGCTACGGGGAGAACCTGATGCGTGCGGCTTTCTGTCTGGATGAGGGCGAGGTGGAGACCATCGCCCATGCCACCGCTGCCGCCTTCTTTGACCCTGATGTGGACTGCGTGCTGGATATCGGCGGGCAGGATATGAAATGTATCCGGCTGCGACACGGCTCTGTGGATTCTGTCATGCTCAACGAGGCCTGCTCATCCGGGTGCGGTTCCTTCCTGGAAAACTTTGCCGTATCCCTGGGCTATACCGCACAGAGCTTTGCACAGGAAGCACTCTATGCGGCCCATCCCATAGACCTGGGCACTCGCTGTACGGTGTTCATGAACTCCAATGTCAAGCAGGCCCAGAAGGAAGGGGCCACGGTACAGGATATCTCCGCAGGGCTTGCCTATTCCGTCATCCGCAATGCCCTCTTTAAGGTGATCAAGCTGGCAGATGTTTCCCAGCTGGGCCGCCATGTGGTGGTGCAGGGCGGAACCTTTAACAACCAGGCGGTTCTCAGGGCCTTTGAAAAGATCGCCGACATGGAAGTCATTCGCCCGGACATCGCGGGCCTGATGGGCGCCTTCGGGGCGGCACTGCTGGCCCGGGACCGCTGCAGGGACGGGAAGAGCACCATGATGCCACTCAGTGAGATCGAAAACCTGAAATGGACATCAAGGACCACCCACTGCCAGGGCTGCTCCAACCACTGCATGCTGACCATAACCCGGTTCCCCGGCGGTCGGAACCATATCACCGGCAACCGCTGCGAGCGGGGACTGGGCAAGTCGGAAAACAGGGAAAAAGCCCCCAATGTGTCCGCCTACAAACTCAAACGCATCTTTGATTATGCATCCCTGCCGGAGGATCAGGCACCCAGGGGCACCATAGGGATTCCCAGGGTGCTGAACATCTGGGAGAATTACCCCTTCTGGCACACCCTCTTTACTGCTCTGGGGTTCCGGGTCGTTGTCTCCCCTGTTTCCTCCCATGCCATGTACACCCTGGGCATGGAATCCATTCCCAGCGAGAGTGAATGCTATCCGGCCAAACTGGCCCACGGGCATGTGCAGTGGCTGATTGACCATGGCATCCATACCATTGTCCATCCCTGTGTGTTCTATGAGCACCAGGAAGTCCCGCAGGCGGCGAACCATTTCAACTGTCCCATTGTGTGCGCCTATCCGGAAAACCTGAAGAACAATGTGGACGACATCGGAGAAAAGAAGATCCGGTACCTGCGCCCCTTCATTGCCTTTACCAGTGAAAAGACGGCAGCGGACCGGCTGGTCCGGCTGCTGGAGAAGGAATTCGGCATTCCGGAAAAAGAGGTGCGCCGCGCCGTGCATGAGGCATGGCTGGAGGCGGGAAAAGTCAAGGAGGATATCCGCAGGGAGGGCCGCAGGGCCCTTGCATGGATGGAGGAAAACGGCAGACGCGGGATTGTCCTGGCCGGCCGGCCCTACCATGTGGACCCGGAGATCCACCACGGCATCCCGGATCTCATTGCATCCTACGGGCTGGCCGTGCTGACGGAGGACAGCATCCCCGAAGACTTTAAGCCTGTGCGGCCCCTGCGGGTGACGGACCAGTGGGTGTACCATTCAAGACTGTATACCGCGGCCCAGTTTGTGTGCACCAGGGAGGACCTGGAGCTGATCCAGCTCAACTCCTTTGGCTGCGGCCTGGATGCCGTGACGGCGGACCAGGTCAGCGATATTATGGAGAGTGCGGGCAGGCTCTATACGATCCTCAAGATTGACGAGGTCAACAACCTGGGTGCGGCCCGTATCCGGGTCAGGTCCCTGCTGGCAGCCATGAACATGCGCAGGGACAAGGGCATCCATGGCACGCAGAACCCGGGCGCCACCTATGAACGGGTGGTGTTCACCAGGGAAATGCAGGAGAAGGGTTATACGATTCTGTGTCCCTGCATGAGCCCCATTCATTTTGACCTGATCGAAGCTGTCTTCCGCAAGGCAGGATACAACCTGGTGATGCTCAGGAACAACACCCGGGCTGCGGTGGACATGGGACTGCGTTTTGTCAACAATGACGCCTGCTATCCCTCCATTATTGTGGTGGGACAGATGATGGAAGCGGTGCTGTCGGGCAAGTACGATGTGGATCATCTGGCGCTGCTCATGAGTCAGACCGGCGGATGCTGCCGCGCCAGCAATTATGTGGGCTTCATACGCCGTGCCCTGCACAAGGCAGGCTATGACCAGATCCCCGTGATTTCCGCCAATCTGAACCGCATGGAGACCAATCCGGGCTTTCATATGAGTGTGGCATCCATCTCTGCCCTGATCCGCAGTGTGCTGCTGGGGGACGCCATGCAGCGCTGTCTGCTGCGGATGCGGCCCTATGAAAAGGTTCCGGGTTCCGCCAATGCCCTGTGGGAGAAGTGGCGGAAGATCTGTATAGATGACCTGACCTCCGTCAAACCCTATGGAAAGCACGGATACCGGGACATCTGCCGGGACATGGTGGCAGACTTTGACGCGCTGCCCATTGACGAGACCCTGAAAAAGCCCCGGGTGGGCATTGTGGGCGAGATTCTTGTCAAATACATGCCCATGGCCAACAATCATCTGGTGGAGACCCTGGAAAAGGAAGGCGCCGAGGTGAATGTGCCTGACCTGCTGGACTTTGTGGGCTATACCATTTTCAACCAGGCATACAAACATGAATACCTGGGAGCGCCTTGGACCTACAGCTGGGTCTCGGATCATGGCATGAAGGCCATGGAGATTTTCCGCAGGCCCCTGACGGAAGCCCTGAAGGCATCCAGGCATTTTGAACCGGGCATGGCCATAGGGGAGATTGCCAAACTGGCCAAACCCCTGCTGTCCCTGGGCAACCAGTACGGTGAAGGCTGGTTCCTGGCCGGTGAAATGGCGGAACTCATCCACAGCGGCTATCCGAATATTGTCTGCATCCAGCCCTTTGCCTGCCTGCCCAACCATGTGGTGGGCAAGGGCGTCATCAAACAGCTGAAGAACACCTATCCGCAGGCCAATGTGGTGGCGGTGGACTTCGATCCGGGTGCCAGCGAGGTCAACCAGCTGAACCGGATCAAGCTGATGCTGGCCAGTGCCAGAAAAAATATGGAAAGAGAACTGCAAAAGAGCCTGGGGAACCAGGAGGATGACGAGGAGCGGGAAAGCGTATGAACGCAAACTTTCGCCGGGGTCTGAGGGACGGCATTCCCATCGGGCTGGGCTATCTCTCCGTCGCCTTTGCTTTCGGCATTCAGGCTGTGAGCATGGGTCTGACACCGCTGCAGGCGCTGCTGATTTCCATGACCAATGTAACCAGTGCCGGACAGCTGGCGGGCATCACCCTGATCGGGGCCGGAGCCAGTCTGATGGAAATGGGCCTGACCCAGCTGACCATCAACTTGCGCTATGCCCTGATGAGTCTTTCCCTGTCCCAGAAACTGGACGGCAGCATGCATACCCTGCAGAGGCTGATCTTCTCCTTCTGCAATACGGATGAGATCTTTGCCGTGGCCTCCAGCGTAAAGAGCAGGGTAGGGAAATACTATCTCTACGGCCTTATGGTCTTCCCCTATGTGGGCTGGGCATCCGGCACCTTTATAGGGTCGGCTGCGGGCACGCTGCTGCCGGCGTTTGTCCGCACAGCCCTGGGGATTGCCATCTACGGCATGTTCCTGGCCATCATCATTCCGCCCATGCGCTCCCAGAAACCGGTGCGCACGGTGGTGATACTGGCAGGGCTTATGAGCATTCTCCTCAGGTATGTGCCGGGCCTCCGTTCCATCCCTGCAGGGTATGCCATCATCCTGTGTGCGGTTGTCGCCAGCACGGTGGGGGCTCTTCTTTTCCCGGTGGAGGATGCACAGGAAGCGCAGGATGACGGAGAAAAGAAGGGGGATGAAGAGCCGTGAGCTGGCAGATTTTCCTTCCCTATCTTTTGGTGATGGCGCTGGTGACCTATCTGATCCGCATGCTTCCCCTTACCCTGATGCGCCGCCAGATCAAAAGCCGTTTTGTGCGTTCCTTTCTGGGGTATGTGCCCTATGCGGTTCTCACCGCCATGACGATCCCGGATATTCTCTATTCCACGGGATATACGGCAGGCGGTGTGCCGGACGGTCTGATCACCGCCTGCGTCGGGCTTGCCGCAGCATCTGCAGCAGCCTGGATGAAAAAGGGACTGCTGACGGTGGCCATTGTAGCCAGTCTGGCTGTGGCAGCCGCCCAGGCGGTTCTCATGTATATCTGACACACCATACAGTGACATACAGTGAAACGCCCCGGGCCAGGCCTGGGGCGTTTTCAGACTGTGTATGCAATATATTATTTGGGAAGCGTGATGGAGTATACCGAGTCCCCGCAGCCCACAATGGCCCGTCCGCCGGAGGTCAGGCCGAAGAAGCTGGTGACCGTTTCCTGCAGGGGCAGCTGATAGCCGTAGAAACTCTGCTGATTGACATCTGCCTTGTAGAGGTAGTCCGAGGCGATGGCGTACAGGTTTCTTCCTTCAATGGCGCCGCCAATACATGCTTTGGGCATGGTATAGCGCCGGTCAAAGGAACCGGAGAGAACCCGGAGCTGGGTGATGGTTTGGGTGTTGGCACGCTTGACATTGGGTGCCATGAGGATATAGGCGCTGCCGCGCTCGGGGATGTAGCTGTCCAGATAATACCAGCCATAGATCAGACGGGTGTCTGACATGTTCTGAACACCCTTATAGTCATATGAGTACAGCTGCTGGGTGGTGAAAACGTGCAGCTGATTGTTCTCGTACATGACCTTGTAGGCCAGGTACTGGCCGAGGCTGATGATGCCGGTGTTCATCCTGCCCACCTGGAAGGTGTTGAGGATGGTGTTGATGGCAGTTCCGTATATATCCAGGGAGAGCGTCCACATGTACTGGTCGGCTTCGCCGTAGAAACCGCAGTCCAGGATCATGAGGTTGTTATAGGCTTCCGTTTCCTCGTCAATGGAGGTGCCGTCCAGGGAGCGCACCACCAGGGTAGGGGTGGCGGTATCACCGATAACGGCCACGCAGTAGCGGCTGCCGATACGGGCGAACTGGATTTCCCCGATCTGGTTCTCGTTGTAAGTTGAGTTCCCGTTCCTGTCCACAATGAAGAGCCTGGAACCGGACCATACCACAATATTGGTGTCGGATACGGAGAAGTACGCATTGGCGCCAACCGGCAGTGTCCAGCGGACGCCGCCGGAGGGGGAGAGACAGTGAAGGGATGAGTTGTCGTAATACAGTATGTTTTCGCCGAAGGGGGTGACATCCTGAGTGGAATAGCAGGGAAGTCTGTCGGCGGTAATCTCCGAGGTGATACGAAGGTTCCGGATCAGGTAGATCCCGAATCCTATGACCAGAACGATGAGGACAAGGATCAACCAGAAGCGGATCTGTGAGGATGTGATCCTTTTTTTCAGGCCGGAAGGGTCAATCCGCTGGGAACGATTCCTGATGCGCTGCATGGCTGCCTCCTTTCGCATGCGGGATGAGAACCCTGCGCAAGATGATAGCACCGGGGCAGGGGAAGTGCAAGCTGTACCCATTGATTTAAGGTGCCGCATCCGGTAGAATGGGACATGACATTTATACGGAAGCCTGCAGCTTCCGGAATCTGACAGGATTCAGAATGAATCCGTATGTGGAGGATGAAGCATGAAAGGTATTATTCTCGCTGGTGGTGCCGGAACCCGTCTGTACCCGCTGACCATGGTGACCAGCAAGCAGCTTCTGCCTGTATATGACAAACCCATGATCTATTACCCCCTGACCACCCTGATGCTGGCCGGGATCCGGGACATCCTGATTATTTCCACGCCGGAGGATACCCCCCGTTTTGAAGCGCTGCTGGGAGACGGAAAGCAGTTTGGCATCTCCCTTAAGTATGCCGTGCAGCCTTCCCCTGACGGACTTGCCCAGGCTTTCCTGATCGGGGAGGACTTCATTGCCGGTGAACCCTGTGCCATGGTGCTGGGCGATAATATCTTCTACGGAAACGGTTTCGGCCGGATTCTGACCAGGGCAACGGAGAATGCGGCAAAGGGAATTGCCACGATTTTCGGCTACTATGTCAATGACCCTGAGCGTTTTGGCATTGTGGAATTTGACAGCGAAGGCCATGTGGTTTCTGTGGAAGAAAAGCCTGCGCATCCCAAGAGCAATTACTGCATCACCGGACTGTATTTCTATGACAAGCGCGTGGTGGAAATGGCCAAGAAGGTAAAGCCCAGCGCCAGGGGCGAACTGGAGATTACGGACCTGAACCGTCTGTATCTGGAAGACAGCACCCTGAATGTGGAACTGCTGGGCCGCGGATTTGCCTGGCTGGATACCGGCACCATGGACAGCCTTCTTGAAGCGTCTGAGTTTGTGCATATGGTGGAGAGCCGCCAGGGCATCCAGATCTCAGCGCCTGAAGAGATTGCCTTTATCAAGGGATGGATTGACAAGGACGAGCTCATGCGCTCTGCCGTGCATTATGGCAAGAGCCCCTACGGTGCCCACCTCAAGGCAGTGGCTGAAGGAAAAATCAAATACTGACCGGGGAGGACGAGAGCGTGAATCCAATCTATCCGGCTGAACTGCGCCGGCGCGCCAGGGAGGCCATATGGGGCAGGCTCCCCAATGTGCTCCTGGTGGCGCTGTTTGCAGCTGTGCCCAGTCTGGTTTTTCAGATGGCACTGATGCTTTCCTCAAACAGCCTGATACGTGCTTTCCAGATGTATCAGCAGGCGGAAATGTCCCCGCAGGTGCTCAGGCGGATCATGCAGGCAGCGGCCCATGATATGGGCAGCTTCGCGTTGCTGCTCTGGCAGCTGCTGCCTGTTCTCTTCCTTATGCTGCCCTTTCTTTCCATAGGCCAGAATTATGCGTATCTTCGCCTGCTGAGGCAGGAAGAGATGAAAGTCAGGGACGTGTTTGCCAGGGTATCATGCTTTTTCAAGGCCATTTTCCTGGAAATACTGGTCCTGATCAGGATGATTCTCTGGGGAATACCGGGTTTCCTTGTCATGGTGCTGGGCGGGGTCTTTTTCATCCGCAGCAGAGACCTGAATATGTTCAGCATGGTGTATACCTTTGGCACGGCCCTGATGTTTTTCCTGGCGTACCGGGCCAATCTCCGCTACAGCCTTGCGTCCATAGTCATGGCAGACAAGCCGGAAAACAGTGCGCTCACCTGCCTGCGGGAGAGCATCCGTCTCATGAACGGAAGGCTTATGCAGCTGTTCTCCGTGGTGATCACCTTTGTGCTCTACCTTCTGCTGGAAGAGCTGGCGGTGAACATGGTGGCGTCCCTTTCCTATGTCCTGGGACTGACGGTGAATGTGGTACTGGGACTGTTTATCCAGGCCTGGCGGCAGACCAGCGTCTGCGCGTATTATCTGGAGCGCATGCGGGAGGAGAACCGCAGCGAACTGGAGGATAAGGTGCCCTTCAGCGATGATGTCACGGAACTGAACTGAATGAATTGCATGCAAAACAAAAAAGCAGCGTGTGCTGCTTTTTTTGTCTGTAAATGCAGGCAGGAATCAGTCTTCGTCGTCTTCAAACAGCTCAGGGTGTGTTTTCATGAAGGCATCAAAGATCCGGTCCAGCAGAGCATCATCTGTTACGGATGTCAGGATCATGTCATTGTCCTCACCCTCCTGCATCTGCAGGATCACAACGGGCTGGGCATCCTCGTCATCTGCCATGTCAAACTCTTCGTCCTCGGCATCCACCGGGCTCATGAGAGCATAGTGTGCACCTTCAAACTCGATGTCCCCGATCATTTCAAAGGGGTACTCTTTACCGTCCTCATCGGCCAGCATGAAGGCTTCCATACCTTCTTCCATATCCGGATCCATGTCGTCTTCGCGTTCAAAATCGTCCATGCCGGTACTCCTTTCCTGCCAGAATCGTACTGGCGGGGGAATCATAACACATCTCCTGGAGTCATGCAATGCGGGCAAAAACAGGGAATACCGGGATATGGATGAATGCAAAAAAACGAAAAAAACATAAAATAACAGAGAATCAGGCAGGAAATAATGCATATTTGCATTTTTCGAGACGTATCGATCCGGAAGGTCAGAAAATTTGACTTTCTTAGACCTTGACTTTCTTTGATCTTGGAGTATACTGTAGTCACCGTTCAGAGATGAGCGGCAAACAATAAAACATGACCTCCCTCCCCGGCAGGCGCCGGAAAGACTGAGGCTGCAGATAATGGAGGCTTACTTATGAGTACTTATCTTCCCGCTGTTTTCGGTGAAAACCTTATGGATGTTTTTGATGACTTTGACCGTTCCTTCTTCCGCGGTTTCGGACGTCCCGACCAGGCTCTGTACGGCAAGAACGCCGCGCACATGATGAAGACCGATGTACGTGAGACGGAAGACGGCTATGAACTGTATGTGGATCTGCCCGGTGTGGCCAAGGACGATATCCATCTGGAACTGCACAACGGCAACCTGACCATCTCCACGGAGAAGACCCTGGAGAAGAAGGAAGAAGACAAGAAGGGCCGCCTGGTTCGCCAGGAGCGGTACGGCGGAACCATGCAGCGTTCCTTCTACGTGGGCGACAGCCTCACGGAAGAGGATATTAAGGCCAGCTACGACAATGGTGTTCTGCATGTGACCCTCCCCAAGAAGGAAGCACGCAAGGTACCTGAGAAGAAGACCATTCACATTGAAGGATAATCCTGACTTTCCGGGCTCCTGAAAGCCTGAAGAAAAACACACAGAGCCGGTGCAGATCGTCTGCACCGGCTCCTGTGCGTTTTACGGGAGACAGGAAGCCTGAAAGCAAAACAGAGAAGAGCAGAAACCACGTTTCTGCTCTTCTTTGTTTGTATGCGCTTACAGCAGGGCCGTCACATCTTCCTGCGCGGGTACGCTGGTGATGCCGCCGTGCTTCTGGGTGGAAAGGCTTGCCGCCGTGCAGGCAAACCTGACGATTTTCTCAAGATCCTCCTGCGTCAGTTCATCCGCGCGCTTTCCGCAGGCCAGGAAACGGCTCATGGCACTGCCGCCGAAGATGTCGCCGGCACCCGTGGTATCCACCACATGGATCCCTTTGGGACTGTCCACGCATACATGCGTATTGGCGGTGGCGGCATAGCAGCCTTTGGGTCCCAGGGTGGCATAGACAAGGGAGCAGCCATATTCCTGGAGCAGCCGCTTTGCGCCTGCCTGGGGATCAAGGCCCCAGAGCCACTGGATTTCTTCGTCACTGATTTTGACGATATCCGCCTGGCGGAGGCTCCACTCAATGGCGGCCTTTGCATCTTCCTCTTTCTTCCAGAGGGGTTTGCGCAGATTGGGGTCCAGGCTGATGAGCATGTTGTGCTCCTTTGCCAGCTTTATGGCACTGCGGGTGGCGGAAGCGGCAGACTCATCGGTAAGGGAGAGGGTGCCAAAGTGGAAGACCCGGGCGGAGGAAAACAGGGTCTCATCAATTTCTTCCGGCTTAAGGCAGGTATCTGCGCCGGGCTTGCGGGCGAAACTGAAGTCCCGGTTGCCGTCAGGGGTGAGAGAGACGAAGGCCAGGGTTGTGAACTGGTCCGGATCCAGGATGACCCCGCGGGTTTCAATGCCGGCATCCTTCAGCGTGCTGACCAGCAGACGGCCGAACATATCGTCACCCACCTTGCCGATCATGGCGGTGGTGCAGCCGTAACGTGTCAGAGCCGCAAGAAAGTTGCCGGGAGCGCCGCCTGGATTGGCAGCAAGAACAGGATAGCCGGTTTCGCTGACGCTGTGGGGTGCAAAGTCGATCAGCAGCTCGCCCAGGGCAATGACATCATACATATGGAAGATTCTCCTTTCATTCTCGGGTGGTTCCGCCGTAGGCATAGGTGACAGGTAAACATATTAAGGAAGGAAGATTGGCAAAATGATGGGAGAGGACGGTGTTGACAGAGGATTCCGCGATTTCCCGGACGGGCTGTACGATGGTGGAGACAATCATCTCCTGATTGCCGAACATGCGGATGCCGTCAAAGCCAATGACCTGTACATCTTCGGGAACCTGAATCCGCATGCTCCGGAGCACCTGGATAACCTGCCAGGCCAGGGCATCCGTTCCAACGAACAGGCCGTCGAATTCTAAACGGCCGTGGTCTGTATGGGAAATCAGGAACTGCTTCATTTTTTCAAAGGGCTGGGAATCATCCAGGTCCATGATTTCAAAAGGCAGTTCCGTTTCCACGCAGGCACTGACAAATCCGTCCTTGCGCTTGGCGGGCTCATTGGTGATAACGGAGGAGGTGCGCAGGAATGCCACCTTTCTGCATCCCAGTTCCTTGAGCTTATGGGCTGCAATGTAGCCGCCGCCGAAATTGTCAGCCGCAATGCAGGGAACGGATGTGGAGAAGAATCTGTCGATGGTGACAAAGGGAATATCACCGGGAATCGTCAGACGTGGATTATAAGTCAAAGCGATGATTCCGTCCACTCTGTTCTGTCTGGCCAGCTGGATATATTCGTTTTCACGGTCCTTGTCATATTCCGTGAAACACAGGAGCATCCGGTAATCCCGTTTGTCCAGTTCCATATTGATATGATGGACCAGAAGCGCAAAGTAGGGATTGATGGTGTTGGGAATGATAAGGGCAATAATCTTGCTGCTCCCGGTTCTCAGTGCACGGCCGCTGCTGTTGTAGCGGTACCCCAGCTGATCTATGGCCTCCTCCACTTTTGACTTGAATTCCTCGCCGACCTGCTGGCCGTTGACGACACGTGAGACTGTGCCAAGTGCAACACCAGCCTGACGGGCCACATCCACCATAGTAGGGAGCTTTTTCTCCTTGGCCATACAATTCATAGCTTCCTTTTCGTGAATTTCATGAAAGGATTCTATCATTTTCACGGAAACAGGTCAAGCCATTAATGAAGGAAAAAGTAGGAAAAAATTTGTATGTGAGCGGATATTTATCCGAAAAAGTGGCTGTTGACAAGGAAAATAAACTATGCTAGAATCGAGCCAAGTTCATGAATCGTATCATGAATAAGTCAGGTAAAGATTCGTACATACCAAAGGAGGAATGCTTATGGCTTCGAAAGCAGTGCCTAAGGCAAGGGTGCACCGCAAGAGTCTCGGAAGACGCATGGCTGACAGCTGGCAGCTGTATGTTCTGCTTCTGATTCCTGTGGTGATCACGGTGGTCTACAAATACGGCCCCATGTACGGCATCCAGATTGCCTTCCGCAATTACAATCCAGGTCTTGGCATCACGGCGAGCCCCTGGGTGGGCTGGAAATGGTTTGAACGCTTTTTCCGGGCCCCCAATTTTGACCGGATGCTGTGGAACACCATCAAGCTCAGCGTTTATGGCCTCTTGTGGGGATTCCCGGTACCCATCATCCTGAGTCTGGCGCTCAACCAGCTCCGCTTCCAGAAGCTGAAGAGAACAGTACAGACAGTCATCTATGCACCGCACTTTATCTCCACCATGGTTATCTGCGGTATGCTGCGCATCTTCCTTTCTCCCTCTGGCGGTCTGATCAACCTGATTGCCGGTACGCAAATCGACTTCCTGACGGAGTCCAGTGCATTCCGTACCATTTACGTGGCAAGCGGCATCTGGCAGGAAGCCGGCTGGGGAACCATCATCTATCTTGCCACCCTCTCCAGCATTGACACCTCCCTGTATGAGGCTGCCAAGGTGGACGGCGCCAGCGTGTTCCAGCGTATCCTGCACATTGATATTCCCTGCCTGCTGCCGATGATCATTCTCCAGCTGATCATGAGCGCCTCCGGCATCATGAACGTCGGCTTTGAAAAGGCCTACCTCCTGCAGACGGACCTGAACCGGGC
>CAMOVR010000032.1 GCA_946627565.1 uncultured Clostridia bacterium
CCATATCGCCAGGTACCAGGAAAACCCCCTCCGGCAGGATTTCTGCGGGGCTGAGGACCACGGCGGGGCGGTGCACCGGGCCATACACAGCGTGGCGCACCTCATCGAGGACCACGCGGCGCGGGCAGGCATTCCGCTGCGTTTTGCAGCCAGCAAGCTCATCGAGGGGGATGTGCATATCGCCGGGCAGCTGGATCTGGATGAGGATGAGAAACACATGCTGCGCCTTATTGTGCAGCAGATGGAAAAGGAGCGGGGCCTGGACCGCAGTGCCGCCATAGCGGACATGAGATTTGAATACATCAGGAAGGTCTGCGACGCATGTGTGGTGAAGCCCCACGAGAGCCGGGAGCACATCAGGAGCCGGAAAGTCGATGAGATTCTGACGGGCCGCTTTACCGCCATTCCGGTCTTTATCCTGATTATGGGCCTGGTGTTCTATCTCACCTTCTTCCTCATCGGTCCCTTCTTCCAGGATCTTCTTGCCTCGGGCATTGACTTCCTGAAGGGTGCCGCGGAGTCGGGCATGGAATCCGTTCATGTCAATGCCGCCATACAGAGTCTGGTGCTGGACGGCATCTTTGAGGGTGTGGGCACCGTGGTCAGTTTCCTGCCCATCATTGTCCTCCTCTTCTTCTTCCTTTCCATGCTGGAGGACAGCGGCTATATTGCCCGGGTGGCGTTCTTTATGGACAAGCTGCTCAGGCGCATCGGCCTGTCGGGCCGCAGCATTGTGCCCCTGCTGCTGGGATTTGGCTGCACGGTGCCGGCGGTCATGTCCACCCGCACCCTGCCCAGCGACCGGGACAGGAGGATGACCATTCTTCTGACGCCCTTTATGTCCTGCACGGCCAAGCTTCCCATTTACGGCTTCTTTGTGAATGCGTTCTTCCCGGGCATGAGCTGGCTGATCATCACCGGACTCTACCTTCTGGGCATTGTCATCGGCATCCTTGTGGCATTTATCTTTAAAGGTACCCTTTTCCACGGGGAAGCGGTTCCCTTTGTCATGGAGCTGCCCAATTACCGTATGCCCAGCCCCAGGAACGTGGGACAGCTGCTGTGGGAAAAATCCCGGGATTTCCTGCACCGTGCATTCTCCATCATCCTCATTGCCACCATGGTGGTCTGGTTCCTGTCAAAGTTTGACTTTGCCTTCAACATGGTGGACAACGAGGACAGCATTCTGGCTTCCATCGCAGGCCTTCTGGTGCCCGTTATGCGCCCCGCGGGGCTTGGGGACTGGCGCATTGTGACATCCCTCATCAGCGGCTTCATGGCTAAGGAAAGCGTGGTTTCCGTCATGGAAACCCTGTTTGTGGGAGGCGTTGCCAGTATCGGCACCCTCTCGGCAGCCTGCATGCTGGTATTCAGCCTGCTTTACACCCCCTGCGTGGCGGCGGTGGCTGCCATACGGCGTGAACTTGGGCATAGATGGGCTGTCCTGGTGGTCCTCTGGCAGTGCGGCCTTGCCTGGATTGCAGCCCTGCTTGTACATGCCATCGGCATGCTGCTGTAAGCGGGGTGAGGATGCTGAACATCTGGGACATCATCATTCTGCTTCTGGTCGGACTGCTGGTCATATCCGCACTTCGGCGTATCCTCGGGCGCAGAAAATCCGGGGGATGCCATGCATCCTGCTCAGGGTGCGGCTGTGAAAGCTGCCCGTCCAGACGGCCGGATTCTGACAGTTGAGATACATAAGAAAGCTGCGCACATCTGTACGCAGCTTTCTTATGCTCTGTAAACAGGGGCAGCTATGTCAGACAATGAGCTTATGACTGACTTCCAGAATCTTACCGCCCGGCATATGGGTATCAAAGGGGCAGGCAGCCCGGTGGTTGCAGTATTCACAGGGGGCACTCTGTCCGTCTTTGAGGGGAGACGGACTGGTTATGCCGCTTCGTATCTTTTCCACCGTGTCTGTTACTTTTTCCAGTGCCTTATCCGTGATTTCCTGCATGGTTTCAGGGGATACGGACGTAATTGTGTCATTCTTAGTGCCCGGTTTCCCGATATGTACCGGCCTGGCGGCTTCCTGAATGACTTTGTCTTCCAGAATCATGCCTTCCAGGCCAAGCTCTTTATCAATCTGCTTCTGAATGAGGAGATGGTCCTCACTGTCTACCAGTACATCCTTGACCGGCTGGTAGAGACCGCCTGCGGGTATATAATCCGGCATACCCTGCTGTACAGCCAGAACATAGAGGGGAAGCTGAATCTGCAGGCCGGCATCAATGGAGTTGAGCTGCAGTTCTCTTTTGCTGGACTTATTGTCTATGATCAGGGCATATTTCCTGCCGTCATCCATCTCAAGGGCATCGATCCGGTCAATAACCCCTGAGAATCCCACCTGTTCACCGTCCCTGAGGGTCACCATAAGGGGCGGAAGATGCATGCCCCTGTCATCTCCGGAGGAGCCGAAGCCCACTTCCAGTCCCAGAGGAAGAAAATGGGGCTCCTGATGGAAGGAACGCATCAGGCTCTCTATGGTGGTCCGTACGTTCCGCACAATCTCCGCCGCCTGATAGCGGTGAAGCACATCGGAAGTCAGAATGGTATCCTGCCAGGGTCTGGTCTCTTCATGCAGGATTTTATTGAGCAGTCTTGTCTGCTGGGAAGCATCGATAAGAGGCCAGCCGGGCATGAGCCGGGCAGCTGCCATAAAGCGCTGGAGCACCTTATGATAGAACGATCCTGCCTCGTTGGGTTCAAAGGCATACTGGCTATCGGGTATGAGCCGCAGCTGGTTTCCCGCAAAGTCCATATAGGCACAGGAATTGTAGGTCTGAATCCGGGAAATGGACATATTGCCGGACCTTGCCAGGGTCTTTGCCAGATCCGGGGATATGCCGGAGGTATGGACCGTGACGCGGAGCCCCTGCAGCACGCTTTCCATCCTGTCCCGCCACTGGGGGTTATGGTACAGGGAACCCAGGGCATTCTGCCAGAGGATATCCCGGTTCTCCCTGCCCGACAGAAAGGATGCGTCATCCCTCAGCCTGACGCCCAGCCTCTCCAGGGCAAAGGGCGGGGCAAAAGGCCGGAGCTCATCGTCCATGAGTCCGCCGGAGACATTGCCGGGCTTTAACTGTTTCAGAATCTGGCAGATCCGCCGGAAAGCCGGGGCCTGGACCAGAACGGATCCGTTTGGCCGGGCTGCAGAGGCGGACAGGACCAGATACTCCCTGGCCAGGCTGACGCCCTCATAAATCTCCTGTTTGGCCCGGGCTGCCAGGTCCAGGGAGGACGGGGCGATCCGGTTGAAGGGTCTCTTTTCAAGGGGTGGCCGGACAGCCTCAGGGGTCTGGCGCCAGGCATCGTAATAGGCCTGGTTCTGCTCCTGCACATAGCTTTCCAGCTGGCTGCGCTCATAGTCGGAGAGAATGCTGCCCTGGTCATCCATCTCCGTTTCCTGCATGCCCATGACGATGACCGCCCTGTAGCCTGAGGAAAAATACGTCCCGGGAGGCGCCACGGAGACGGCATCCGCCCTCTGGGGCACGCTCTTGACCGCTTTTCCGGTAAGGGATGCCTCCAGCATGGTGCACAGATCATCCAATGGAATGTGCTCATCCCCCACAAACAATGCCAGCTGGTCCAGCATCTCGTTGACGGCGTTCCATGCCTGGCGGTTGATGTCCGCCGCCAGGTTTCTTCCGTCCTCAAGAAGAAGTTCCTCCTCATCAAGAAGCCTTGCATAGATATCCTGCCCCATGAGGTACTGGAAAATCAGCTCGGAGGCATGTCTTCCGCTGCAGGAAGGGGCTGAGAGGGCGCGCCGCAGGTCGGAAAGCGGGGTGACAAGCTTTTTCCGGACATCCTCCAGCTTCTGAACGGCTTCCGTCTTTTTTGCGTCCGATGGCATGCGGAAGGGCATGATCCATCGCCTCCGGTCAATCCCGTGGGACAGAACATAGTTCTCCATATCCATGAGGGTTGACGGATCCACGCCTGTAAGCCCGGTTTTCATCAGACGGATCATATCCGTCTGGCGGAAGCGCCGGCGCAGGATGCGCAGAACGGAAATCACATACTGGGCATAGGTGCTGCGCAGCAGGGGCTCTGCATGACGCGCGTGGTACGGTACACCGGCCGAATCCAGCACAAGGGGAAGAAGGGAGAGCAGCGTGTCAGGTTCACACACGGCCACGGCCATCTCGGACCAGGGGATCCCCATCTGGTGCCATTCAATCAGGGTCTGGCAGGCGTGGAGGCACTCGGCGTAGGAGTTTTTGGCATAGTAGGCCCGCACCCGTCCAAGGTCCGGCACCTCCTGCTCGGAAAGCTCCGTGAGCACCTCATCCCTGACCTGTTCCGGTTCCTCCCGGATCACCTGTTTGCCCCAGCTGCGCTTTTCAGCTTTGGCTGTGGGGAAACTGCCAAAGGCATAGATGTTTTTTTCCACGTAGGCGATACCGGGGTCCATGTCCGGCAGGCCCTTAAACACTTCGGAAGTGTAGGGGATATGCTGTTTTTCAAGATACGAGGTAAAGGAGCGCAGGGAATCATCCGCAGCGCGGAAGATATCTTTGTCAGGGCCTGCGGAATCACAGATGAGCCCGATGACAATCTGCCTGCAGTCTGCTGTCTCGATCAGGCTGATCAGGTCCGAGGTCATGGCGGAAAAGCCGTAAATCAGCAGCGTGGCGTCCTTCAGGATCCCGCTGGAGGGCGCTTCCTCAACAGCGGCCTGCCACTGGGTGACAGCATCCAGATACCCTTCTTCCAGAAGGCTGCCGTAATCCTCCCATACCATGGCAAGGTCGCTGAGCTTGGCACGGTAACGCCGGCTTCCGGGTTCAAGCCCTCTGAGAATCTCCGGTGTCAGCCTGGCGCTGGCCAGCTGGTCCAGCTGCATGGTGATTTTCTGCGCCAGGGACGGCTGGGCCACCGAGTCCCGGTAGTACTTAAGGTCTGTCCGGTGCTGATGCAGGATCCTGGATACCGCCATGGTCTGGCCTTCCCGGGTGATGGGGACAAATCCGCTTATGCCTGTCATCTCCCGGATCTCTTCCATAAGGGACTTGGGGGAGAACACATTCAGGCCAATGACCCCTTTTTCCGGCCGGCTCCTGACAATGCTGGCTTCACATTCCACGGTGGCGGACTGGGGAACAAGGATCACGGGCTGTTCAGCCTGCTCAAGTTCATGGAGCAGACTTGCGGTAAGCCCGGGGGCACGGGTCAGCACGATACGGATTGGCTGCATGTTCAAATCCTCCTGGGGGTTGCATGGCAAAAGCCTCTGGGGCAGATGTTTGAATGTGTCAATTATACTGCAGATGCCCATGGGTGTCACGTTTGCACGGGACTTGTCAGAAAAGAGGCACCGTCATACAATACAGCAGATACATGAGCTGATTTGAGACCGGGTGCGCACCAAAAGTCATATACAGAAACAGAACCCGGTCCCGAGGCAAAACACCGAACAGGAGGAGCACATGCAG
Organism: uncultured Clostridia bacterium; assembly: GCA_946627565.1. Classification (GTDB taxonomy): domain Bacteria; phylum Bacillota; class Clostridia; order Christensenellales; family Aristaeellaceae; genus UBA2943. Next base: position 5,451 of record CAMOVR010000032.1, read on the forward strand.
TCTTGGAAAGGAAAAACGCTCTGCATCCTGGCGCTGCTTGTTTTTCTGGCAGCATGCCCGGCTCTGGCAGAGGAAAAAGAGAAGGATATACCGGACCTTGCCGGTCTTACCCTGACGGGTACCGAGGGAGAAACGGCCCTTCCGGAGGAATGGACCCAGGAAAACACCGTTGTCCTGGCCGCCCTTTTCAGGGATGCGCAGGACTGCACAGATGTCCTTAAGCAGTTTCAGGAGCTTTGCGTGAGGGAGGAGATACAGGGCTTTGGCATTTCCTTGGACAGCCCTGAAAACCTCCGTGCGCTTCAGGAACAGGAAGAGCTCACCATAGCGCTGTACACCACAGAAGATGAGGACATCCTTAACTGGCTGGACCCGGACAAATCCGTGACCTGGCTGGTAAAAGCAGCAGACGGCTCCGTACAGGCGGCAGAGAGCCTGGAAGAAATAGAAATTCTTCTGAAAACACTGAAAGGTTCTGAAAAGCTGATTTCCCAGGGCCTGGGCGCCGGTCTCATCTCCCGGCAGAGCAGCGAAGATACTACCGCCTATACCGTCATGGTGGTGGACCAGGCGGGGGAACCTGTGGCGGGGGTCTTTGTCAACGTCTGCACAGACACCTTCTGCATGCCGTATCAGACGGATCAGGAGGGCAGGATCACCTTTACGGGAGAAAAGGAAATCTATCATCTGAAGATCATCAAAGCACCGGAAGGCTATGGATACAACCCGGATGAAGAGATGTATATCGGGGGCGACCAGACGGAAATGACCCTGACCGTACAGAAAAGTGAAGGCATATAAGCGCATGCAAAGGGAAAGCACGCATCAGAAGATGCGTGCTTTCCCTTTTGCTTACAGCTTACAGTTTCCAGATTTCCTCAGCGTACTGGCGGATGGTACGGTCAGAGGAGAATCTGCCGGCACTTGCGGTATTCATCAGGCACTTCCTTGCAAATTCCACGGGATGATCATGACAGTCCCGGATGGCCTGAAGTTTGGTTTTGTAATAATCGTCCATATCCTTGAGCAGGAAATAGTGGTCCGGCTTATGCCAGCTGGCCCCCTTGAGAAGGGAATCATACAGTTCCGTGATACCCTCGTCCTTTTCGCCGAATTCACCGGAGACCATGGCGTCAAGCGCATCCCTTATCATCTTATTCTTCTTGTAGATGCTCATGGGGTCATAGGTATCCTTGATGGCATTGAGTTCTTCCACGGTGGCGCCGAAGATATAGTTGTTTTCCCTTCCTGCGGCTTCCACGATTTCAATATTGGCCCCGTCGTAGGTGCCCAGGGTGACGGCACCGTTGAGCATGAGCTTCATGTTGCCGGTACCGCTGGCTTCCGTGCCCGCGGGGGAAATCTGTTCGGAGATATCCGCTGCCGGCATGATGATCTCAGCCAGGGAGCAGTTATAGTTGGGGAGGAAGACCACCTTCAGAAGGCTGCTGGTCTCCGGGTCCGCGTTGACTTTTCTGGCAATGCGGTTGATCAGGCAGATGACGGACTTGGCGCGCCGGTAACCCGGAGCGGCCTTGGCGCCGAAAATAAAGCAGGTGGGGGCAAAGTCCTTGAGGGTATGCTTCTTAAGCCCGTGATAGATGGCAATGATGGACAGGGCATTGAGCAGCTGGCGCTTATATTCGTGCAGGCGCTTTACCTGAATGTCAAAGACCATATCCGTGGGAACTTCGACGCCCGTATCCCGCAGGATCCTGGCAGCCAGTTCTTCCTTCCTGGCCTTCTTGACTTCCCTGAAGTCCCGGATCAGCTGATCATCCAACTGGTCTTTCAGGCCTTCCAGCTTTGTCAGGTCCGTGAGGAAACCGTCCCCGATGCGGCTCTGCAGCAGTTCCGTGAGCTCGGGATTGCACAGTCCGAGCCATCTGCGCTGGGTGATGCCGTTGGTCTTGTTCTGGAACCTCTCCGGATACAGTTCATACCAGGCGCTGAAGACGTCATCCCGCAGGATCCGGGAATGGATTTCCGCAACGCCGTTGGTGGTATGGCAGGCATAGACAGCAAGCTGGGCCATATGAATCCGGCCGTCCATGATAATGCAGCGGTCCTGGCGGACTTCCTTTCCGGCAGCTTTCATCTCGCTGCGGAACTTCTGGTCAATCTGCCGGATGATGGACACGATATCCGGGCACACGGCGCGCATCAGGGAAAGATCCCACTTTTCCAGGGCTTCCTGCATGACGGTATGGTTCGTATAGGAAAACACGGTGCGGGCAATTTCAAAGCCTTCATCGAAGGAAAGTCCCCGTTCCATGAGCAGGCGGATCAGCTCCGGAATGGCCATGACCGGGTGGGTGTCATTGAGCTGGACGGCATGCAGGGAAGCGAAGTACCTGTAGTCATCCCCGTGGGAGAGCTCATAGGAGCGGAGCATATCCTGCAGGGATGCGGAAACAAGGACATACTGCTGTCTCAGGCGCAGGATCTTGCCGGGGCGCATGTCATCGTTGGGATAGAGGAATCTGGTGATATCCTCCGCCTGGTTCTTTTGAGCGACGGCTTTTCCGTACTGGAAGGAATTGAAGGCTTGAAAATCCACTTCGTTCAGGCTCTCGCACTGCCACAGACGCAGGGTGCCCACGGATTTGCACTGATATCCGATGATGGGCATGTCATAGGGCACGGCGCGGACCGACAGGCCCTTCATGTTCACCACCACGGCATCCTGAAGCCTCCGGATGCTCCAGGGATCCCCGTAGCGGGCCCAGTCATCCGGGGCTTCCACCTGTCGGTCGTTTTCAAAACTCTGCTTGAACAGACCGAAGCGGTACCTGAGGCCGTATCCCATCAGGGGGACATCATGGGTGGCAGCGCTGTCCAGGAAGCATGCAGCCAGGCGTCCCAGGCCGCCGTTTCCGAAGGCATCGTCCTCGATATCCTCAAGGGCTGCAAGATCCATATCCCGCTCGGCCAGCAGATCCCTGACGTTTTTCAGCATGCCCATGGCATACAGATTGTTATAGATCATGCGGCCCATGAGGTATTCAGCAGACAGATAATATGCCTGTCTCCGGTTCCGCCTGCGGTCTTCCGTGGCCATCCAAGGGCCGGTGATCTCTTCCATGCATGCCCCGGAAATGGCGTCATGCAGCTGAACGGCATTGGCATCCTCCATGGGAATATGCTCATGGATACAGAGCAGTTCTTCTGCGCGCTTTACCAGTTCTGTTGCTGTCTTCATGGGTTACATCCTCCTGTATTTTTCATTCAGTGCCCGCAGGTGTTCTGCCAGCTCCCGGGTCATCTGTTTTTTCTGCATGCGGTATCCCCAGTTGCCCCCTATGGACCCCGGCAGGTTCATTCTGGCGCTGTTGTCCAGGTGCAGCAGGTCCTGCATGGGAATGACGGCCATGCGGCAGGGCGAGGCAAGCACGGATTCCACAAAGGCCTCGGGTCCGTCCTCTATATCCGTAAAGCCCAGGGTGGACATGGCCAGTCTGACTTCCTGCTCATCCGCCCTTTTCAGATAGCCAAGGACCGTATCATTGTCATGGGTGCCGGTATAGCCCACGCTGTTTTCCAGCCAGTGGGAAGGATGGTGATGGTTTTCCTCCGGTTTCCCGCCAAAGCCGAATACCAGCACGAACATACCCGGATACCCGGTAAAGTCAATGAGCTTTCTGACCCTTTTATTGACGGAGCCCAGATCTTCCGCCACGATTCTGGCACCGGGGCAGGCTTTCCTGAGATGACGGAAGAAGCTCTTGCCGGGTGCCTTGACCCATTTCCCGTTGCGGGCATTGGGAGCTCCGTAGGGGATGGAGTAGTAGTTTGCAAACCCGATAAAGTGATCCACCCGGACCACATCGTACATGTTCAGCATATGCTTCATGCGGCCGATCCACCAGGAAAACCCTGTCAGGCGGAGCCAATTCCAGTTGTAGAGCGGATTGCCCCACTTCTGGCCGTCGGCGGAGAAATAGTCCGGGGGAACACCGGCTATACGGCGGGGCACCCGGTTTTTGTCCAGCTGGAAAACCTTCGGGTTCACCCAGGTATCCGCGCTGTCCTCCGCCACATAGATGGGCATATCCCCGAAAAGCAGGATATCCCGCTCATTGCAGTATGCTTTCAGGGCCTTCCACTGCCGGTCAAACAGGTACTGGCAGAAGATATGGAAATCCACCTCATCCTGAAGTCTGGTGCGCCAGGAATCCAGTGCATTCTTTTTCCTGAAGCGTATATCCTCATCCGGCCACTGGGTCCATATGATGCCCCCGAAATGGTTCTTAAGAGCCGTGAACAGGGCAAAGTCATCCACCCAGGGGGCTCCTGCCCGGAATGCGGCAATGGGCTCCTTCAGCTTTTCCCGGCTCTCCTGAAAACACCGTCTCAGGAGGGCATCATGGATTTTCCTGACGCTGTCAAAGTCCACCCGGTCAGGGTCTTTGTCTTCCCCCAGCTCATCGTCCGCATAATGCACCAGGCCTTCCTGACGGAGGGTTTCCAGGGAAATATAGAGGGGATTTCCGGCGTACATGCTGGAGGACTGGTAGGGGGATTCCCCGTACCCTGTGGGTCCCATGGGAAGCACCTGCCAGATATGCATGCCGCTGTCCTTGAGAAAATCAGCAAAGGCAAAAGCTTCTTTGCCCAGACTTCCAACGCCGCCCGGCCCGGGCAGGGAGGAAATATGCAGCAGAATGCCGCTTAAGCGTTCCATAACGTATTTCGGTCCTTTCTGAAGAATTCTTTGTATATATGCTGTCTGTCACAGAGCCACGGTATGCGTGCGTACCGGCCCTGTGGATTCCCGTATTTCAAGGCGCCCCCGAAGCAGGATATGCTGCGCCCTGTCCTGTGTTTTCAGCACCATGGCGAGGGCTTCCTCCGCCAGTGCTTCCACGGGCTGAACAATGGTGGTGAGACTCGGAATGGAGTAGGCCCCGTCCGGAATGCCGTCGATGCCAAGAACCGAAATGTCCCCGGGCACCTGAAGCCCCAGGTCATGCAGGGCACGGATCACCCCGATGGCGATGCTGTCGGACATGCAGAAGACAGCGGTTATATCGGGATGCAGGGGAAAGAACGCACGTGCCGCCGCATAGGCCTCATGGCGGGAAAACCGGGTGGGGACAAGGGTCAGATAAACCGGGCTCTGAGAAGCCTCCGCAGCCTGCTGTATGCCTTTCATGCGCATGGCGACGGTATCGCAGCTGCTTGTGCTGGTCCCAAATACCGCCAGACGCCGGTGGCCCAGGGAGAGAAGATGCCGGATGCCCTCAGATGCCATGCTGACATCGTCCATGGCCACGGAAGAAATGTGGGGATCCGGGTTCCCGGCTGCGGAAACAGTGACAAACACCACGGGGAAGGAAAGCTCCTTCAGGGCGGCAATGCGTTCCCTGTCCGGGATGGCGCCGGCCAGAAGCATGCCCTGGCAGGCATGAATCTGACTGAGCCTCAATGCCGCCGCCGTCTCATCTTCCGCTTCATCCACGGAATCCATCAGCAGGGGACAGTCCTGCTTTCTGGCCTGGCTGAGCAGGTGTTCCGCCAGAAGGTTCAGAAAGGGATTGCCGTGTCCCCGGAGGATGACCGGGACCACAGCCTCCGCAGACTTGAGTCCCCGGGCAAAGGGATTGGAAACAAAATGAAAGTCGGCGATGACTTTTTCCACCCGCTCCCTTGTCACCGGGCTGACATCCGGACGGCCGTTGATGACCCTTGATACGGTCGTGATGCTCACGCCGGCCAGTTTTGCAATATCTTTTATGGTATAGGCCAGAGTGCTTCACCTCCTTGATTCGCTCATCTGCGTTTCACTGAAACAAGAAGTATCCTTTCCGGCACAGGGGCTTTCTGATGCGCTCTGTTCCGGAACACCGCGTTTTCCTTAAGGCTGCAGCACAGACAAATGCCGGGAGGGAAACGCTTTTGGGAAGTGCAGTTTGAAAACGTTACCGGAATCGATACCGGAAACGTTTCCGGTTTTGCTGACGAAGGAGATTATAGCCGTATAAAGTAGCGTGTCAAGAGCGGTCTCATGAAATTTTAATGAACTTCCCGCTGAATTCACAGGCAAAAAACGGGAAAAGATGATAGACTATGAACGGGACAGCATTTAAGGCCGCAAGGCCAAATTCATCCCGGAGAAAGGCGGTATAACATGAGCGGCTACACCCTTGAAGATATTGATATCATCCGCAGGAAGAGCGGCATCAGCTACCAGGAGGCGGTTGCCCTGCTGGAATACCACAACGGCAATCTGCTTCAGGCACTGATTGATCTGGAAAAGAACGGAAAAATACTCAAAGAGCAGCCAAAGGAAAAGAAGACCCGGAAATCAGGCTTCTTCTCGGTGCTGCGGTCTCTGTACTGCATCCGCGTCCGCATCCGCCGGGAGGAGAGCGTGGTCATCAATTTTTCCATCATTTTCTGCGTCATCTGCCTGATTTTTGCCCCCTACTTTACCATCATCTCCAGCATAGCGGCCCTGGCCCTGGGATACCGCTTCTCCTTCACCATGCATGATGAGGAATTTGAGGAGGCGGACCTGGAAAACACCTTCCAGCACGCGGCGGAGAACGTCAAGTCCTCCCTGGGGGACATGGCCAGGTCCTTTACCGGTTCCTTTGACGGGGACAAAGCAAAGGACAGGGGAGAAAAGCACAGCAGCTATTATGATGCCGCCGGGAAAGCAGGCCGGCGCGCGCCCCAGATGCAGACGCCCAAGCGCGTGGACAGCCAGGACGGAGCCGTGCGCTTTGAGGAAGACGGGGACGGATATTCCAGTGCGACGATTGAGTAAGGCGGGTTACCATGAGCAGAATTGTCATTGTTGAGGATGAAAAAAAGATCGCGCGGTTTCTGGAACTGGAACTGCGCCATGAAGGGTACGAGGTTGCGTGCGCCGGGGACGGCAGGACAGGCCTGGAGGAAGCCCTTTCCCCCGAAACGGACCTGGTGATTCTGGACCTTATGCTTCCTGAGATGAGCGGCATTGAAGTATGCAGGCGGCTGAGACGGGAAAGCGACGTGCCCATCATCATGCTCACCGCCAAGGACGATGTGTCGGACAAGGTGATGGGCCTTGACATGGGCGCGGATGATTACATGACAAAGCCCTTCGCCATAGAGGAGCTTCTGGCCCGCATCCGGGTGGCCCTGAAGAAACACAGGAACCAGAGAGAGAATGCGGGGGCACACGAGGGTGTCCTGCATGCAGGCCGCCTGAGCCTGGACCCGGCCAGCTATTCCGTGGCCTTTGACGGCGAGAGTCTCCAGCTGACCAAGAAGGAGTTTGATCTCCTTCATTATCTCATGGCCCATGCTGGGGAAGCCCTGACAAGGGAAAAGCTGCTGCAGGATGTATGGGGATACGACTTCGTGGGGGATACAAACGTGGTGGACGTTTATATCCGGTACCTGCGGCTTAAAATCGACGAGCCTTTCCACGTCAGGACCATCCGGACGATCCGTGCCGTGGGCTACATGTTCCAGTATGAAGAAAAAGACAGCTGACACAAAAGAAAAAGAGATAAAGAAGGAAGCAAAAAATCAGACAAAGGGAAGGGAAATCGAGGTTTTCCGGGGCCTTTCCTCCGCCCTCAGGTCCTTCCGGCACCGGGTCACGCAGAGCATCCGCCTGTCACTGACACTGAAAATCAGTGCACACTACTGCGGGGAACTGGCAAAATCCTTTCTTTTCCTTCAGCCCCTGATCCTTCTGGTTCTCTGCCTGCTCATCTATCCCCGCTTTCATGCTGCCAGGGTCCGGATCCTGGAAACACCCGTCCCGCCCGGCACGGAATATACCCGGGAGATCATCCAGGACACAGATGTATCCGCGTATGTCTCAGACGAAGAATATCCCGGGGGATTCTTTCCCCGCATGGGGTATGTCATCTCCCATTTCTTTGGACGGGGACACGGCTTTTCCATCTGCATCCCGGGCATTCAGACGCAGGGCGGCAGGCACACGGTCTTTATTTATCACAGGCTCAGCCCTGTGCTGTACCGCTATCTCATCCTGACAGCGGCCTTCTATCTGGCGGACCTGTTCAGGATGATGTACTTTCTCCGCCACCACAACCGGCTTGATCCCACGGTGGTCAAACCCATCCGGGAAATTGCGGAGATGGCGGACAAAGTATCCGCCAACAATCTTTCCAACCGCATCAATGTGGCGGGCACCAAAAACGAACTCCAGGACCTGGCCGCCGTGATCAATTCCATGCTGGACCGGCTGGAAGTCAGCTATGAGAGCCAGAAACAGTTTGTATCGGATGCCTCCCACGAGCTGCGCACGCCCATCTCCGTAATCCAGGGCTATGCGGACATGCTCAGACGCTGGGGCAAGGAAGATCCCCAGGTGCTGGAAGAAAGCATAAATGCCATCTCAGACGAAGCCGCCAGCATGAAGGATCTGGTGGAGAACCTTTTGTTCCTGGCACGCCACGACAAAAAAACGCTCATGATGGAAATGAGCGAATTCGATCCCGCCGAGCTGCTTCAGGAGATCCGGAAGGAAGCCGCCATGGTCAGCCCCATGGACACCTTTGTCCTGTCCCCGGCGGAGCACATGACGATCCAGGCGGACCGGAACATGATCAAGCAGGTTGTGCGCATACTGCTTGACAACGCCGTGAAATATACCCCCAGCGGCGGTACCGTCACCATGGGGATTCACCGGGAAGGGGACTGCGCCGTTCTCACCATGCAGGATACCGGCATCGGCATTGCGCCGGAAGACCTTCCCCATATTTTTGACCGCTTCTACCGGGCGGACAAGGCCAGGAAGTCAGAGACGGGCGGCCACGGCCTGGGGCTTTCCATTGCAAGGATCATCGTGGTGGCGCACGGTGGACGCATCCGGGTGCGCAGCAAGGTAGGGGAAGGAACGGTCTTTACTGTGGAAATCCCCCTTACCATACGGGAAAGCGGTGAGATGGAGCTGAAGGCCGACCTGCCGGTCAGGCCCAGGCGCTTCAGGCTCAGCCGCCGGAACTTAAGGGGCAGAAAAGGGAGGCTGGCGTGATGTACACCTTTACGCGGGCAGTGCCGGAAGACGCCCAGAGCATTTCGGATCTGGTGCACACCGTGGCGGATGCCATGGAAAACAAGCGCCTTTTCTACACAGCCTCCATGAGCCCTTCCATGTGCCTTTCGGCCTTTGAAAGGGGCGGCATCGGGATCCTGGCAAGGGACGGTGAAGGCAGGCTTGCCGGAATCCTGCTGACGGATGTTCCGGGGGACGATGAGGAAAACCTGGGCCTGGACGCAGGCCTTGAAGACAAAGAACTTGAAAAAGTCATGCACGTGGAGTACGCAGCGGTGCTGAAGGAGCACACCGGCCGGCATCTGCAGCAGAACATGATGGCACGTCTTGAGGAGGAACTGAAGGGCTCCCATGTGCGGTACCTGATGTGCACCATTTCACCGGACAATCCGGGGAGTCTGAAAAGTGCGCTGAACAATGGCTACAGGGTTGTAAAGACCATGGAAAAGTACGGAGGCCTTCTTCGGCACGTTCTCATGAAACAGCTCTGGTAAAGTGAAGACAAAAAGGGGGGGACCGGATTGTTTCATCCGGTCCCCCGCTTATTCTTCTTACTTCATCAGGGCGTCTGTAGCCTTCTTTTCAGCTTCCAGACATGCACAGTAGTGCTTGAGATAGGTTTCAAAGCCGGTTTCGTCATCCGGATCCGGCTTCAGGGTGGAACTGGACATGCCCGCAAAGATCTTCTCATTGAGCCAGGCATCCAGTGCCTTGCCTTCTGGCTCCGCGGCATACTGGGCAAGAAGTGCCATGCCCCAGGGGCCGCCCTCGGAGGCCGTCTCCATGACGGTTACGGGGCTGTGGATGGCGGCAGCCAGGATGGACTGGCCCACGCCCTTGGTCTTGAAAAGACCGCCATGGCCCAGAATGGTATCAATGGACACGTGCTCTTCTTCCGTCAGGATCTTCATGCCGATGGCCAGGGTGGCCAGGGCGGAATAGATATGCACGCGCATGAAGGAACCCAGCGTCATGGGTGCGTCCGGCCTGCGGGTGAACAGGGGGACACCGGCTTCGGTACCGGTTATGGGCTCACCGGAATAATAGTTGAAGGCCACCAGATTGCCGCCGTCCTTCTCACCCTGCATGGCGCTTTCAAACAGCATGGTATAGAGGTCATTGGTGGAAAGCTTCAGGCCGGCATGCTCGGCGAAATCCCGGAACAGGGATGCCCAGGCATTCAGATCCGAAGTGCAGGTATTGCAGTGCACCATGGCCACCGGCAGGCCAGCGGGGGTCGTGACCATATCGATTTCCGTATGCAGGCGGGAGAGGGCCTTCTCCAGGACCACCATGGCGAAGACGGAGGTGCCTGCAGACACATTGCCTGTCCGTGCAGAGACGGAGTTTGTGGCAACCATGCCGGTACCCGCGTCACCTTCCGGCGGGCACACCAGGCTGCCAGCCTCAAGGTCTCCGTCCGGATCCAGAAGAAGGGCGCCGTCTTTCGTGAGAACACCGGCTTTGACGCCTGCGGGAAGCACCTTGGGGAGGATCTTCTCAAGAGTCCAGGGATAGCCTTTTCCGGCGATATGGGCGTTATAGGCGGCGATCATACCGGCATCATAATCCAGTTTCTCGGAATCGATGGGGAACATACCGGCGGCGTCGCCGATGCCCAGCACCTTTTCACCGGTCAGAAGCCAGGTTGCCAGGCCCGCCAGGGTGGTGATATGGTCAATCTTTGCCACATGGCTTTCCCCGTTGAGGATGGCCTGATGCAGATGGGCGATGGACCAGCGCTGGGGAATATTGAACTGGAACAGTTCCGTCAGTTCCTGGGCAGCCGGGCCCGTAATGGTGTTGCGCCAGGTGCGGAAGGGGGTCAGCAGATTCATATCCCTGTCAAAGGCAAGATATCCGTGCATCATGGCGGAGATACCGATGGCACCGATTTTGTTCAGGGTAACGCCATATGCAGAGGAGACGCTTTTCTTAAGCTCATGATAGCAGTCTCTGAGACCATCCAGGATGGCGTCCATGGAGTAGGTCCACACACCGTCCACCAGGTCATCGTGCCAGTCATGCCCGCCGGAGGCAAGCACCTGTCCGTCGGGGGCGATCAGGACGGCCTTGATGCGGGTGGAGCCGAATTCAAGACCCATAGAAGTTTTTCCGGCCGAAATCCATTCGGCAGCTTTCATGTTCTGCGCCATAAGACATACACCTCTTCTGTTTTATTATGGTATTGCTCTATTGCAGTATTGTGTTATGAGAAACTTATTTAAAGTACCTTGACCTGACATCGGGCACCTTTCCGCCCCTGGCATGTCTGCGCCGGATGAACAGGATCAGAAGGCGGAAGAGAATGAACAGCACCAGGGCGATGCCCAGGGCAAAGATGATGAAATCAGAATGCAGGGGCGGGAAGGGATTGGGATCCGCATACGTATCCTGCCAGATTTCTTCAGCCGTTCTTGGAATGTTTTCCCGAACCGCCACGGAACGGGACGCCACCAGATTGTAGACCACCGGGGTGCCGTCATCCAGTATATAGGTCATGGTTCCCATGACTTCCCCCACGCTTATGGGTGCCTTGAAGTCACGGGAATACTGGATCAGGACGATATTCCTGAGGTTCTGGGCCATGTTTTCAAGCGTTGTGCGGCGCCTGACCATGACAGCCTTTGCAGCCAGGGCCGGGTCCGTGGCAACACAGTTGAGCCGGAGCTTTCCCAGTTCTGTATCCTGCAGAGAATAGGAACTTGTCTCAATGGTGATGGGGTTGGTGTTGTACAGGTCAATGGGGCTGGCGCTCATATACTGGGAAAAGCCGTAATTCATGAGCTTGATGGTATCCGCCCACCTGGCCCGCTTGCCGGTATAGAGCACAACGGAAATCAGTTCCACGCCGTCCTGAATGGCAGAGCCCACAAAGCAGTACTGGGAGGCATCCGTATTACCGGTTTTAATGCCGTTGGATGCGGGATAGTAATATTTATTGGGGTTCTCTTCCGTGCCCTGATTGAACAGCTCATTGGTGTTGGTCATGCTGCGGGCACGGGAGAGATTGGTCCTGCCCATGGTATAGGTCTGGGTGCCGACGATCTGCCGGAACAGGTCGTTCTGCATGCAGTTGCGCGCGATGATCGCCAGGTCCCTTGCACAGGTATAGTGGGCGGGATCCGTATAGCCGTGGGGATTGTTAAAATGCGTATTGACGCAGCCCCAGTTATACGCAGTCTCATTCATAAGGCGGACAAAGGCATCAATGGAACCCGATACCGTTTCTGCGATGACGTTGGCGCCGTCATTGGCAGAGAGCAGCATGGTGCCGTACAGCACATCCATAAAGGACAGCTCTTCACCCACCTGCAGTTTCATGCTGGAGGAATCATCCGGAATATTGCAGGCCTCCGCGCTGGCCACCACGATCTGTTCCAGGTCCTCAACCATTGTAATGCCCAGGTAGCAGGTGATCATTTTGGTGGTGGAGGCGGGGAAGCGCAGGACATCCGGTTCTTTTTCAAAAATGACTTCGCCGCTGCTGGATTCAACCAGAATGGCGGACCAGGCGTAAAGCTGATCCGGCTCCAGGTTTTCCGGGTGCTCGGGATCATAGACACCGGCATCCGGCGCCAGCGTGGCTTCCGGGTAAAGCGGCGGCGTTGCTGTTGCCCTGCTTGTTGCGGCCAGGGAGAACCCCGGCAGTTCCAGAAGGAGCAGCAGGCACAGAAATATGCCGGTCAGTTTTTTCAAATAAGCCCCCCTTTCCTTCGGACTGGAGGGAAGTATACCACATCCGCCACAGCCTGTCACTTGACGCAAATACAATTCAGACTGAAAAGAAAAGAGAAAAACGAACAAGATTAGGTTTGGCTTTTTCCGCTTCTGGCTGTATAATCTGCCCTGACCCAAAGTTTCGAGAGGAGCGTATTACTGGATGAAACTCGGTGTTGTAGGTCTTCCCAATGTGGGGAAGAGCACACTGTTCAATGCTATTACACAGACAAGCAATGCCCAGGCGGCCAATTTCCCCTTCTGCACCATTGAACCCAATACAGGTATGGTCATGGTTCCCGACCACCGTCTGGATGTTCTGGCAGATATGTACCATCCCAAAAAGGTTACCCCCACCACCGTGGAATTTGTGGACATCGCAGGACTGGTGAAGGGAGCCAGCCACGGCGAGGGTCTGGGAAACAAATTCCTGTCCCATATCCGGGAAGTGGACGCCATTGTGCATGTGGTCCGCTGTTTTGACGACCCCAACATTATCCGTGCCGACTGCTCCAAGGACCCGGTCAGCGACATTGAGACGGTCAACCTGGAGCTGATTTTTGCCGACATGGATACGGTCAGCCGCAGAAAGGAAAAGGTCCAGAGGCAGCTGCACGGCGGGGACAAGGGCGCACAGCTTGAAAACGAGATGTGCGAAAGGATGCTCAAACATCTGGAAGAGGGCAGGCCGGCCAGAACCCTGGAGATGAATGATGAGGAAAAGGCCGTGGTGAATTCCTGGTTCCTTCTGACCCAGAAGCCTGTCATCTATGCCGCCAACATTGCGGAAGACGATCTTTCAAAGGATGCAGATGAGATCGAAGCCGTCAGGCAGGTAAAGGAAATCGCCCGGAAGGAAAATGCCGAAGTCCTGGTGATCTCAGCCGCCATCGAGGAAGAGATCGCCCAGATGGACGAACAGGAGCGGGCGGAGTTCATCGAGGAGATGGGTCTTGGCCAGAGCGGCATGGAACGCATGATTACAGCCTGCTACGATCTTCTGGGCCTCATCTCCTTCCTGACCTGCGGTGAGGACGAGTGCCGTGCCTGGACCATCCGGAAGGGAACCAAGGCACCTCAGGCAGCCGGCAAGATCCATACGGATTTTGAGAAGGGATTCATCCGGGCTGAGGTTGTACCCTTTGAAACGCTGCAGGAACTGGGATCCATGGCAGCATGCAAGGAAAAAGGCCTTGTGCGTTCGGAAGGCAAGGAATATGTCATGAAGGACGGCGACATTGTGCTGTTCAGGTTCAATGTCTGATACCCATAACGGGCAGACAGGCGATTATATGCGCCTGTAAGAAAGGGAGCGGGAATGCCATGGGCAAGGTAGGGTTCTTTCTCAATCGTCTTGTGAAGATGGATTATAAACGGCTTAGCAGAACCCTGAAGGAAATCAGGACAAAGAGCGGAAAGAGCTATCTGGTGCTGCTCCCGGACATGCTGACATGTGCCATCCGTTACAATGCAGGGTACATGGACTACAAGATTGCCGAGATGTGGAACCTAAACAGCGCGCAGCGCAAAACGGTGATCACCCGCGGCATTTCCAATTCCATTGTGCGCCGCATGAACGACAAGGCTTACTGGCATTTCTTTGACGACAAATGCCAGTTCAATGAGACATTCCGCGAGTGGGTGAACAGAAGCTGGCTCAAAATAAGCCCGGAGACAGACGTGGATGACCTGAAGCGGCTGACAGAGGGCAGGGAAGCGCTCATCGGGAAACCCCTGGAGGGATCCAGCGGACAGGGCATACAGAAGTACACATCCTCCGACTGGCAGGATCCGCAGGCTTTTCTTAAGCGCCTTATAAAGGAAGACATCGGCATTCTGGAGGAAATGGTCATCCAGCATCCGGACATGGCTTCCCTGTGTCCCACTTCCGTCAACACCTGCCGCATTGCCACCCTTCTCGGGGATAAGAAGCAGGGCATTGTATATGCCTTCCTGCGCATTGGCAACGGCAAGGTGATGGACAATGTGGACTGCGGCGGCATGGCGGCCCGGATCGATCTGGATTCCGGAACCCTTCTGACCGTGGGCGCGGACAAAGCCGGGAACCGTTATGCAAAACACCCCATCACCGGAACGGATATCGTGGGATTTAAGATTCCCTACTGGGAAGAGGCAAAGGAAATGTGTCTGAAAGCAGCACAGATCGTGCCGCAGCTCCGTTTTGTGGCCTGGGATGTGGCCATTACGGAACAGGGCCCTACCTTCATTGAAGGAAATTCCTTCCCCAGCCATGCCGTGCCGCAGTTTGCAGCCCATTATCCGGACGGCATCGGCATCCTTCCGGAATTTGAGAAATACATGGACCTTGCGTGAAAAAGCATATGCACTGAATGAAAAGGATTCAGCATAAAGGACGTGATGCCATTTGAAAAAAACGCTTTCAATCCTGCTTGCATGTCTTTTTCTGCTTCCTGTGCTGGTATACGCTGAGATTTCACTGGAGACGGAAGACGAAACAGATCAGGACATCGTAGAGGAAGAATTCACCCTGATCACAGATGACGGCTATGAGATTCCGGATCCCTTCGGCCCCATGAACATGGAGGTTCAGAAGGAATCGGAAGAAAACGCCCAGAGCCAGCCGGAGGAGGAAGAAACCGAACCGGATTACGGCGGAGCCCGGGAAGAGCTGATCGACCGCATCATCAGCCTGGGCCAGGCACTGTACATCAAGGCAGACGGTCATTCCCAGCGCGCACATTACAAAGGGGACATCTACGTCTGCAAGAATTTCACCACCTATCTGTTCAACCAGAACCGGGACGATTTCCGCATGGCAGAGTATCCCGGGGTAAGGCTGGTTATACCGGACAATCTCCCGAAGGCAGAATGCAAACCGTACGAGTATGGCATCTTCTGGAAGAATGTGTCAGCGGCCAAGGGAAATCCCTTTTATGTTGCTGCCCAGTTCCTGTATGATACCAGCCTGTCCAAGGAAGAAAACATGCAGCTTGCCATGGACTTTATGCGCCAGGTCAAACGCGGGGACTTCTTTCAGATGTCAGCGGAATACGAATACGGGACCGGGGCGCATTCAGCCATCATGGTGGCTGACTATGATTCCTTTAACGACTCCATCCACTGGATGGATTCCAATATGCGGGGCAAGAAAGTAAAAGGGATCCGCTACGGAATCGTTCAGTACAACGAGGAAAAGTCGGTAGAGTGGTGGGCATCCACGTTCTGCAAGAAAAAGAGGGGCGCCACCCTGTACCGTCTCAGGGACGATATCATTTTCAATCCTGAAACGGCAGAGAAAGAATAAAAGACAGACAGGCAAATCCGCCTGTCTGTCTTTTATTCGGCCCCGGTGATGAAGGCATGAAGCAGTTTTTCTGCGTCAAGATCTGTAAGATGATTCACCAGATCCTCACACAGCATCAGGCCTTCATCCGTATTGGTCAGAACCACGATGCCGTCCCCTGTTTTCCTGTCGCAGACCATGAGGGACTCAAACCCGGCGTTATCCCCCCAGTGCCAGAACAGGTCCGGTTTTTCTTCTGAAAGACCGAACCCAAGTCCCCAGGCAATGCCATATCCTGCCTGGATCTGGGGGCTGAACATTTCCTCCATCATCTCGGGGCAGATGCCCGCATCCCCCTTAAGCAGGGCGCAGAGAAAGGCAGCGTAGGATGCCGCTGTGGCATACAGGGACCAGGCAGCATTGGGCTCCGGTGCATGACCGGATGTCCTGCGCCGGTCCCGGATTTTGCATACCCGGCCTTCCCGGTCAAACCCTTTGGAAAAATGTGCACCGATCCAGGGCGTCCAGCAGACAAAAGCGGGATGCATGGACAGGGGATGAAAGAAATGCTGCTCCATAAGCGCGTCAAGGGTCATTCCTGTTCGGGCTTCAATCATGCGCTGCAGAAGGAAAAAGCCTTCACCGGAATAGCTGAATCGTTCCCCGGGGTTAAAGAGAAGGGGCAGCGGTGTATCGTCCCAGTTGGGCAGTCCGGAGGAATGGGTCAGACAGTGCCTGGGTGTAATCCGGGAAAACCCGGGATCATCCGACCAGACAGGGCCGCCCTGCGCCACGACCGGTTCATCCAGGCTGAAAAGGCCCTGCTGCATAAGTTTCATGGCCAGGGCTGCAAATAATGTCTTGGTAAGGGATGCGCACTCAAAGAGTGTATCCTCCTCAACCATCTCACCGTTTTCACTTTGAATGCCGCAGGTGCGGTGCAGTATAAGGCTGCCTTCCCGGATCACGGCAATGCCGCAGCCCTGCACATGGTGTTCCCGCACGAGCCCCTCAAGCCATCCGGATTCAGATAAAAGAGCTGAGGCGTTTTCAGAAAGATGCATGCATCATACCCCCTGGTCCGTGTTTTCCTCACCCAGATTATCATCCATCAGACTTCTCAGCAGACGGGTGGCCCCGGGAATGTCGCTGTCTTCAAGCGCATGCAGACACGCTTCCATGCCCTCCTGCATCCTGCGGAAACGCCATGCCATCCCCAGCGCTTCCTCCAGATGAAACAGTTTTTCGGACGTGCGGCTGAGCAGATTGTAGACGCTCTGCCGGCTTACGCCTGTCTCGCCTGCGATTTCCCCCAGGGACATGTCCTCTTCACAGTACATGGCCAGCACTTCTTTCTGGTGCTCTGTCAGCACGCCGCCGTAAAACGCTGCCAGGTAGGCCAGTTCCACTTTTCTTTCCACAAACGATGACTCCTGATCCATACGCTTTTTTTCCCCCCCTGAGGAAGATTATACCGGAAATGCCGGAAATCCGGAACGGATAATCTTGAGAATCGGGTCATGTCCGGACGCGGCTGTGCTGCGTATCCTGCAGGACTTTTTCGTATCCTGAAGGCATGACAGGCAGCGTCCCTTAAGGAAAAGGCAGGAAACGGAAGGTACATGTCGAACATAAATAAAACAGTATGGGCTTATGCCCATCTATTCCGCGCCATATGGCCCGAAAGGAATGATTTCGATTGTCCAGACAGAAACTTCTGTCCATTGCCATTCCCAGTTACAATTCGGAAGCCTACATGGAACATGCCATCCAGTCGCTCCTGCCCGGCGGGGACGAGGTTGAGATCCTGATTGTCAATGACGGATCCAAAGACGGCACAGCATCGATTGCAGACAGATACGAACAGATGTATCCGGGTATTTGTAAGGCACTGCACAAGGAAAACGGCGGCCATGGGGACGCCGTCATGACAGGGCTCAGAAACGCCACCGGAATCTATTTCAAGGTTCTTGATTCAGATGACTGGCTGGATGAGACCGCCTACCCCCATGTTCTTCAGGTGCTTCGGACGCTTTCGGAACCGGACAGGCAGATCGACCTTGTCATCGCCAATTACATTTACGACAAGGTGGGAGCAGCCCACAAGCACGTGATGAGCTACCATCATGCCCTGCCGGAAAACCAGGTTTTCTCCTGGGAGGAAACCCGGCACTTCAGGCTTGGTCAGTATCTGCTGATGCACTCCTGCATTTACCGCACCGAGCTGCTGAGAACCTGCGGACTTGACCTGCCCAAGCACACCTTCTATGTGGATGAACTCTACGTCTATGTTCCCCTCAAAGATGTCAGGACCATGTATTACATCAACGAAGACCTGTATCACTACTTCATCGGCAGGGATGACCAGTCGGTACAGGAATCCATCATGATCAAGCGGATCGATCAGGCCCTGAAGGTCAACAAGCTGATGATCACCTCCATTGATCTGGAAAAAATCGAAAACGAACAGCAGCGCAAGTATATGCGCAACTATCTGGAGATTGTCACCACGGTCTCCTCCGTGCTGCTCACCAAGAGCGGAACGGAAGAAAACCTGAAGAAAAAGGAAGAGCTCTGGGAATTCATGAAAAAGGAGAACCCTTACGCCTACCGGATGCTGCGCCACCGCTTCCTGGGCCGCGCCATTCATCTGAAAGGCGCCGCAGGCCGTGCATTTCTCCTGACTTCCTACAAAATCACCCAGAAGATATTCGGATTTAACTGACCGGCGGACCGGCTGCACAGCCGGTCTTTTCTTTTGACGGCTGCTGTGAAAACTGACGGGATTTTACCCGTTTTTATATTGCACTTTTACGGGGGATAGAATACAATAACCGCTGGCCATCAAAAAACAATTCACCTGGAAGGATTCAGATACAGATGGAATGGACAGAAGAAAAGATACATGACCTGGTTTCAGGACAGCGGGCGTTTTTCCGCAGCGGCCAGACCCTGGATACAGCCTGGCGCATCGAGCAGCTCAGAAAGCTCCGCTCAGCCGTGGAAACCCATGAAAAGGAGCTGCTGAAAGCCCTTCACGAAGACCTTGGCAGAACAGATACGGAAGCGTATTTCTGCGATGTGGGCGACGTGATTCTGGAAATCAATGAGATGATGCACGGGCTGAAGAAATGGGCCCGGCCGGAGCTCCACTTCAGCGGCTTTACCTGCTTTCCCAGCCTGATCACCCGGGTCTACAAGATGCCCTACGGCGTTTCCCTGATTATCAGCCCCTTCAATTTTCCCTTCCTGCTTTCCCTGGGTGTTCTGGCCGCCAGCATTGCGGGCGGCAACACGGCGGTGATCAAGGCAAGCTCCAAGTCAGGTGCCTGCACGGCGGTGCTTCAGAAACTCATTTCGGAAACATTTCCGGAAGAGTATATCGCGGTGGTGGACGGCGGGCATGATGTGGCCGACCTGTGTCTCTCGGAGCGATTTGATAAGATTTTTTACACGGGTTCACCGAAAGTCGGTGCCCATGTCATGGAGATGGCTTCCAGACATCTCACGCCTGTTGCCCTGGAACTTGGCGGGGAGACAGGGAACTGGTGCGTGATACGCAAGGATGCGGATCTTAAGGACGCGGCCCGCAAGATCGCTTTCTTCAAGCTCTGCAACAGCGGCCAGATCTGCATCAACATCAATCAGGTTGCCGTGGCGGAAGAGGTTGCGGAGGCATTCCTGAAGGAGCTCAAAGCTGCCTTCGTCCGGCAGATCGGGGAGCATGCCCTTGAAAATGAGGAGTATCCGAGGCTTATCAACCGAGCTGCCTACGACAAATGTGCCCGGGAGGCAGAAACGTACAGGGACAGGATCTGCTTTGGCGGACACGGAAATCCCGAAATGCTGCAGTATGAGCCCACCATCATCTATCCGGTTAGGAAGGATGAGCCCATCGTGATGCATGAGCTCTTCAGCCCGCTTCTTCCCGTTGTACCCTTCAGGGATGCTGAGATCGATGACCTCATGGACACGATAGCACAGCGGGAGCACGGTCTTGCCCTGTATCTGTTTACCCGGGACATCGCCTGGGCCAACCGCACCATGGCATCCCAGCAGTACGGCGGCGGATGCATCAATGAAGTGTGTCTCCATCTCATGGTCAAGGGCGTTCCCTTCAACGGTACGGGACATTCCGGCATGGGCGCCTATCACGGGGAATGGGGTTTCCGGGAATTCACGCATCCATCCACTGTGCTGCGGGGGTCCAGGTACTTTAACCTGCCCCTTCGGGAACATCCCTATCTCGGGAAAAAGAACAGCTGGAAAATGAAGCTTCTGAGAGTATTTGAAAAATGACGCTGGAGGATCATCCGCATGGGTACACTTAAAAACATTGCCTGCCATGTGTTTCACGGGGCAATGAAGATCGGCAACTATTGCATGAACTACAGAATCCCTGAGCGCATCACTGGCGCAGGGTGTGTGACTTCCGTTCCGGAGAAGCTCAAGGCAAAGGGCTTCCGTCATGTTTTCCTGGTGACGGACCAGGGCCTGATGCGCCTTGGTCTGGTGGACAGCCTGATGAAGGCCATGGATCAGGCAGGGCTTACGTACACTCTTTTCAGCAACATCCAGCCCAATCCCACGGACGAAAATGTGGAGGAAGGCTACCGGCTTTTCAGGGATTCAGGCTGCGACATGATCCTGGCTTTCGGCGGCGGTTCCCCCATGGACTGTGCCAAGGGCATTGCCGCAAAGCATGCCCATCCCGGCAAGCGGGTGGATCAGCTGCAGGGTGTCCTGAAGGTGCATAAAAAAGTGGTGCCGCTCTGGGCCGTTCCCACAACGGCGGGCACGGGATCTGAAACCACCGTGGCTGCCGTGATCACCATTGCTTCCACAAAGCACAAGGCATCCATTAACGATCCGGTGCTCATGCCGCTGGTGGCGGTGCTGGATCCGGAACTGACCACGGGGCTTCCGCCCTTTATCACGGCTATCACCGGCATGGACGCCCTGTGTCATGCCGTGGAGAGCTATACCAACGCAACATACTGCACAAAGCTGGAGAATGACTTCTCCAGAAAAGCTGTCAGGCTCATTTACGACAATCTGTATGCTGCCTTCCAGGACGGAAAGAACATGAAGGCAAGGCAGGCCATGCAGGAAGCAGCCTTCTATGCCGGGCGCTCCTTTACCCGGGGATGTGTGGGCTATGTGCATGCTGTGGGCCACACCCTGGGGGGACTTTACGGCGTGCCCCACGGCCTGGCCATGAGTGTGATTCTGCCCCATGTGCTCCGGCAGTATGGCCCTGCCGTACAGAAAAAACTGGCGGAGCTGGCAGATGTATGCGGCATGCAGGGGACAGAAAGCGAAAAGGCGGAAGCCTTCATTCGCTGGATTGAAGAAATGAAGGAGAAGATGGGCATCCCCAGAGGAATCGATAAGATCCGGGAGGAAGACATTCCCCAGATCATCCGCTGGGCAGACAGGGAAACAAATCCCCTGTACCCGGTTCCCGTCATCTGGGACGAAAAGGATTTGCGGAAACTCATCGCCACCATCAGAGAAGCCTGAAGAAACGGAACCCCCGCAGCATCTGCGGGGGTTCCGTGATTATCCGAGAACTTCTCTGGCCTTTTTAAGGACTTCCTCGATGGTCTTGTCCATATCAAAGTATTTGTATTCTCCGAGCCTGCCGCCGAAGATCACTTTGCTCTGCGCATCCGCCATCTTTTTGTAGGATGCATAGATGGCATTGTTCTCCGCGTCATTGACGGGATAATAGGGCTCGTCTCCCTTTTTCCATTCGGAGGAATACTCCCGGCTGATGACCGTTTTGGGGATATCGTTGCCCGCATCGTCTTTTCCGAAGGTGAACCACTTGTGTTCAATGATCCTGGTCCACGGGGTTTCCCTGTCCGTATAATTGACCGCCGCATTGCCCTGGAAATTGGGGATATCCAGCAGCTCGGTCTCAAAGCGGACGGACCGGTAGGCCAGCGTACCTTCTGAATAGTTAAAGAATGCATCAATGGGACCGGTATAGACGATGTGTTCCGCCATTCCGTCAAAGGCATCCCGGTCCGCCAGATAATCCGTGTCAAGACGCACTTCGATGCCTTCCAGCATGCGCTCCACCATCTTTGTATATCCGCCGATGGGAATTCCCTGATAAAGTGCGTTGAAATAGTTGTTGTCAAAGGTCAGTCGCACCGGCAGACGGCGGATGATGAAAGCGGGAAGATCCCGGCAGTCACGGCCCCACTGCTTTTCCGTATAGCCCTTGACCAGCTTTTCGTAGATATCCACGCCCACCAGGCTGATGGCCTGTTCTTCAAGGTTCTTCGGTTCGGTGATGCCGGCTTCCTGCCGCTGCTGAGCAATTTTGGCTTCTGCCTCCTGGGGCGTCACAACGCCCCACATGCGGTTGAAGGTGTACATGTTGAAAGGCAGGGAATAGAGCTCGCCGTGGAAATTGGCCACCGGAGAATTCGTAAAGCGGTTAAAGGTGGCAAAACGGTTTACGTAATCCCAGACTTCCTTATTGTTCGTATGGAAGATATGCGCGCCGTACTGATGAACGTGAATACCTTCCACTTCTTTTGTATAGATGTTGCCGCCCACCTGGCTGCGCTTATCAATGACAAGGACTGTCTTCCCGGCATTTTTTGCCTCCCGGGCAAAGACAGCGCCGTACAGCCCTGCGCCGACAACAAGATAATCGTACATGAAATCCCTCCTTCTTCGCATTATTGTCTGTCAAATACACCGGATTGTCAATCGGATGTCAGACAGCGGCCTGCAGAACAGCATTTCGGAAACGCGTCCGGAGGCTTCACGGGATGGTCTTTTGACAACCTCTTCTTGTTACCGTATGATGTACCGGCCCAGGGCGGGCTTTGAGACAACGCCGCCTGCGACGGCACAGGAAAGTGAGGAAAAAACGTATGCAGACCTGGCACTGGCTGCTTGTGGGATACCTGGTAATCTTAAACATCACGGCGTTCTTTCTGTTTGGCGCGGACAAGAGGAAAGCCCGGAAACAGAAATGGCGGATACCCGAGAAAACACTGTTTCTTGCGGCAATTCTTGGCGGAAGCATAGGTGCAATCCTTGGGATGCGTGTGTTCCATCACAAAACCAGGCACCCTTCCTTCCGGTTCGGCATACCGGCCATTCTGATTGTCCAGCTCGTTG
>CAMOVR010000033.1 GCA_946627565.1 uncultured Clostridia bacterium
CAGAAGAAGGGCAAAGTGCTTTGCGCCGGACATGGAGTACAACCTTTCTCAGGGAAGAGCCGAGGGGGCAGGGGAAGGCGCGGGGCCATCCGCAAAGGCAAGGAAAGAGACCATGACAAAGCCTTCTGCACTGTCCGTACGGACATGGACCCAGGCAGGGTCCTCACATGTTTCAAGCACAATGACCTGCTGGTGTTTGTACAGCCGCATAAGGATTTCGGAAGCCGCGGAGGGCTCGGATCGCAGGTTCAGGCTGGAATCATCCGCAATGCCTTCCACCGAGGCCAGGCGCGCCCCATCCGGCATGTTTTTCAGACTTTCCGTCACCGGCATAAGGGTGGGACGGGGCGTCGGGGTGGCGGAGGGACCGGGGGTCCGGGCCAGAAAGGGATCCGGTGTGCTCCGGGCAGGGAGATCGGAGGGGGCCACGCGCAGTTCCATGCCGGGATAATAGAACTTCAGGATCCGGTCAAAGGACCAGCCCTCATGCTCTGCCATATACTGGGCCCCGCGCTGGCTCATGCCCACACCGTGGCCGTACCTGCGGGCTTCCAGAACATACTGACTCTCCGTCTCCGTAAGGGTAATGAGCTCATTGTCCGAGCCGGATATGGAAAGGTGCAGGGCCCGCGCCAGCTGCGGGAACAGGGGAAGGGTAAGTTCGGCAGGCTCCCGGGCAGCCTCAAAGGGTCCCAGAACATCTGCATCCGGTGAGGGACCGGGGGTGGAGGTGGCAAAGAAGAGCATATCCTCATCTTCCCCGTAGGTGCCGCCCGCCAGGGAGGGCGTGGAGGAAACACCGGAGAGAGGGCGCCTGCCGGAATAGGATACGGTCAGGTGCAGGGTGTCCACAAAGCGCACAGGCGCCTTCTCGTGGCCGGAGAGCCGGCACTGGGAGATGGCGTCGATGCGGAGGGATGCGGGGGAAACATCGAACCCCTGTTTTTTAAGGTCTTTTGTAAGGGCGTCTGTCAGGATCTGTCTGACGGGCTCCGCAAGGTCAGGGGAGGTCTTTTCCAGGACGGCCCTTCGCACGATGCTGTCCGGATTGGCCAGGTCGTAGGGGTCATCTGAGACGGCATAGATGCTGTCGTCCTCCCCGGGCCAGACCCTGCTTGGAAGCACGGTCTGGCCGCCGTTGCTGGCGGCGTAATAGCAGGAGGCCAGCTTTCCGCCCCGGGTGCCCACAATGCCGGCGGTTTCCGCTATGGCCTGATCGCACAGGGGCGAGTTGCCCGTGCCCCGGTACACCTGGTCGTTGGTGGTGTCCACCACGTCCCAGTCTTTCTGGGAGGCAAGGCGGGCCATGGCATAGGTGCGGGCACAGACGGCCTGGGCCTTCAGGGCTTCCAGGGGAAAGCCGTCCCCCATTTCATAGGGCAGGACTCCCCGGAGATAGGTTTCCACAGGCAGGGTAAGCACGGCCTGGAGAAGGCTGGCTGAGACGGTTACGTCCAGGGTGCCAGGATACAGGGAAGAGCCGCCGGAGAGCTTCATGCCGCCGTTTGGATCGGTGGGCATAAAGCACAGACGGCTGCCGCAGCGCATGGTCATATTTCCGGTATACAGATACAGCTGGCTGTCCTGGATCTGGCAGGTGATTTCCGTGCCACCGGGCAGGAAGACGGCATAGCCGCTGCCCTCCACCTGGCACCTGCCCACCAGCACCATGTCCAGGCGGTCCATCAGGTTCAGTCTGCGCAGCAGCACCCGGATCTGCGGTGAAACCTCGGATGTTTCCGCCTGCATGGCGGGAAAAAGGGAAAAGAGCAGGAACAGGGCCAGCAATATGGCCAGGGTCTTTTTCACGATGTACCTCCGGGAAGGGAAAACTGTGCCTGTCTGCGTACATGCTCCTCATACTGTCCGGTGGTCATGCCGGTGAAAGACCGGAACACCTTGCAGAAGTAACTCTTGTTGGGATACCCGCAGAGCTCCGCAATCTCCTGCAGGGTATGGCTGTTTTCCCGCAGCAGTTTCTGTGCCAGCGTCATCCGGGTGGATACAAGGAAGGTGGAGAGGGTCTTCCCGGTCTGCTCCCGGAAGAGGCGGCAGAAATACGGGGCGGTGAGGCCCACGGATCTGGCCAGGTTTTCCAGGGTATAGGGAAGGGACGGGTCCTGCTGTATGACGGAGATCACCCTTTCCATATCGCGGGACTCCGTGCTGCCGCCGCATTTTGAGATGAGATCGGGAATGGAACGGGCCCAGCTCTGAAGCGTCTCCAGGGGGCGCCGTGCCAGAAGGGGCAGGGACAGGCCCTCCGTCAGGGTCCTGACGGATATATCCGCATGCTGGTTCCAGACAGCCTCCATCAGGATGGGGACAAATGAAACCAGGAAGGGCCCTGGGTCCCGGACACGGGCGGACAGCCGGACGGGACAGGAAATGAAATGGTCATAGCGGCGCCTGCGCAGGGCTTCCTGAGCCTGGCTGCGGTAGCTTCTGGCCTCCGGGACGGATATGGCCGAGGAAGCGTTCCACCAGGTGAGAAAGTCCGTCAGGGCGTTTAATGCCTCCAGAAACCGCTCCTGCGTGCAGCTCTCCGTAAACAGGGGAGAGACCAGAAGATTGCATTCCCATTCCAGATGGAAGGTGCAGACTTCCTTGAGCAGCTGGACGCACAGCCACAGGGCCACGCACTGATGAATGGGGGCCGTCATCCGGGTATGGGCCAGAAGCAGGTAGATGCGGTCAGAATCAGGGGAAAGGGCGGAACAGACCGGGCCGGCCTGTTCAAAAAAGGAAGGCAGGTCATGCAGAAAGTCCTGAACCTGTTCTTCTGTCAGCGGAATGTCCGGTTCCAGACAAAGGATCTGCCAGGCATGAAAAGGGTGGGAAGATTGCAGAAATGTATCGGGATCAAGGGCTTGAAAGATGGAAAGAAATGCATTCTCACCAGGCCCCGTGCGCATGATGAACTCGTCTCCTTCAGATGGCGGTGTCTTGTACCGGGATGTTTTGTATTGTAGCCTTTTTCCGATTTTTTGAAAAGAAGGTTCAATCAGGCCGTAAAATGCCACAATCAAAAAACGATTGACAGAAGAAAAGCCATCCCGTTATGGGCATGGCTTATGCAGAACCGTGAAAAAACCACATCACAGACCTGCGAAAAAGTCCGTGGAGGCCTTATGGATGCGGCAGGACCCGATCCGGTCAAGCACCACCAGGTGCAGGGTGCTGTTAAAGGTCTTTTTGTCCATCCCCATGGCGGCGGTCAGGTCATGCAGGGGAATGGGCGGCAGCGTGACAGGCAGATGCAGGGTTTCAAGGAGCCGGACCAGCCGCTCCGTGGTGCCCTGCTCCGTCAGCCCCTGCTTTTCGGAAAGCGTGGAGATGGCAACCATGCCGGCGGCCACGGCGCAGCCATGGGACAGGCCGGCATACCCCTGGCAGGTCTCTATGGCGTGGCCCACTGTATGGCCAAAGTTCAGGATCATGCGGGCCCCTGTGTCGCGCTCATCCTCACTGACCACCTTTGCCTTGTCCCGGACGCAGGCGCTGACGATGTCGTGCATGCTGCCCATAAGGGCATCCCGGCCGCCGGGGGCAAGCTTTTCAAGAAGGTCAAACAGGTCCGGGTCCATGATGCAGCCGTACTTGACCACCTCTCCCAGTCCGTCTGCCCAGAAGGCAGGGGTCAGGGTAGAGAGAACAGAGGGGTCACAGAGCACCAGATCCGGCTGGTAAAAGGCACCCACCAGATTCTTGCCCTCAGGCAGGTCCACGGCAACCTTGCCGCCCACGGAGGAATCCACCTGGGCCAGGAGACTGGTGGGAACCTGCACCAGGCGCACGCCCCGAAGCCAGGTGGCAGCGGCCAGGCCGGCCAGATCGCCCATGACGCCGCCGCCCAGGGCCAGCACGATATCACTGCGGGTGATGCCGTGCCCTGCCAGGGTATGGTACAGTCCCTCCAGGGAGGAAAGCGTCTTGGTGCTCTCCCCGTGGGGAAGGACGGCAGAGAAGGCTTCAAGGCCCGCCTCCGTGAGGGAAGATAAGACCGTATCAAGGTACAGGGGTGCCACATTGTCATCTGTGACCACCAGGACTTTCCGTGCACGGCCCAGGGACGCCACAAAGGAACCGGTCTGACGGATCAGGTTTTCCCCGATGTGCACCGGGCATATGCGTCCCGGAAGGCGGATCTCTACGGTGGTCATCCCCTGACCTCCCTGCCCACGGCCTTTGCAATGATCCGGATGTCCCGCATGATTTCGTCAAAGGTATCCGGGGTGATGGACTGCTGGCCGTCGCACAGGGCGTGCTGGGGATCGTTGTGGACTTCGATCATGACACCGTCTGCACCGGCCGCTATGGCAGCCTTTGTCATGGGGGAGACCATCCATCTTTTGCCGGTGCCGTGGGAGGGGTCCACCAGAACGGGCAGGTGGGAGAGCCGCTTGATCACAGGCACGGCGCTGATGTCCAGGGTATTGCGGGTATAGGTTTCAAAGGTGCGGATGCCCCGCTCGCAGAGAATGACCTGTTCGTTGCCGCCGGCCATGATGTATTCAGCGCTCATGAGCCACTCCTCAATGGTGGCGGAAAGGCCCCGCTTGAGCAGGACGGGCTTTCTGACCCTGCCCAGCTGCCGCAGAAGGTCAAAGTTCTGCATGTTCCGGGCGCCCACCTGGATCAGGTCCACATCCTCCATAAAGCGATCCAGGTCGTAGGGGGACATGATCTCGGAGACAATGGGCAGCCCGCTGGTTTTCCGGGCCTCCTTCAGCAGCTCCAGGCCTTCATACTTGAGCCCCTGGAAGGCGTAGGGGGAGGTGCGGGGCTTGAAGGCGCCGCCCCGGAGAAGGGAAGCGCCGCTGTTTCGTACAGCATCCGCGATGCCGCAGATCTGATCCCGGCTCTCCACGGAGCAGGGGCCGGCCACCATGGTGATGCAGCTGCCGCCCACCTTGACGCCGCCCACGTCCACCACGGTGTCATCCGGATGGAAGGAACGGTTGGCCTTTTTATAGGGTTCGGCCACATGCATGATGCGCTCCACGCAGTGGAAGCTTTCAATCTGGGTAGGGTCCACCTGGCTGGTGTCGCCAATGAGTCCCAGAATGGTCAGGTCTGTCCCGATGACGGGATTGACGGTGATGTTCCCAAATCGGGTTACCACCTCACAGAGCTGGTCGATTTCCTTCTGCTGTGTGCCCTGGCGAAGAACGATGATCATAATATGGCTCCTTTCATTACACAAAAACAGGAACCCCGTCCGGGGTCCCTGCATGAAAAGACAATGGCAATCCCCTCAGACGTCCACGATGAAAACCCATGCGCCAAAAGCGGCCATGGGGGTCGTAAACGTAAAGGCGTGAAGCATCGTCATGGCAGTTTCCTCAAATCTCTGAATTGCACCGGCTCATCCGGCGCTGGGGGCATCATAATGGAGAAGGGACAGGAAAGCAAGGGGGAAACATGAAAAGAACAGGGATCATTCCACCGGAAAGTGCCGGTAGAGAAGGCGGATCAGGAGCTGCATCATGATGAAGGAGAACACCATGAGACCAACGAAGATCAGTGCATGGACCGAATCCAGGGGCGTAAAGAAGATGAGTTTTCCAAAAAAGAGGAACACAACCGACATGCAGCCTGCCATGCAGGCGATCAGGAGGCCGCGGTAAAGATTCAGCGGCCATGCCACCTGCAGAAGGGCCATGAGCCCGATGCCGCCGGCACAGATTGTGGCCATGGTGGAGCCAAGCTCCACAGACCATCCGAAGTTTTCCATGAGCATGCACAGGCAGGCGCAGAGTGTGACACATATGCCGCCGGGCATGGCGTTTCGCAGGATGGTTTTAAGGAAGTGCCCGCGGATTCTTTCCCTGTTCTTTTCCAGGGACAGGAAGAAGGCCGGAATCCCTATGGTGAAACTGGAGATGACGGTCAGCTGCACCGGCTGGAAGGGATAGGTGGCAGGCA
This sequence comes from uncultured Clostridia bacterium, assembly GCA_946627565.1. GTDB lineage: Bacteria > Bacillota > Clostridia > Christensenellales > Aristaeellaceae > UBA2943. The sequence continues at coordinate 5,929 of CAMOVR010000033.1, forward strand.
GAAAGATCAGCAGCAGGGTAAGCAGGAAGGAATACAGGGTCTTGATCAGGAACAGGGAAGCGGAACGGGTGATGTTGTTGACCACCCGCCGGCCCTCCAGCACGATGTCCGGCAGAAGGGAAAAGTCGGAGGTGAGCAGGGTGAGCTGGGCCACATTGCGGGCTGCGTCTGCACCCCCAGCCATGGCGATGGAACAGTCGGCCGCCTTCAGGGCAGGAATGTCGTTGACGCCGTCCCCGGTCATGGCAATGGAATGCCCCGCCTGCTGCAGGGCCAGCACCAGTTCCTTTTTCTGGTGGGGTGTGACGCGGCCGAAGACGGTATAGTTCACCGCCGCCTCCCGCAGCTGGCCGTCCGTCAGTCCTGAGGTATCCAGGAAACGGTCTGCACCGGGCAGGTTCAGCCTCCGGGCAATGGCTGCCACGGTGTGCGGGTCATCTCCGGAGATGATCTTGACCTGCACGTCTTCTTCACGGAAATAGGCCAGGGTCTGTTCGGCTGCTTCCCGGACCTGGTCCTGAAGGAGCACAAGACCCAGGACACGCTTTACTTCAGGCAGTTCAGGCAGATTTGCGGGACCGCCCTCTGCCAGAAGAAGCACACGGTAGCCCTGGTCCGACCAGGTTTCCACCTTTTCCCGGATCCGGTCATACCCCTGACGCATCACAAAAGAGGGGGCACCGAAGATCAGGGATGACTTACCAAAGACGGCGCAGCTGCACTTGCGGTCGGAGGAGAAGGGCAGCACGGCGTCCGGATGTTCAGAGGACGGGGAAACGGAGGCGCGCAGGGCCTGGAAGGTGGAAGTGTCATCCTCAGGGAAGGCAGAAAGGATGCGGGCTGCGGCTGTATTCAGCCCCACTTTATCCGTCTCCATGGGGACCATGTCCGCCAGCTGCATCTTTCCCGTGGTGAGGGTGCCGGTCTTGTCCAGACAGAGAATGTCGGCCCGGGAGAGGGTTTCAATGCCGTAGAGCTCCTGCACCAGGGCACCCTTGCGGCCGAGACGGACCACGCCCACGGCCAATGCCACGGAGGTGAGGAGGATCAGGCCTTCGGGGATCATGCCCACCATGGCGGCCACGGACTGGGGAACCGCTTTTTCCAGGGGAAGGTGGGAGAGATAGTGCTGGCTCACGAACAGCAGCCCGCCCAGGGGAACCAGGATCATGGAGAAGATCCGGGTCAGTTTGTTTAAGTCCTGCATCAGGGCAGATTTGGGGGGATTGATTTTCCTGGCTTCCCGGGTCAGCCTGTTGACATAGCTTTCATGGCCCACATAGAGCAGCTGGACGCGGATCTCGCCTTCCGTCACGAAGGTGCCGGACATGACCAGGTCCCCGTTTTTCTTGCTGATGGGCAGGCTTTCACCGGTCAGCATGGATTCATCCACGGCACCGTGGCCGTCCAGAACCACGGCGTCGGCGGGCACCTGACTGCCCCGGGAGAGGATCACCAGGTCTCCCTCCACCAGCCTGTCCGGGGGAAGAAGGGTTTCCTGTCCGTCCCGCAGGGTGCGGATCTGGCTGGGGTTGAGCAGACGGAGCTTCCGGACGGTGTTGCGGGCCCGGACTTCCTGAATGGTACCGATCAGCGTATTGGAGATCACCACCCCCAGAAACATCATGTTCCGGTAGCTGTGAACAGCCACCAGGCACAGGGCCAGGGCGATGTTTAACAGGTTAAAGAGGGTAAAGAGATTTGAAAAGAAGATTTTCCACAGGGGCTTGAGGGAAGCGTCCCTGGTTTTATTGCCTTTCCCGGCCTTCTCAAGCGCATGGGCCTGCTCTGAAGTCAGGCCCGAAGCGGGGGTGGGCTGAAAATCTTCAGGAAGACCGGTAGGCGGTACGAGAAGCTGTGTATCCTGATTGCGCTTCAGCAAAATACATGGACCTCCTGTTAGAAAAAGAAATTCCAGGTGAACATGCTACTTTGTCAGGCCCTTTTCGTCAAGCGAAAATGCGGCGGACAGGGACAGGGCGGGGATTGAACGAAAAATGAAAATACTCTATAATCCATGCCAAGTGAAATCGCAGAGGAGTAATTGGCTGTATGTCAACCAGGGAGTTCTATTTTGACGGGACCCGTAAACTGTCTCTTAAGGATCTTCAGACAGATGCAGGAAAAGAAAAGGACAACAAGGCGGAGCTGGTGGCGAAGACCCAGATCAACCTGACGGAAGCGGCGGTGCTTCAGGAAAAGCTGTACGCTTCCGGGGAAGAGGGCCTTGTCATTGCCCTGCAGGCCAGGGATGCGGCAGGCAAGGACAGCCTGATCAAAAAAGTTTTTTCAGGCCTGAATCCGGCAGCCCTTGAGGTACATTCCTTCAAGGCGCCCAATACCACGGAGCTCGGCCATGATTATCTCTGGCGGATCCATCAGGCGCTCCCGCCCAGGGGCAAGATCGGACTGTTCAACCGCAGCCAGTACGAGGATGTCCTGGTGGTCAGGGTCCATCACATGGAGCAGGGATACACTCTGGCCAAAAGGTGCCTGACGCCGGACTTCTTTGAGAAGCGCTATACGCAGCTGCGCAACTGGGAAGAGTACCTGTATGACAACGGTTACCGCATGGTGAAAGTTTTCCTCAATGTTTCCAGGGAAATGCAGAGAACACGCTTCCTGGAGCGGATTGAGCGGGACGAAAAACACTGGAAGCTTTCGACGGCGGACATGAAGGAACGGGCAGCCTGGGAGGCATACGACAGGGCCTATGAAGACTGTATCAATGCCACGGCAACACCGCACGCACCGTGGTATGTCCTTCCTGCTGATACCAAATGGTATACCCGCTATCTGATGAGCCAGGTGCTGGTGGACACGCTGCGGGAAATGGATCCCCAGTATCCGCCCCTGGACCCGGAAGAAGCTGCCAGGATCCCTCAGGCGATGGAACAGCTGGAAGCAGAATAAGCATAAGGGCGGCATATGCTGCCCTTTTTTGAAAGAAAGGGGTTGTACCTTCGTGAAGACACTTTACCTGATTCTACTGGCAATGGTTACACTCTGGTCCCTGTACCTGGACTGGCTGGACCGGAAGGCCGCAGACAATCCGGTTCCCCTCAATGTCATTGATGTCTATGACCGGAAAACCTACAGGAAATGGCAGGCCTACCATAAGGAGCATGTCCGGCTGTCTGCCTTTGAGCATGTGTTTTCCTTTGCCGTCATGTTTGTGCTGATCCATTTTAATCTCTATGCCCATGTTTCACCCACTGAGGGTGTCTATCTGCCGATCCTGGTGGTGGTCTTTTTCGACTCCCTTGTCTGGAGCCTGTTTTCGGCCATCTTCAGCTATATCCGCATGACCATAGAGGAAAGGTACGGCTTTAACAAATCCACCCTGGAAACCTTTGCGGAAGACCAGATCAAGGAGTTTGCCATCGGTTTTCTCATAAGCTTCGGCCTCCTGTCCGTCTTTGCCGCCCTGCACCGGGCCCTGGGGGACTGGATTCTGGTGGTGTTCCTGGGCATTCTGGTGCTCTTTATGCTGGCTGTCACCTTCCTGTATCCCTATTTTTCAAAGATCTTCAACAAGTTTACACCCCTTGAGGAAGGGGAGCTGCGGGACAAGCTCAGGAACCTCCTGGAAAAGCATGGCTATAAGGTCAGGGACATCGTGGTGATGGACGCCTCCAGGCGCACCACCAAGGCCAATGCGTATTTCACAGGGTTTGGGAAGACCAAGACCATTGTGCTCTATGACACCCTGCTGGAGAAGCTGACACCGGAAGAAATCTGCGCTGTCTTTGCCCATGAGGTGGGACACGGCCTGCACAAAGATACCCTGAGGAACCAGATTGTGAATCTCGGCAACATGGCGGCCCTGGCGCTGCTGATGTGGCTGCATGTGCATTTTGCAGGCAGCTGTGCGCCCTTTGGCTTTGAGAACCTGAACTATGCCTTCGCCTTTATCCTGGTGGGCAATGTCTATATGCCCATCTTTACCGCCTTCTACGATGTGGTCACCTTCGGCATGGAACGGAAGGCAGAGTACCGGGCGGACCGGCAGGCCGCGGAGGAAGGCTATGCGGCGGAACTGATTTCCGCGCTGAAAAAGATCAGCCGGGACAATTTCGGCTGCCTGTCCCCCCATCCCCTGACGGTGAAACTGACCTATTCCCATCCCACACTGAGCCAGAGGATCAGCGCGCTGGAAAAGGGCGAAAGCGAAACCTGATCTGCCCTTTGGCGGGAGAGAAAGATGACAGACAGAGAAATACTCTCATCTATCATGCTGAAAATGACAGCGTTTTATAAGGGAAGCCAGCATGATATCGACCATACGACCCGGGTGTGGACCTATGTAAGGACCATCGGCGGGGCGGAGGGCCTTTCCGGGGAAGACATGCTGATTCTGGAGGCAGCCGCCATCACCCATGATATCGCCCGTCCCCTGTGCAAGCTTAAGTACGGCAACACCCAGGGGAAACACCAGGAGGAAGAGGGGGCACCCATGGTCCGGGAATTCCTGAAGGACTCGGGACTGACGCTTCAGCAGATTGAACGGGTCTCCTTTCTGGTGGGGCACCATCATACGTATGCAGGCATTGACGGGACGGACTGGCAGATCCTGATTGAGGCGGATTACATCACCAACGCCCTGGAAAAGGGCTACACTGCGGAAAACAACCGCTGTTTTATGAAAGAACATATGAAAACGGCCGCCGGGAAACAGCTGGCGGCCCTGATCCTTGAAGTGGACGGAGAGGCAGGCGCGTAAAACAGGCACGGTAAGTAAACGGCTTCTTAGACAGGAGGAAAACGATCATGGAATGGGTCTGGTACACAGTTGCTGCCCTGGGGGCAGGTATCGGCACCGGCCTTGCGGGCCTGTCTGCCGCCACGGTCATGGTTCCCATCCTGATCGTCCTGTGCCCGTCCTTCTCCGGCGAGACGGGGGTATATCAGGCAACGGCCATCGCGCTGGCATCGGATATCCTGGGATCGGCTGTGACGGCACGGACCTATGCGAAAAACGGCAGGATTGACCTGAAGCGGGGCTGGGTCATGCTCCTGTGCGTGCTTTCCATGTGCGCGGCAGGAAGTTATGTGGCCTTCCTGGTGGAAAACGTGGTGCTGGGCAGCTTTACGCTGATCCTGACCTTCTGTATCGGCCTCAGGTTCCTGATTTCCCCGGATACGAAGAAAACCCGCCCTGCGGGGAATGCGGGAAAACTGGACGGAAAAGGAATCGCCGTCTCCGTGTTTTTCGGGCTGACCATCGGGTTTGGCACAGGCTTTGTGGGCACGGGCGGAGGCATGATGATGCTGGTGGTCTTTACCGCCTTCCTTGGGATGGAACTGAAAACCGCTGTGGGGACCAGCACGTTCATCATGACGTTTACGGCCCTCATCGCATCCATCAGCCATATCCTGATTCATCCGGCCATTATCCTTCAAAAATGGGACGTGCTGGTGCTGTGCGTGGCTGTTGCCACCACGGCAAGCCTTGTGACGGCGCGTTTTGCCAACCGGGTGAAGAACCGAACGGCGGGGCTTCTCACCGGCGCCGTGCTGACTGTTCTGGGGGCAGCCATGCTGATGCTGAATTTCCGGGAAGAACTCATGCAGATCCGTCTTGTCCGTGACATGTTCCACTGCATGGGGGTCCTGGCGGGGTACATCATCCCCTGCGTCATGGTGCTGCTGCCCATCCGTTTCCTGACCCGGGTTCCGTCCTTTGTGTTCAGGAAAATGCTGCATGCTGTGGCTTTCACCTGCATCTCCCTGACCATCCTGGCATCCAGAAGCTGGCAGGCGGTGTCGTTGACATCCGTCCTGACAGCGGTGGTGATCTATCCGCTCCTTAAGGCCTTTGAAAAAGAAGCCTGGTATCCGTCCCTGTTTGTGGAAAAACGGCCCGGCGAGATCCGAAAGAGCCTCCTGATGCTGTTTTTCACGTTTGCCGTGGTGATCGTGGTAAGCTGGGGGATCTTTGACCAGCCGCACCTGGCCGCGGCCGCGGTGATGATGTGGGGCACGGGCGATGCCGCGGCGGCCCTGGTGGGTGTGCCTTTCGGAAAACACAAGGTCAGGTCCAGATTCACCGACGGAAAGAAATCCTGGGAGGGCAGCGGGGCCATGCTGGCTGTTTCCTTCCTTGCTGGCGCGGGAATCCTGTATTTTGTGCAGAAAGCCGGCCTTCCCACGGTACTGCTGGGTGCCGGCATCGGCGCCCTGCTGGGTACGGTGACGGAACTGGTTTCACCCAGTGAATATGATACGGTGACCGTTCCGGCGGTGATTGTGGCCGTGCTTCTGATCCTGTGCTGAACAGCTGTATACAAAGAGCAGAGGGAGTGGGTAAATCCACTCCCTCTGCCTTTTTTGAAATCAGGCCATCCCTTCACGGGTGAAGGGTCAGGCAAGCTCGATCATTTCGCCGCCATGCAGACGGGACTCTTCCGCGGCCAGGGCTACCAGATGGCTCTCCACAGAGCGGTCTATGGATGTCATGGTGCTGCTGATGCCGGTCTCACCCCGGACCAGGTCCACAAACTCCCGGACCATGCGGGCATCTCCGCCGCCGTGGCCGGAGAAATCGCTGGCCAGCTTGCGGACATCGATGACTTCATCTTCCTTGCCGTAGGGCATGACCCGGATGGTGTTGGCCTTCATGTCGCAGTACAGTTCGCCCATGGTGCCGCCGACCCGGAGGGTCCGTCCGCCGTGGGCGGTGAAAGCGGTCATGGTGAAGTTGACGGTGGCGCCGTCCTCCAGTTCCAGGTTCACCACCTGATGGTCCACCACGTCGTTGTCGCAGTGATAGACGCAACGGCCGTAGGGGCCATCCTTCAGGGCAGCAAGGAGCTTTTCCTCGGTGGGCTCAAAGGCCACCACGTTCTGGGGCCACTCGTCCCCGGTGCGGTGGAATTCGTCCAGGTAGAAGCGCACGGCGTTGTAGGGGCATGTTTCCGCGATGCCGCAGTCCATGCACCGTGTGCCGCTGCCCTCCGGAGCCCGGTCTTCCCGGAAATGGCTCAGGGAACCGAAGGAGGATACCCGTTTGCAGTGCTTTCCGCACAGCCACAGAAGAATGTCCATGTCATGGCAGCACTTCTGGAGAATCATGCAGCTGGAAAGTCCTTCATTGCGCCAGTTGCCGCGCACGAAGCTGTGGGCCTGATGCCAGTAGCAGACCTGTTCAATGGCCTGCATGTTCATGACGTCCCCGATGATCCCGGAGGCAATGAGCTCACGGATCTTCTGGTAAAACACGGTATAGCGGAGCACATGGCAGACAGCCACCTTCCGTCCCCGCTCATTGGCGATGTCCCGCAGCTCGCTGCACTGATCCGCAGTGGGGGCAATGGGTTTTTCCAGCAGGAGATCATAATCCAGCAGCAGGGCAGCTTTTGCCTGGCTGTAGTGGCAGCGGTCCGGGGTGCAGATCAGCATCAGATCGGCAAGGCGGGGCTGGGCGAGCATTTCCTCGGCAGAGGCGTAGCAGGCACTTTCCGGGATACCCGTCAGCTTCCGCATGCCTTCCAGTTTTTCCGGGTTGATATCCGCTGCAGCAACGATTTTTGCCTTCTCCGGCATCTCCAGGAGGATCTTGGTGTAGGTGTCCTGGCCGCGGGATCCGCAGCCAGCCACAGCAACAGTCAGAGGTCGATTCATAGCACGTTACCTTCCTTTCAGGTACAGGTTTGTTCAGGACACATACAGACAATACAGGTACATGGGATGGAATGCTTTTACAGCATCCTGAAATCCAGGTGCTTTGGAGGTTTTACGTTTTCCTCCGCCCAGGCGAGGCTTTCTTCATCTGCCCGGCCGAACCTGCGCAGGGCTGCGCACTCAAACCAGAGGTCCGTCAGCAGGGTATTGCCTTCGCGCACATCTGTCAATACGATGGGCCCTTGCAGGATGGCTTCCGCCGCATCCAGGTTTCCGCTCCTGAGAAGGGCTGCTGCCCGGTGGCAGAGGATGCGGCCGTCCTCCTTCAGGTTTTCCGGAAGGCTTTCCCAGAAAGAGAGCATATCTTCCCATCTTTCTGCCTTCTGAAGGGCGTCCATGGCTTCCAGCACCAGGGGCCGGATGGGTTTCATGCGGGCCGCTTCCAGATACAGGTCCGCGGCCTCCTTTGTGTCCCGGAGAAGGGCAAGACAGCGCAGCGCCCACGGATTCCGGGCCCTGTTCAGGGAAGAGAGGAAGGCATCCTCTGCCTGTTTCCTGTCCCCGCGGAAAAAGGCCATGACCCCCAGCTGATAGAAGGCATACCAGTGGTCCCCGCCCGGACGGGAAAGGGAAGATGCAAGCTTCTTTTCCCATTCAGGGTCTGTCTGATAGGAAGTCGGTTCCGCAAGGGGCTCCGGGCAGGGCAGGATCCCGTTTTTCAGAAGGTCCAGCCAGGCCTGTTCCCCGTTTTCTGTCTTCATGCTGCCGGTGAGGGAAAGTCCTGCCGTGGAAAAGGCATCCCCCCGCAGGGCCTGCTCGCACAGGGCAAAGCCGCTGCAGCGGTGCAGTACGGTGCCGCTATTTCCGTCCAGTTCCCTCTGCATGGTTTCGTGCAGGGCGTTCAGGTCTTCCTCAGGACACTGGCTGTTCAGGACCGTGCGGACACTGTCCACGGCCGCGTCCCAGTTTTCTCCCTGGCACACGGCGCCGTCCGCCTGCACAGCCCCGTAGGCTTCCAGCCAGGAGATGCTTCCGCCGGCCTCCATGGGCAGGTGCTCCAGCTGGGTCCTGGCAAGTCCGGACTGCAGTTCGATATAGGCGCTTTCCGGGGTGGACAGGAAGGTCTGCCAGTGGCGGCCGCCTTCTCCCATGCCCCAGGCAAAGAGCTTGCGGCCCATGAGCTGCCGGGTGGATGTCTGGACAATCCCATATCCTTCCCGGTTTACCGCGGCGATAAAGGGGCGCTGGCCCTTTTCCACGTCAAAGAAGAAATCCATGCTCTGGGGCAGGCAGGTGGGATGGCTGACATCCCAGTGCAGGATACCGCCCTGCTGCCGGGCCAGGCGGGCGGCAGAGCCCCGGAGCTTGTCCGCCTCAGCATCCATATAGGGGACGGGCACCTTGCTGAGCTTTCCGCCGTAGCCGTAGCGGAAGGCCTTTTTTGCCGGCACGATGACCCGTACATCTTCACTTTCGTTGACCGCCATGTTGCTCCACCAGTACACGGCGGTATCCTCCTTCAGGGCGTTGTCGATGCGCACGCGGACATACAGATTCCGGGACGTATCCGGCAGGCAGGCTTCCACCCGGTAAAACAGGTGCCGGATCCGCTCGTAGGCATACATCCGCAGCACCGGTGTGCCGTCTGACAGTTTCAGCTCTTCGCAGGCCACATCGTCACAGGTGAAGGGTGTATGCCCGATGATGCCGCAGTTCCACTCCACGCCCCCGGAAAACCAGGCATTGCGCAGCGCAAGATTGGCCGGCTGGAAGACCGGGTTTGTGTGCATCAGCTCCCGGTTCCTGTCCTTATCCAGCAGCTCCCAGAGCCTGCCTCCCAGGGTGGGAAAGAAAACGGCTTTCAGATGGCTGTTTTCCAGCACGATGCAGGGCATGTCACAGGTCTTCTTATCCCTGCTGTACCCGTCCTGAATGAGATAGGGGAGGATGGAGTGGATACGGCCCCAGCCCATATATCTGGCTTCCTCAGGGCTTACGGTGTCCGTGTCGATGACGATGGCGGCGTGGGCGTCCCCCACGCCTTTCAGGTCCGGCAGCGGGTTTAAGGGGCCCAGGGAAGCCGCAGGCAGGGTATAGCGGGATACAGTGAGGGTACTCACAGTTGATTCACCGTCCTTCCCGAGGGATAACAGATTTCAAAGTTTCCTGTGCCAAAGTCCACGGTGACCTTTGTGCCGCCTTCAAAGACGGTGTACTGCACCCTGCGGTCCTCTGAGAGGAACAGATGGTCCACCATTTTTTCCATGCCCACCTGAAGATTCAGCTCCGAGAGCAGGTGTACCTGCCGGATGTTTTCTTCCAGCGCTTCCCCTTCCGCCGTATCGCTGAGGTAGGGCAGACCGCCGTTTAAAAGACAGTGCAGGAAGCCTGTGGTGCCCCTGGGGATGCCCCATTCACCTGCGGCCATCTTCCAGGGGATCAGGACACAGTCATGGTAAACCAGGTTGAAGAGGGGCACGGGGATGGCGCAGACATCCGGATAGGGAGCCCAGTGGCAGAACACCTGGCTGTCCATGGCCCAGTCATTGACCTCCTCAGAGGAGGGCAGGATGCCGCGGGAGGTGAGGTAGTGAAAGCAGCGGGCCCGGTATGCAAGACATTCCTTCCTGGTCATCCTGTGCCTCGGGTGGCTGCATTCATCCGCCTCATTGCAGGTGAAGACGTCCAGGTATGCGGCCTGCAGCCGGATTCCGCCCGCCAGGAGCTGTTCAAAATTGCGGCGGACATAGTCCGGTGCCAGGGAGGCGCACAGATAGTTCTGCTTTCCTCCGGCCCAGATGCTGTGGCCGTAGATGCTTCCGTCGCTGCTTCGGCAGGCATTGTCCGGGTCATAGGTGGGGGCGTCCAGATAGTAGTCCCGGTACTGGTCATGGATGCCAAACAGGTAGCCTAGCTCCTGCATGGTGTCCGAGAGGGATTTCATGCCCTCCCATCCCCCCAGCTCCCGGCAGGGAGGCAGATAGTCCGGGTGCTGATTGTCATACCCGGGCTGGCCCCAGCCGTCCTGGTGCAGATACAGGCGGTCAACGCCCATGTCCTTCAGGCGCCGGACCCGCTCTTCCCAGTGGGAGAAGGGAACCAGGCTGTCGTTCTTTTCCGGATCGTCCCGGTGGTAATACCGGGAGTCAGGGCTCACATGGGTCTTGCCGGCCACGTGCATGACGCAGCAGCCCAGGAGGCGGTTTAGCTGGGGATTCCGGACGGCTTTTTCCTTCAGGGTGATTGGTTTGCCCTCCTCATCTGCTAGACGCCGGTACAGCCGGCACAGGTCCCTGTAGTCGCTGCCCGCAGGCAGGAAGTAAAGCGATACGGTTCTCTGCTCTGACATATGGCCCAGGGAGGGCAGGTGCCGGACCCGGATCCGGGTGGGACCGCCGGCGGGATGATGGATGGTGTACTTGGCGTCCTGGCTCTGACGGACCCATGCCAGATAGCTGCCTTCTTTCGTTACTTCGCCCCACCAGGGCATGTAGGCCGCCTCAGAGCACATCTGGCCGTCAAAGGGCAGTTTCTCCCCCACGGCCTCGGGCCAGTCCGCGGGCAGCAGCTGTCCCTGCATGGTGTTCAGCACAGCGTAGGCTCCGGGGCCTTCCGCCGCCATAGGCGCGGGCCAGCGTACCTCACGGATCCGGACACCGCCAGGGCGCACCACGGAGAAGGTGAAGTCCACGTGACCATCTGTATCATGGACCAGGATTTCTGTCTCGCACATAAAATCCGCGTACCCGGGGATCCCCTGAAGCACAGTCCGGATGCCGCTGCCAAGGCCCGTTGAGACCGGCTTTGACACGGTCTTTTCAAAGGCGGAGAAGGGATAAACGGTCCCGTTTTCCAGCACCAGTTCCCCGGGCCTTTCTTCATCCATGCGCCACAGCCGTCCGTATGCTTCCATGGCGCCGTCTTCCCTCAGACGGACAGACTTATTCCACATGCGTGATGCCTCCTTCTTGATGCCACCTGACCGATGTTATCTTAAGTGAAAGAAGGGGGCCGCTCCCCACAGGAAACAACCCCCTTATAGACTTTTACGGGTGATGATTACCAGCCGTACTGTGCGGCGATTTCCGTTACCTTTTCGGTGGCGGGGCCATAGTAGGCTTCTGCTCTGGCCTTCATATCGGCAAACATGTCAGCCACGGGCTCTTTGCCGGAGATGATGAGCCAGTATTCACTGGTGATGTTGAAGGCGGCTGCATCCGTGACGGCATCGTCGTCAATGAGCATGGGGCCGACCTGGGGATACACGGGATTCTGGTTGCGGATGGCGCAGACTTCAGCGTTGAGGGCCTTGGTCTCATTGTTGTACAGATCAAAGTACTCCACGTTCTGCATGGCGGCCATTTCAAAGCCCCAGGAGGTCCAGTGGGTCACGGGAATGCTGGGATACTTGACAGCCAGGTTGGAAGCGTTGCCGTTCTCATCGCGGATCAGGGTCACGCTGCCGTCTTCGTTGAGCACATAGTCCTGGCCCTCCAGGCCCAGGCGCATGTACTTGCCGTCGCCCAGCAGGTACTCATAGAAGGCCAGGAAGCGGTCCATCTTCTCTTCGGAGATTTCCGGAGCGAACTGAACAGCCACCATGCAGGAGATGTAGGCTTCCATTCTCGGCTGATCGCCCTTGTTGTTGCCCAGAGCGCCGATGAGGCTGACACGGTCAAAGGGGTTGCAGTCGGGGTTGGCAGCACCGTAGTACTGCACCATCACGCTGTTGATCCAGTCAGCGTCAGCATTGCGCACGCATACGCCGAAGGTGTTGGAGGAGAACTTCTGCAGGCCTTCCTTCCAGGTGGTGGCGGCGAAGTCGGGATCGATGGATCCGTCTTCATACATCTTGCGCAGCCATTCCAGGACCACGATGTTGCTGTCGTCAAGAGCGCCGTAGAACCAGTTGCCGTCGGCGTCCTTGTTCCAGTAGCGGTTGGAAACACCGGTGGAGGAGAAGAAGTACCTGAGGGTGCCAAGACCGTCGCCGGTCAGGCCGAAGGTGTCGTTGACCCCATTGCCGTCAGGATCGTTGTAGGTGAAGGCATGGCAGACTTCATAGAGCTCTTCCCAGGTGCTGGGCATTTCAAGGCCCAGGTTGGCCAGCCAGTCCTTGCGGATGAACAGGCCCTTGCGCTCTGCCAGGTAGATGGAAGGATCCGCAGAGTCGGGCTTGGGCAGGAAGTAGTATCCGCCGTACATGTTGTACACCAGCTGAGAGACGGCGTCATTTTCCAGACGGGCCTTGGTCAGGGGGTACTTGTCGATGAGTTCCTGGGGAATCTCCGCCACCAGTTCTTCAGGGATGAACTGGGTGATTTCCTGGGTGTAGTACAGGATATCAGCGGTGAAAACCTCAGGCAGGGTGCCGTCGTTGGCAGCCAGCTGGGTGACGGTGAAGTCGTTGTTGTAGTAGTTGGTTTCACTCTGGATGAAGTTGATGCCGAACTGATCCTGAATATAGGCTGCCATGGCATCGTTTGCGGGATCCCAGGCAAAGGGATCGGCGTCGCTGTCAGCGGTGATATCCAGAATCTCGCCATCATAGGCAAGAGCGGATGTGCAGGCCATCATCATGGCCAGCATCAGGACAAGAATTTTCCAAAGCTTCATGGATGAACCTCCTCTGGAATGTGTTATTTCTCAAGCCTTTTCGGCTTCAAGACAAAGCAGTCGGGCGCTGTTATCCCTTGACGGCACCAATGGTCATGCCCTTTTCAAAGTACTTCTGGATAAAGGGATAGATGATGACCATGGGCAGCACGGTGGCCACGGCGCAGGCCATTTTCAGGCCGGCTTCATTGAGGAAGATCCGGTTGCCTGCCGCATCCCGCAGGCCTTCCAGGTTCTGCATGTCCGCGGGCCGGGCTTCCTTGACCACAAAGTTGCGGACGATCAGCTGCAGGGGATAGAGTTTCTCATCCCGCATGTACAGCATGGCGGCGAACCAGGCGTTCCAGGTGCCCACCGCCACAAACATGGCAATGGTGGCCAGGGTGGGAATGGACAGGGGATAGATGATGCGGAACAGTATGGTCCATTCATTGGCCCCGTCGATTCTGGCCGATTCCTCCAGGGAAGCGGGCAGCTGGCGGAAGAAGGACCGGACGATGATGAAGTTGAACACACTGACGGAGTTTGGAACAATGAGCGCCAGCAGATTGTTGCTCCAGCCCAGGGTCTTGGAGATGTTCATGTAATTGGGAATCAGGCCGCCGGAGAAGAACATGGTGATCAGCAGATAGATCATGAAAAACTTCTGTCCCCGCAGGTCGCCCCGGCACAGCCCGTAGGCCAGCATGGAGGTGATCAGGGTGGAAAGCAGGGTGGCGGCGATGGTGATGCCGATGGTCAGAATATAGGAACGCGGAATCAGGGAGGTGGAAAAGATGTAGCTGTACGCCTCCATGGTGGGTTCCTTAGGCCATATGATATAGGGTTCCCGCATATATTCCACATTGCTGGTAACGGATATTGCAAAGATATTGAAAAACGGGAAGAGAATGATCAGGGAAATCAGGATGAAAAGGACGATGTTTGCCCCGTTGAAGATATGGTCACCCAGGCTGCGCCGGATGTGATTGTGCGTTTTTCCGTGTTTCGCCATGCTCCGCCCTCCTCTCAGGCTTGATGTGCATCAGAAGAATCCTTCTCCGGACATACGCTTGACCACATAGTTGGAGACAAACAGCAGCAGACAGTTGACGATCTGCTGGAACAGGCCGATGGCCGTTGACAGATCGTACTGGCCCTTGCCCACGCCCATGTCGTAGACATAGGTATCAATCACCTGTGCCACCGTGGTCTGTGTGGCGGCGGTACGAAGATTCATGATCTGGTCAAAGTTGGCGCCCATGACGGAGCCCACGTTGAGGATCAGCATGGTGGTGATGGAGAAGGCAATGGAGGGCAGGGTGATGTGAATGCACTGCTGCCAGCGGTTGGCGCCGTCAAGGTAGGCAGCTTCGTACATCTCCTGGTCCACACCGGCAATGGCGGCCATGTAGATGATGGTGCCCCAGCCGGCTTCCTTCCAGATGGACGTCATGTAGAGCATGCCGTAGAACTTATTGGGATCGGAAAGAAGATTGAAGGAGGAATAGCCCAGGGACATCAGCAGCTTGTTGACCAGGCCGTTGGTGATGGAAAACAGGGAGAACAGCAGGCTGTACATGATGACCCAGCTGATGAAGTGGGGCAGGTAGATGATGGTCTGGATGGTTCTGCGGTAGCCCGTGGATCTCAGTTCGTTCATCAGCAGGGCCAGGATGATGGGCACCGGGAAGGTGATCAGCAGCTGGGTGATGCCGATGAAGAAGGTGTTCCAGATGGTCTGTCCGGCCACGGGGCTGCGGAAGAACCGCTCAAAGTGGTAGGCACCCACCCATTCCGAGAACAGGATGCCGCTTTTGATCTTATAGTCCTTGAATCCCAGGACAATGCCGTACATGGGCATGTAGCTGAAGACAAAGACCACAATGAGGCCGGGGATGATCAGGGAGTAACGGTACCGGTCTTTCCAAAGGTCTCTTGCCATGCGCTTTGACCAGGGCTTCAGGGAAGGCAGGAGAAAGTACAGGAGCAGGGAGACGACAAGCAGCACTGCGCCGGCAATGGCCAGAATCATGGGTTGTCTGCCGTAGAGGTCGAAATCCCATTTTTTTCGGCCGATGATGCCGGTGACGGCCACATACCAGATCCCGGCTCCGGCAAGCATCAGCAGGGAGGCGATCAGGGCAGCACGGACCGTGTAGAGCATGCTTCGGCTGCCTTTTGGATCGTTGAGAGTTTTTTGCACGGTTTTCCCTCCTCGTGTCCGTACTGGATATGCTGGATTTTTCAGACTGTATACATTTTTGCATACATGTTCCAGATTGTCAACAACCTGCCGGCCCTCAGACAGGAGACAGCAGACTGATACGTTTGTATGTCAAGTGCTTAAGAGCCCAGGAGCCCAAGAGCGTTAAGGGCGTTTGCGATGCCGTCATCTTCCACCCGGTCCGTGACATAGCTGCACTGTTTCCGTACTTCCTCCGGGGCGTTGCCCACACAGACACTGTGGGGCACGTGCAGCAGCATGGGCAGGTCATTGTTGCTGTCCCCGAAGGCATAGCAGTTTGAAAGAGGCACCCCCAGCGCCTTCCGGACGGTTTCTATGCCCTCCGCCTTGCTGCAGCCGGAGGGAACCAGCTCCCAGCTCTCCCTTCCCCGGTCAATGGCGGTATAGGGAAAGCCTGCGGCTGTGAGATCCTCAAGGATGGCCCGGACCCGGATGAATGGAGCAAAGCAGAACATCTTCACGGCCCGGAATTCGGGGTCGTTATCCTGTATGTCCCGGCTGATGCCCGCCCGCTCGGAGAAGCTGCGGAAATCCTGAATCCCGCTGTTGTGCAGAAAAACCGGTTCAAAATAGATGGCGGTGTCGCACTCAAAGACCACGGGGATATCATGACGGATAAAGATGTCCCGGATGGCCAGGGAGTCGTCATGGGTATATTCCAGCGCTTTCAGGACAGTCCCGTGAAGGTGGATCCGGGTGCCGCAGCCCAGGACCATGCCGTCAAAGGGCAGTGTGTCCACCACCGGGTCCAGATTGCAGTATGTCCTGCCGCTGTTGAGGAAGAGCATACAGCCGTTTTCCCGGGCCCGGACCAGGGCAGGGGCTGTGGAAGACGGAAGGGTGTGCGTACGGTCATCCAGCAGGGTGCCGTCCAGATCAAAGAAGAGCAGCCGGGTATCGGACATAGAGTGCCTCCAGATATGTGATTTCCAAATGATACCGGTTTTCGGGCATATTGCAAGACGGAAAAAGAGGCAGAGGGGCAAAAAGAAAAATCCCCCTCCCAAGGGAGGGGGGAACAGGGTTCAGGGAGATAAATCAGGATCAGTCCTTGTGCAGACTCACGGGATGGTCGCCGATGCGGAGGACCAGACCTTCGTCGTTCACATCCACCAGCAGCACATCCCCGGGCTTGACCTCTGCGGAGATGATCTTCCGGGCCACCAGGGTCTCCACATGGGACTGCAGGTAGCGCTTCAGGGGACGGGCACCGTAGACAGGATCAAAGCCCTGGTCAATGACGTATGCCATGGCGCGGTCTGTCAGCTCCACACTGAGCTTCCGGTCAGCCAGCCTGCTGTTGAGGCTGCGGAGCATGAGCCCAACAATGGAGGAAATCTGCTCACGGGTAAGAGGCTTGTAGTAGACGATCTCGTCAATACGGTTGAGGAACTCGGGGCGGAAGTGGGACTTCAGGAGACGGTCCACCTGGGACCGTGCCTCGGCGGAGATGTCGCCGTCCCGGATGCCGTCCAGAATATACTCACTGCCCAGATTGGAGGTCATGATGAGGATGGTGTTCTTGAAGTCCACGGTACGGCCCTGGGAGTCGGTGATCCGGCCGTCATCCAGCACCTGCAGAAGGATATTGAAAACATCCGGGTGGGCCTTCTCCACCTCGTCAAAGAGCACCACGCAGTAGGGATGGCGCCGCACGGCTTCCGTCAGCTGGCCGCCTTCATCGTAGCCCACATATCCCGGAGGTGCCCCGATGAGACGGGATACGCTGAACTTCTCCATGTACTCGGACATGTCGATTCTTACCATGTTCTTCTCATCGTCGAACAGGGCCTGGGCCAGGGCTTTGGCAAGTTCGGTCTTGCCCACGCCGGTAGGTCCCAGGAAGAGGAAGGAACCCAGAGGACGGTTCGGGTCCTGGATCCCGGCACGGCTGCGCAGGATGGCTTCGGAGACTTTGCGGACGGCTTCGTCCTGTCCCACCACACGCTGGTGCAGCACATCCTCCAGGTGCAGGAGCTTTTCACGCTCGCCCTCCATGAGTCTGGCAACCGGGATACCGGTCCAGCGTCCCACAATGCGGGCGATTTCTTCGTCGGTCACACGGTCGTGCAGCAGGCTGTCCTCGCCCCTGGTTTTTTCAGCCAGGGCTTCCTCTGCTTCCAGCTCTTTCTTAAGCTTTGGCAGTTCGCCGTACTTGAGTTCCGCTGCCCGGTTCAGGTCATAGGAGCGCTCTGCCTTTTCGATTTCGCCGTTGGTGGCCTCGATCTGTTCGCGGAGCTTGTTGACCTTTTCTATGGCTTCCTTTTCGCCTTCCCACCGGGCCTTCATGGCATTGAAGACATCCCGGCGCTCGGCCAGTTCCTTCTGTACGCTGGAGAGCTGTTCACGGCTCAGGTCGTCCTCGTCCTTCTTCAGGGCGGCTTCCTCAATTTCCAGCTGCATGATGCGCCGGCGCACATCGTCCAGTTCGGTGGGCAGGGAATCGATCTCGGTGCGGATCATGGCGCAGGCCTCATCCACCAGGTCGATGGCCTTGTCAGGCAGGAAACGGTCCGTGATGTACCGGTTGGACAGGGTGGCTGCGGCAATCAGTGCATTGTCCTGGATCTTGACGCCGTGGAACACCTCATAGCGTTCCTTGAGACCCCTGAGGATGGCGATGGTGTCCTCCACCGTGGGCTCATTGACCATAACGGGCTGGAACCTGCGCTCCAGGGCAGCATCCTTCTCAATGTATTCACGGTACTCATTGAGGGTGGTGGCACCGATGCAGTGCAGCTCGCCTCTGGCCAGCATGGGCTTGAGCAGGTTGCCGGCGTCCATGGCGCCCTCCGCCTTGCCGGCACCCACAATGGTGTGCAGCTCATCGATAAACAGGATGATGCGGCCTTCGCTTTTCTTGATTTCGGCCAGAACAGCCTTCAGACGTTCCTCAAATTCACCCCTGAATTTGGCACCGGCGATGAGGCTGCCCATGTCCAGGGAGAAGATGGTGCGGTTCTTGAGGGAATCAGGCACATCGCCCCGGACGATCCTCTGGGCCAGACCCTCGGCGATGGCGGTTTTGCCTACGCCGGGCTCACCGATGAGCACCGGGTTGTTCTTTGTCTTTCTTGAAAGAATACGGATGACGTTCCGGATCTCGCTGTCCCTGCCGATGACCGGGTCCAGCTTGTGCTGCCGGGCCAGTTCCACCAGGTCCTGGCCGTATTTCTTCAGGGCATCGTATGTCTCCTCGGGATTGTCGGAGGTTACCCGGGTGGCGCCTCTGACATCGGAAAGCGCCTTGAGGAAGGACTGGTCGCTGTAGCCCATGTTCTGGAGAATCTGCTTCATGTTCCGGTTGGGCTTTGCGCAGATGGCCATCCACAGATGCTCAACGGATACATACTCGTCCTTCATCTGCTTGGCCCGGGCATCCGCTTCCACCAGGGCCCTGTCCAGGTCCGGACTGATGTATACCTTGTCGGCTTCCCGGCCGGGACCGGAAACCCGGGGAATTCTTGAAATGGCGTCGGTGACGGCGGCACGGAGGCTGTCAACGGACCAGCCGCATTTTTCCAGCAGCTGAGGGATCAGGGAATTCTTTTCTTCCAGCAGGCTGTAAACCACGTGCTCCTGGTCCACCTGCATGTGCTGATATTGCGTCGCAAGGGCCTGGGCGTGCTGGATGGCTTCCACAGACTTCTGCGTATAATTGTTCATGCTTGCCATAAGGATCAGCTCCTTCTGAAAGGCTGTACAATTGACTATCTTTGACCTTTCGAGGTTATTGTACTCCGTTTCATGGGATTGTCAAGAGGAAAATTTGACTTTTTTTGACCTTTTCACGATATGGAATATTTGCCCCGCAGAAAGGTTCAGCCAAAGTCTGCCGGATAAGATGAAGACAGAAAACGGCAGATGTGCTATACTGCTCATCAGACCAAAGGTGGGTAAGGAAAGCGGTGAGGTGCATGAGACATATTCCCACGGGTGAGCTTCCCGGTCTGGAAGTGGATTTTGAAACCTATCTGAAGCGGGCATCCCAGCCCCGTGAAGAATATGATGTGAACCGCTGGCTCTTTGTGCCGGATACCTACACGGAGTTCCGTTATATCCTGGGGACCCGCGGGACCCATCCTCTGATCTGCATCGGCATCAATCCCTCCACCGCCCGTCCGGATGCCCTGGACAGGACACTGCAGAGCGTGGAACGCATTGCGGGAAGGAACGGATTTGATTCCTTCATCATGTTCAATGTCTATGCCCAGAGAGCCACGTCCCCGGACGATATGCCCAGGGAAATGAATCTCCGCCTGCATGAAGAAAACATGAAGGCATTCCGTTATATACTTTCGGAGGCAGGTGCCCCCGTGATCTGGGCTGCCTGGGGCAGCATCATCGAAAAGAGAGCATACCTGAAGGACTGCCTTGAGGACATGATCAGGCTTGGCAGGACCTATGATGCACAGTGGGTGAAGTGCGGCGATGTTTCCAGAAAGGGTCACCCGCATCATCCGCTGTATCTGAAAAGCACCCTTCCCCTGGAACCCTTTGATGTGGCCGACTATGTGTCTGCCTGCCTGTGAATGAAGAGAGGAGCGTGCATATTTGCACCGGCTTTGGAAAACAAGATGGAAGCGTTTTACAGCGCTGATTATGTGCCTGATGATGTGGCAGCTTTCTGCTGCAGCCGAGGGTGAAGTGAACTGGGACGATGTGGTCTGGGAAGAGGAAATTATTGAAGAAATCAACGGGGAAGCCATACAGGCCGGCACCATGTCGGATTCCCAGGGCAGACTGTTTACCCCCTCCTATGGCAGCAACTACCAGGATGACGAAGAGAACTACTGGACCCTTCCCATGGACATCACGGACGAGGAAGCTGTCTGGAACACGCTGATTCAGCCCATGACGGTGGTGGACAACGGGAAGAAAAACGCCGAGAAAACCCAGATGGTGCTCCGGGCAGCGCCGGATGAGAATGCGGAGGGCGTCGGGGTCGTGACCTGCATCAGCCAGGGCGTGCATGTCCTGGAAACCCTGGACAGCGGCTGGTCCCTGGTGGAGTGCTATTCCTCTTCCTTCCGGGACAGCGCAGTGCACAGATGGAATATGCTGGTGCAGGGCTACATTCAGACAAAGTATCTGAAAACCACGGTTCCGGACCAGACCATGGGCATTGTCATCGACAAGCTGACCCAGCGGCTGTACCTGTTCCTTGAAGGGAAACTGGAGGCAGTGCTGCAGGTGTCCACGGGCCTTGTCAACAGAAAGCAGCCCTGGAATGAGACCCGCTCCGGGGAATTCCTGATGCTGCTTCCCGCTGTGGGAGGCTTCCAGGACGGCAATATGGTCTGTTCCTACGCCATCCGCTTCAATGGCGGGGACCTGATTCATGAAGTTCCCCATTCCACCACCTCCGGCTACACGGTTTTTGAACCGAAGCTTGGAGAAAAAGCCAGCCATGGCTGTATCCGGGTGCAGCGCAGAAAGACCCCGGACGGGTACAACATGCAGTGGATCTGGGATCACCGCAAAAGCAACACCAAGCTGATGATCTGGGAAGACTGGCAGGGCAGACAGATGGCATATCCTGACGATGACCTGACGCTGTATTACAACCCCAATGGAGGCAAGGCATACCATACGCAGGAAACCTGCAACTCGGCCAAGGGGAAAACCTTTACACCCTTTACCTATGGTGAACTGGAAGATGACCCCTATGCAAAGCTGAACCGGTGCAGCTGGTGCACGCCGCCCCTGCGCAAGGGGGAGATTGACGCTGTGAATGCAGTCTATGCCGAGGGCGGTGACCATGATCCCGTTCTGACAGAACTCAGAAACAGCGCGGATGACTGAACAGTGAATAACGCACGATGTTCTTCCTTCATAGCGTTGATATCGCATAACTTCATCAACACAGTATGATATGGTTTTGGACTTCTTACTGCTTGCAGACAGCAATTCGAGATTTGCACGAAGTTGCTTGATTTTCTCAGGGGGGCTTAACTATAATATGCATGCCTTTCCGCCGTTCGTGCTGTAATAGATAGGCGAAAGTGCATATGACAAAGGCAGGGGATTCGGTCAAAAGGGTCCCCTGCTTTGCATTATATTAGGATGATCTCTAAGATTTTGAAAAGATACAGCGAAAGGTACAGTTTTGCTGTTGTGTAAGAACGAGCCGGGGTTCATTCTCCGCGGAGCGGGGTG
>CAMOVR010000034.1 GCA_946627565.1 uncultured Clostridia bacterium
CCCGGGGCTATGGCTTGAAATCGAGGTCATGGGCATCAACTGCCCTATTGTCCCGGAAGTGTCCGACAGCTGGTTTTTCACCCGCCACGGCATACGGGTATATGACAGAAGCCGTCTGCAGCTGGATTTCCGCAATCCGCAGGTGCGCGCCTACGCAGATTCCATCATTGACCGGCTGGTAAATGAATACGGCGCCGGGTATATCAAGATGGATTACAACATTGAACCCGGCATCGGAACGGATCAGAATGCAGACAGCCCGGGTGAGGGAATGCTTGCCCATGAACGCGCCTATCTCAGATGGCTTGACAGCGTGTTCGCCCGTTACCCGGACCTGGTCATTGAAAACTGTTCCAGCGGCGGCATGCGGATGGATTATGCCATGCTGTCCAGGTATTCCATCCAGTCCACCAGCGATCAGGAGGATTATCTCCATTACTCCACCATTGCCTGCAATGCCCCTAGCGCCGTTACCATGGAACAGGCTGCAGTCTGGTCATACCCCATGCGGGATGCAGATGCAGAAACCACAGCCTTCAACATGGTCAACGCCATGATGGGCAGAATTCACCAGTCCGGGCATCTCACTGAGCTGAACAGAGAAGCCCGCGCCCTGGTGGACGAGGGTATAAAGGTGTACAAAACCATGCGGCAGAACATCCGTCTCTCCGTTCCCGCCTGGCCTCTGGGCTTTGCCCATTCCTCGGATCCGTGTGCCGCCCTGATGCTCCTTTCGGAAAACGGTGCGTACCTGGCGGTTTGGTCCCGTTCCGGGGACGGGACATGTGTCATACAGGATCTTGACAGGGTCTGCGGACATCCTGTCAGGGACGTTTCCGTTCTGTACCCATCCGGTCTTCCCACGGATTATTCCCTGGACGGTCAGACCCTCCGCATACGCTTCCCTGTGCCGGTATGTGCCAGGATTTTCTCCGTCATGTTCTGAAAATTCCGGGCACACCGGGGATCATAAGGTTTTCCATTCGTATTTCCATCTTAAGCGGTATAGGAAAAAGCAGCTCTTTGTGCTATGATACCGGTAGATTACTGGCGAAAACAGCCTTCGCATAAAGGTAAATGACATAAAGGAGAGACACAGGCATGAAAAAATTCCTGCTTATCCTGCTATCTGTTTTGCTTCTTTTCTGCTCCTGCGCTTCGGCAGCATCCCTGCCCTATATGACTGTTGTGGATTCCGGTGCCTTCCTGCACCTGTACGGCATTCTGTCCGCTGAATCCTATCCGGAGGTTCACATTTCCCCCTATACGCCTGCAGAGGTCCTCTCCGGCAAACACCCTCTCTGGGATATCGCCTTTCCGCTGCCGTCGGGAGCCTTTGTCACCAATTTTTCCTTCAATGATGTCACCGCCTTCAGCAGCGACGATTCCCAGAGTTATATCTATTATGTCCGCAAAGACTTTTCATATGACAGTCTGAAAAAGGAAGCAGCCAGCAAGTCGGACATTGTTCTGGACGATCCCAGCGGGGCCGCGGCCATCATAGAGACAAACAGCATCTTTGCAGATGCCATCCTTCCTCTGGAAGATATGGACGGGTACGTGCTGTATCTGCGCATCTCCTTCCGCAACCTGAATAACGTTTCCAGATCGGAACGGGCCAAAGTCATGAAGCAGGCCATTCTGGCGGAGGTCGCCCGGATCCAGTCCTCCATGCGCATTTCACAGGCCCCCTCTTTCTGGAGTAAGGGCATGTACCAGGGCGCTATACTGCGCAATCCGTCCCTGGACAAGAATATGTCCGTAAAGCTGGAAATCCCGGAATTTACCCTGTATGACGAAGACGGCACTGCTGTGAAAGCTTCCATGGTCATATCCTCCATCTTCTCCGGCAAGGTCTCCGGATATGTGGATTTCGGCGACGGAAGATATATGGAAGTTGCCATAGACATCTCCACTTCCAATGCAGCCGTCAGCCAGAAGGAGAAAAAGCCGGATACCGTCACAGAGATGGAACTTGCCGACGGAAATACCTATGACGTCTATGCACAGGTAAGCCGTGAGAAAACCACGGCCATTGACGCCAGCCTCTTCCTGCACAAGGATGCAGGCGGCCCCATGGGTCTCCTCAGCAGCAGCACCTATTTCAGCTTGGGTCTGCACTGCTCCGGTTTCGGCTGGAAGACCCGGGAAAACGCCCTTCTGAGTCTCAATCAGCTCCTGTCCCATCTGCAGATTCTCGACGCAGAAACAGAAGAGGATCTGGACCGGGAACTGACAGCAGTTCAGATTATCCTGGGGGACGAGGCACCTGTGGAAACAGCAGAAGAAGATGCGGGGGACGGAAAAGGGGATACCTGGACCTGCATCAACGGCCACACCGGGAACACCGGAGATTTCTGCAGCGAATGCGGCATGCCCAGAATGGACTGACAGAATAGAAACAGAGCCATCCCGTTATGAAACGGGATGGCTCTGTTATCGTCATATGATTTCAGTATTTATTTCATGGGGCCGAAACAGTGTTCCAGACACTCCTCGGCGCAGTCAGAAAGGGCCATATCTTCGTCAGAGCAGGAAGGTACAAAACAGATGTTTTCAATCTGTTTGCGCAGAGCCTGCCGGTGTTCCATGGTGAAACCCGGGATGAGCTGGCTCATCACCCAGTACTTGCTGTTGCCGTCCTTCGAATGCAGGATGTCAGTCACAAAAGGAAAGAAAAGGTTTTCCCGCTTTTTCATGCAGGAGAGGACAATGGGCAGGGCAGGATCCCGGGGCTTTGAAAGCACTGCCTGGATGGATGGAAAGAGGCTGCGCAGTGCATCGTCTGAAAGGGTATCCAGACGGTCATAGGCTCGGAAATCCTGCAGCATCTGGGGAGAACGCATCAAAATCATCCTTTCGCTTCTCATTCCATGAACGGAAACATGCGTATGCTAACGCAGAATCACGGTTCTGTAAAGGATGACCAGTGTCGTCAGAAAGTTTTTGGCAAATATGCACAAAACAAGGCAGGCGCTGCTCTGGCAATCTTCCCAGAACAGAAAAGAAGGACATACAGGATGGCATGGAAATACTGCCCGGCACATGCCATATATGCCGGAAAACCCGCATTTTGGTGACAGAAAAGGAAATCTGTGCTATCATCCACGGGTATGACTGATTCATCCGTCAATGGAGGTGTCCAGACAGCATGGTGCTGAAACAGTTTCTGAAATTCGTGGCTTTTCCATGGGCCTTTATGCGTATTGAGGAGGATGCTGGCAGGCAGACTGCCGATGCATCCAGAAAAAAGATACGGCCGCCGGTCAGGCGCAATGCCGGAAAGCCGGCGGAAAACGCCCGGCCGGAACAGGGACAGGAGGCAGAACCGGCCAGGGGCCAGAATGTCAGAAGAGGGCAGCAGGCAGCGGAAAAACAGAATCCGGCCGCTGCTTCCGGCCGCGCTCAGAATGAGCGCAGATCAAACCGGGAGAAGCAGCCCGGCTCAGAGGACAGGCGAAGAGGGGAAAGCCCGCAGGACAGGCACCGCAGCAGGAGTGCCGGCCAGAGAGCAGACGAGCCGAATGAGAAGCCCGGCGAACGGGCTCCGGAAAAAGCCCCGGAAAAGTTCCAGAAGAGTCCGGACAAATCCAGAACTGCCCAGACCAGCCGGAGAAGCAGCCGTCAGGCACCTGCAGAGCCTGTCACGTTTGCCAGCTTTCACCGCGCAAACAGCGTAAGCAACTGGGGATGCGGTATTTTCAGTTACGAAGACAGCCCCAACAGCAGGCGGCACGGTATGGTTAACGCCAAGACACAGACGGTCTTTGAAGTTGGCTACAGGATCATCGGGGACTTTTCGGACGGTCTGGCTCCCGTTGAGGAAAAAGACCGGTACGGATATATCGGACCTGACGGCAAACTGGTTATTCCTGCCATATGGGACCATGTGAGTGCTTTTGAGAACGGTACAGCCCATGTCATGCGGCGTAACCGGCATTTCCTGCTGGATACTGCCGGCAAGGAAACACCTCTGCCTGCATGGAACACCGGCTATGTGTTTTCCGAAGGTCTTGCTCCCTTCCAGAGGGGCGGTCTTTACGGCTTCACCAATGAAAACGGTGAAACGGTCATCGAACCCGCCTGGGAAAAGACGGGACGTTTTCATGACGGCCTCTGTCCGGTCATGCGCGGCCGGAAATGGGGCTACATCAACACCACAGGCGAAATCGTCATCAATCCGGAATGGGATATGACCATGGAGTTCTCAGAAGGCTTCGGCCGGGTATGCATCAACAACCGGTACGGCCTCATGGATGCAAAGGGAAAAATGCTTGTGGATGCCCAGTATGAATATGTGGGATCCTTCAGGGACGGTCTGGCCATCGTGGCCCGCAACGGGAAATACGGTGCCGTGGACAAAAACGGCTGGGAAGCCATAGAAATGCAGTATGAGTTCCTGGCTCCCTTTGCAGAAGACCTGGCTGCCTGTGAGCTCCACGGAAAGCGCGGTTTCATCAACCGTAAAGGTGAACTGGCCGTTTCCGCCGAATGGGATGACTGCTATGTTTTCTCAGAAGGCCTTGCCGCAGTGTGCAGGGACGGAAAATGGGGATTTGTGGATGCACAGGGCAAAGCTGTGATTCTGCCTGTATACTCGCAGGTCATGCAGTTCTCCGACGGTTTCACCTGCGCCAGGGGTGACCGGGAATGGTGTATCCTCAACCGTGACGGCCGCGTGGTCATGTAAAGGGCGGGATATCTCATGCGTTTATACAGGGGCTGTGTAAAAACCGCAGAAGACCTGGATGCCGTCATTCGGCATGCAGGTTTTCTCCCTTTTTTCCACACACCTTCCGTGCTTTCCCTGGAAGACCTGGCGAGTCCATCCGTCTGGTTCACCAGCATGCCCGGCCCCTGGGAATGGAAAGGCGAGCTTGCCCGGGAAAAGCGCTGTGTGTACGGCAAGTTTGCGAACAAGGGTGCTGCCTTTGTCGCTGTGGACATCTTTCCTGACCTGATAAACATCCGCAGGGACGGGTACGATTATGAAGGATTCTGGGAAGACGGACTGGCCGGCCGTACCGGACATGATATCTATCAGTATGTCAGCGAACACGGGCCTTCCGAATCCAGACATATCCGCCGGGCGCTGGGAAAACCCAGGGACTATGACAGGGACCTGATTCTTCTGCAGATGCAGACCTTTCTTGTTCCGGTGGATTTCGTGCAGGATCTGGACAGGACAGGGAAACCCTATGGCTGGGGCAACAGTGTGATGGATACACCGGAGCATGCCTTCGGGGAAGCGTACACCGAAAGCTGCTCGCACTCACAGGAAGAATCCCTGAAGCTGATCCTGGAGAGAATGAAGGATATCACCACGGGGGACGCCACAGACCTGATTCTGGGCAGGAAGACCCGTAAAAAACATCAGAAATCCGCAAAGGAGTGAAGGATATGATCCGCAGATACCTGATATGCATCTGGCTGAGTCTTGCCTTGCTGATGCCTTTCTCCTCCCTTGCATATCAGATCGTTGAAGATGATGATGGCCTGTTCCATATTGTGTTCAGCAAAAGCGGGGAAGACTCGGAAAAAGAAACAGAAGATACAGAAGAGATAACAGAAGAAGAAACGGAAGAAAGCACAGATGATGCTGAAGATCAGGAAGCATCTGTGAAAAAACCCGTCCAGATCCTTCCGGTGACACCGGAAAAGAACCGGGAGAAGACACAGGAAAGCAGTGAGACAGAACAGGAAATCGAATCTGTGCCTCTCTCCGTGCAGAAGCCTGTCCGGGAACCTGCCGAACCCTATAAAGTGGTGGACAGCGCCGCATCTGAGACCGGGGAGGATGAACTGCTTCTGTCCTTTCTTGGCGACTGCTGTATCGGTGACAATGTTAAATCCCTGAAGAGAAAGAACAGTATGACCGGCGCCATCGCCGAAAATGGCATGGAATGGCTTTTTTCAACGGTTTCAGACACCCTTCAGGCTGACGATTTTACCTTTGCCAATCTGGAATGTGTTCTCAGCGACAGCACAAGCCCCCTGTACCCTTTAAAGGTCTATAACTTTGTGGCGCCTTCTGCCAACAGGGAAGTGCTACGCTCAAGCGGAATCGACGGAATCAACACGGTCAACAACCACTGCATTGATTTCAAGTATTCCGGGTACAAGGATACCCTGGCCAACCTTGAAGCACTGGATATTGTCCATTTCGGCACCCTGAACCCCACAAGGGCCACCAACCGTTTTGTCCATCTGGGTCGGATTGAGATCAAGGGGATCCGCATCGGCATCACCGGTTTTTCCTATCCGGACAACAATGCTCTTGAACTGATCCGTCAGGATATCCAGACCCTCCGTGAGGAAGGCTGCCAGATTGTCATTGTCTCCCTCCACTGGGGCACAGAAGAAAAAGGCGTGCCAAACAAGGGCCAGTTTCCCTTTGCCCAGAAAGTGCTGGACGCCGGTGCCGACGTTATCTGGGGCCATCACCCCCACGTCCTGCAGCCCGTTTATTTCTACCATGGGAAACCCATCTTTTTCTCCACGGGAAACTTTGTATTCGGAACCATCCAGAATCTGGATCCTGCCAGCGGCATTTTTCAGCTCTCCTGGAAGATCCTGGAGGACGGCAGCGTCCGGCTTTCATCCTTCAACATGATTCCTGTCCTATGCAGGCACGACGATCAGGAATACCGGCCTGAAGTTCTGGAAAATCCCGCCGACCAGGCAGACTGCTGGGCCCATGTCATAGGGAAGGAAAGAGACGGCTTCGATGCCCTGCCTTCCTCCTTTACAGACAGCGGCATCGTCTATCTCCTGGATGACGGAACCCTTTCCGACAGGCCCTGAAAAACGCAGATGATTCTGAGGCGGTGAGCTGTTCATGCGTGTCATGACTCTTCTCTTCATTCTTTTCCTGTCCTTCACGGTTTCTCCCGCACCTGCAGCGGCAGATACCCCATCGGCCACCGGGAAGCCCCGCGTAAGGATTGTGGTGGAAACACCGTCTCAGAAAGTGACGCCATCACCCACGGCATCTCCGGAACCAGTCCCGACCGAAACCCCTGACATAAGTCAGGGCAGCGCGGAAGCGGACACGGAGCCGGTCATCCTGCTCATTCCAACGCCCGCCCCGCCGAAAACGGAGACCACCGCTTCCATGCAGGATAACTATCTGGTATATGACAACCCGGGGTCAGGCAGCGGTGATGACATGATTACCCTGTCGTTTCTGGGTGACTGCTCCATAGGGGATTCTCTGAATGCCCGCAACAACATTTCCAGCATGACGCAGTCGATTCTGCAAAACGGTGATGAATGGCTGTTTTCCACCGTATCGGATACCTTGAGCCGGGACGATTTTACCCTGGCCAATCTGGAAGTTGTTCTGACAGACAGGACCAGCCCGCTGTATCCTCTGAAAGTGTTTAACATGATCGGCTATCCCGCCTTCAGCAGGGTTCTGCGTCTGGGCGGCATTGACGGGCTGAATACCGTAAACAATCACTGTATTGATTTCCGCTACGGCGGATATGAAGACACCCTGGCCAATCTGGAATCTGAGGGGCTCATGCATTTCGGCTCCCTGAATCCGGCCCGGAAGACCAACCGGTATATTGACCTTGGACGCATTGAAATCAAAGGTATCCGGATCGGTCTTATTGGTTTTACCTATCCCACCAACGACAATCTGAAGCTGATTGAAGAGGATATCCGGACACTGCGCAGCGAGGGATGCCAGATCGTCATTGTCTCCCTCCACTGGGGAAGAGAAGAGCACCAGACGCCCAACGCATCCCAGTTTCCCTATGCACAGAAGATACTGGATGCGGGGGCGGATGTGATATGGGGACATCATCCCCACGTCCTGCAGCCCGTCTATTTTCATGATGGCAAGCCTGTGTTCTTTTCCACGGGGAACTTCGTATTCGGCACCATCAAGAACCTGGATCCTGCCAGCGGCATTTTTCAGCTGACATGGAATCTTGGTGAAGACGGCTCCGTCACCCTGGATCACTTTACCATGATTCCGACGCAGATCCGCCACGGCAGACAGGAGTACCGGCCTCTGGTGCTTAAGGAGAAGAATGATCGGAAAAAGTGTCTGCAGCATGTCATAGGAAAAACAGACCGGAATGGATTTATACGCCTTCCGGACGGCTTTGCAGATACCGGAGTGGTGTATATCAATTCCGACGGCAGCTTAAGGCTGACGGAGGTACCCTGACAGAGAAGGTGTAGAACATGAACTGGTTTCAGCTGAAATGGGTCAGCGTGCGCAGAGCCTGGCACGAGGACGGTCCTGCCGGCCTCATCCGTCTGGCACAGCGGCACAGTGCACACCTGATGTGCATTCCGGAGACCCGGCGCATGGCGCAGCGGCACCGGGATGCGGATGCAGCGTATGACAGCTGGTTCCGCGAAGGACTGCCGGATGAAGAAGAAGCCCGGCGCCAGAAGGACAGACAGTTTTCCCACCGTGTGACGTATCTGATTCCCACATACAACACCAGACCGGAATTCCTGATGGCGCTGGCGGATTCCCTGCTGGCCCAGACCAGTGATGCATGGGAAGCCTGTTTTTATGACGGTCACAGTACCCGGCTGGAAACCATACGGGCACTTCGGGAACTGGATGGGAAAGATCCCCGCATCCATATCGTCTTTGGCAGAAAAAACCACGGGATTTCAGGCAATACGAACCGTGCCCTGGCGGTAACGACCACGGACTATGTTGCCCTGTGCGACCATGACGATCTTCTGACGCCTGACTGTACATACTGGTTCCTGGATGCAGCCGAGCAGGGAGCCGACTTTATCTATTCTGACGAGGATAAGGTCAATGAAGAGGGGACAAGATTCTTTGATCCCCATATGAAGGCGGATTTCTCACCTGACGCCCTTAGATCCGGGAATTATATCTGTCATATCATGGGCATGCAGACCCGGCTTCTTCAGGAGCTGGATGGCCTGAGAGAGAACTTTGACGGCAGCCAGGACCACGACCTGGCCCTTCGTGCCACAGAAAAGGCCTGTGCCATTGCACATATTCCGCGGGTGCTGTACCACTGGCGGATGCTGAACACATCCTATTCCCATTCCTCCCAGGAGAGATGCGCAGATGCCGCTTCCAGAGCCGTTGACGATCAGATTCAGAGGCTTGGACTGGGAGGATATGCCCGCATGGTGGACCTTGCCCCCAGGATCACATATAACATCCCCGACGGTACCGGCATCACCCTCATCATCTTTGAACCGGAGGGCAGGTTCAACCCGCACTGGATAAAGAGTGTACTGAGAAAAACCGCCGGAGGAATAGAGCGGATCCGTTCCATCTGCGTGGTGGGACGAAATGACGGCATAGACCGCGTGAAAAAGATTCCCGTCACATATACCGCCACCATGAAAGAAGCCGTGGAAAAGGCGGATACAGACCTGCTGCTGTTCCTTGAACACGGGACAAGGCCTGTATGGCGGGACTGGCTGGAGCGCCTTACCATGTTTGCCACCCGCCCATGGATTGCATGTGCCGGCGGAGGGCTTGTGGATAAGCGGCATAATTACATCGTCTGCGGTTATGCCGTTACAGAAGCCGGGGGCGTCATCCGCAGGTTCCAGGGGGAAAACCGTTTCGGCTTGACATATCAGAATTATGACAAACTGGTCAGAGAGGTTACCGCTGTTTCCGTTTCGCTTATGATGATCCGCAGGGATGTTTTCCTCTCCCTTGCAGGCTTTGAGCCCTATACCACTGACCTGGCTGCGCTGGCACTGGGAATCCGGGGTATCCGTGCCGGGCTGAGCAACGTCATCGTACCGGAGGCTGTGAGCCTTGCCAGCCGAGAAACGCAGCTTTTCCGGCCTCTTTCAAAGCGCGACCAGCAGCAGCTCCGCAGTGAATTCGGAGTGCTTCATGAACACTACTATTCACCGCATTTCAATCAGGAGACAGGCAACATGCAGATTGATACAGAAGTACACAGAGACTGTCCTGCCACTGTGACGGTTTATGACAGACAGATGTGACCGTGATTGACACAATTTGTCATGATTTTGTGATTTTCTGCAATAAACTTTACTTGATTATTTGTGTGCATCTGCGTATAATCTTTCCTGCTTCAGCACACAATTGACTGAAAGGGGTACCAGAACTAATGAAACGTTTCTTTGTGATACTTGCCGTGTTCATGCTTATAGCCGGCGTATCTCTCGCTGAAACAAAAGTGAATTCCACGGAAAACCGGCACATTACCCCAAATGTTCCGGCTGATCCTTCCGGAGAAGCGGCTGCAGCCCTGTACAAGGACCTTACCGTCAGCCCCACCACCGGCCTGACTCTGTCAGACTATGATCTTCCTTCCTCCTTTGCAGGTCTTGCCAAAGAGCATGTGTATTTCCCGGTCCTGGTGCAGATCAGCTGCCCTTATGATGAGAGCACCAAGGCTTCCGGTACCGGCAACCGTGCTCCTTGGGGCGTACAGTATGCCGATATCATCTACGAACTGCCGCTCCATCAGAACGGTGAAGTCCGTATGTCCGCTCTTTTCTCGGACGTACTGCCCACGGACGTGGGTCCCATCCGTTCTGCCCGTATCGGCCATGCCTGGCTGAGGGAAGAATGGGACTGCGGCTTTATGTATTACGGCCAGCAGGAATACAAAAACACCAATGTCATTGAGGAGTTCAGAAGAACCGGCGCCAGCAGCAAGGGCCTCCTCTGGCCGGGTACTGTGGGCGAGAGCAGACCCTGGAAAAAATACTATGAAGCCTATACTTCCAGATACCTGCACAATTCTCCTCTGAAGTCCCCCAACAACCGCACAGGCAATCCTGCCGGTTTCTTCCTGGATTATCTTCTGCCCCAGTGGCCTGATATCGTGGCCATTCCTTCCCAGGTCTATCATTTCTACAGCTTTGCGGATAAGCCCTATACCGGTGGGGATAAAGCCTCCATCATCAATGTAAGCTGGAACCGCAAGGATTCCAATGAGATGTTCAAGTACAACGAAACAACCAGACAGTATGAGAGACACATCGAATCCGAATCCAAGAAGGAAGCAAGCAAGAATGTCCTGTGGGTGGAACTGGAAAGCCAGCAGCCCATTACCTTCAGCAACGTGATTGTTCAGTGGACCGAAACGACCTATCTTGGAAGGGACGCGCCCGTTACCCAGAACGTGGGTGCCTACAACAGCAAGACCAAGAACTATGATGCCATCGGCGGAAACGCTGAAATCTTCATGAGCGGACGGCATATTTCAGGATACTGGTACCGCAATGGCCTGCATGCCCGTACGGTTTTCTATGATGAAAACGGCCAGGAAATCGCGCTGCAGCGCGGCAAGTCCATGATCATCCAGCTGCCCTATGAAAACGCCTGCACATATGAAGCCATCGGTGAAGACACCCCTGCAGCTGAAGAAGACAACAGCAGCTATACAGATCTTAATCCGGATACAGCAGCTTATGACAGCGTATGGGTTGCCGAGGGCGGCCAGTGGCGCATTGATTCCTACAGCGAAGATGACGGCTTCCGTCAGCTTGTCACCCATAAGCTGGGAGACGGCATGGAAGATGTGTGGGAATATTCCTCAGCTCTGAACACCACAGGGGATGCCCTTGTCACTGTTCCCTTTGGCCTGCATTATCAACAGGACGAAGACGGCAATGGCAGGACCACGTACTATGAAGACGGCGACGCGGTTTTCACCCTGACTGAGGACGGCAGGCTCATGTGGGACGACCTGAAAGAGCATGCCGGCGAGGGACTGAAATTCGAAAAGATCGGGCTTTACTTATACGGCCGCTGGATGAAGGGCAATCTGGAAGTTCACTTCTATGACTGGACTGACGGTCAGTATGACATCCGCCTGAATCAGAGGGACGAGGATGGCGAAATCCTTCAGACCAGCATGCTCCGGGGCGTATATGATGCCAGCACCAATACCATTACAGCCACGGGCGAATACAATGTGGTCTTCTCCCGTGATGCAGCAAGCGGTAATGTGGTCTGGACCGAGAATGGTGAAAGCACCGTCATGGAATACAGCTTCATGACCGACTGAGCAGTCTGACGCAGCCTGATTCCAGAAAAGTACAATCAGACACAAACCGAAAGGTGAGGCAGAACCGTCTGCTTCACCTTTTCATATGGCATGCCCACGCGGCATAGGCTGGGGAAAAAACAGGCTGCAGACAAATCCTGTCTGCAGCCTGCTGTATTCCGTTTCAGTCCGGCTCAAGGACAGTGGGCGGGATCCACTCCACTCTCTCCGGTACCTCCGCGTTATCAGTGGGAACAATCAGTTCCACAAATGGATTGTCCGGTACACTCTGGACCGGCAGGGCTGTCACACTTTCTGCCTGCTGATTTCCGCTGTATTCCGGCTGGTTCACGGGCTCCTGAACCAGAACGGGTTCGGCAAAGACCGGCGTATCATCCCAGGATCCGTCATAAACCGCCTCCGGCATGACCGCAGTTTCCTGGACAGGAGCATACCCGGATGCTCCACCGGTCAGTGCGGGCAGAACGGATACGCCTGTATCTGGCTGAAGGGCATTCACGGAATTGTCCGCTGTGCTGGCAGTCAGTGTAACTGCATCTGATGCAGACAGTGTTTCCGTATGGGACACAGATTTCTTTCCTGAGACGGCAGCCTGAACAAGACAGTAATTGCTGGAGACGCTGCCGCTGTACCCGCTGCCTGTTACGGCTGATACCACCAGTCTTATGTCATCGCCTGCCATATCACTGGTCAGAAGCAGGGTATTCAGGTTCCCTACTTCTACACCATTCTGATACCAGTGGTAGGTGATGGAATAGCTGTTGAGGGACAGGGAAGGCGTCAGGGTGTTTCCTACCACCGACGCTGCCGGGAGAACCACAGTGCCGCTGAGGGCCACGTCCAGTTTGGGCAGCACCGCAGAGGTGGCTGTGCTGGCCACGCTGCCCGTCCAGCTGCTGTAACCGATGGCCACCGCATAGATGGAATATCCCTGGTCATACGCTGTGACGGTATAGACGGAGCCTGTGCCGATATAGGTGTCCACAGAGCCCTTGCGGTACCAGATATAGGATACCGTCGCACCTGCGGGTGTGGCACTTGCTTTGATGATGTCACCGACCCTGGGCGTACTGTTGTTGATGGTGCATCCTGTTACATGCTGTACGGAGGAACCTGCCGTAATTGTCTCTGTAAAGCTGCTGGTTGCCGATCCGGTATAGGTGCCGGAGGCGACGACCCGGACACGGATTCTCCGGTCAAGGTCCGTGTTCTGTACCACATAGGAGGAACCGGTGGAAAGCACCTGTCCCAGATCGTTGATCCAGG
This sequence comes from uncultured Clostridia bacterium, assembly GCA_946627565.1. Taxonomy (GTDB): domain Bacteria; phylum Bacillota; class Clostridia; order Christensenellales; family Aristaeellaceae; genus UBA2943. The sequence goes on from CAMOVR010000034.1 coordinate 13,287, forward strand.
TATAGCTGACCGTCGCGCCTCCGGGAACTGTGACCGGCACCAGGGTATCCCCCACATGGGGTGTCAGATTGGAAAGGGTCACCGCCGTAACCGTATTGCCGGTATAGGTCGAGGAGAGGAACTGGTGCATCATATAACCTGTCCGGGTGCCGATGGACACATAGTCCCAGGTACCGTTGGTTTTGAGCACCTTCACCTCTGTGCCCACAGGATACAGCGCGATGACGTTATTGGAGATGGAAGGTCCGTAACGCAGATAGACGCCCTTGCCGTTTTCACTGACAATATATGCCGTATACACCAGCGGTGTACCCGGATCCACAATGGGCACCGTGCTGTTGCCCAGGAAAGCAGACATCATGTACCCTTCCTGGGTCCCGATACGCACCCGGGACCACTCTGCCCCGGCTGTAAGAATCGTCACCGGCGTATTGACATTATACAGCCCGATCACCGCATAGCTGGTACCGGGGCCTGAACGGAGCCGGACCGCCTTTCCGTTGCTGCTGGTGACATACGCCCCGCCTGTCGAAGGTGCGGGAGCAGGTGCAGGAATAACAGAAGGTTTGGTGGAGGAGAGGTACTTTTTCATCATGTACCCCTTGTTGCTGCCGGCCTGGACATAATCCCATGTGGCGCCTTCCGAAAGAATGGTCACCTGGGTACCTACCGCATAGGAGCGGATGATGGGATATCCCATACCCGCACCGCTGCGCATATTGACAGCTTTTCCGTTGGCGCTGGACACATAGGCGCTGGTATTCGAAGAGGGGGACGGAGGAACAACAGCGGATGAAGAAAAGGTGATGTACTTGGCCATCATGTAGCCTGTGGTGGAACCCACCTGCACCCGATCCCAGGTGGTTCCCGAGTTGAGGACTGTAACCTGTGTCCCCACATTGCAGTACATGATTACCCCGTATCCCTTGCCTGCGCCGGTCCGCAGGGCGACCCTGCCTCCATTGCTGCTGGTTACATAGCCCATGGCATACACGGAGCTTCCGCCTCCGCTGCTTCCGCCGCCACTGCCTGTGCTAAGGTAAGCACTGTTCATATATCCCAGGTTTCCGTCTGAAACACGTACACGGCTCCAGCCATTGGCGGTACTGAGCACAGTTACCTTCGTACCGGTGAAATAGCTGGCGATCGTATTGCTGTCATAGGAGGGAGCATCCCGCAGGCGCAGCCAGCCCCCGGTGACAACAGCCGCATATCCGTCGGCCCATGCAGATGAAACCAGCAGGAGACAGACAGTCAGCACAGCGATCAGACGTTTCATCAGTCGTTTCATAAGATCCTATCCTCTCAGTTCTTTATCACACATATCAACCCTGCTGGTCATCTGAAATCACCAGCCTGCTCATCATGCGCCCGACGATTTCCAGATACTCCGGGTGCACGGATTCATCCCACGTCAGGCATACCCAGATAAAGGAATCATCGCTTTCCGCCACAAACCACATGCCGGTGCGGGGTCCATCTGTAAAGGATACGCACTGCATATGGTCAATTTCAGAAGAGAGCAGGGTGGCATCCTGGTGTTCAACAAGCCATGCCTGGGTCATCATATCCAGTGTCCGTGCATTCTTGTCTTCCCTGCGGATCTGAAGGAACGCTGAACCATCCGCCAGCTCTCCCTTAAGTCCGTCCTGCGTTATTTCAGGATTTGCCTCATCAAATTCGGCAGGGTAGGGGACGGAATAGTGATACTGCTCGTCATATAAATAGGAAAGATCGCTTTCTTCGGGTGAGGTGGGGAATGCATCCGTGTCATCCGAAAAGTAGGTGGGCATATAGGTAAGGGACGTGATCCGTCCGCCTTCTTCCATCTGGTCCAGTGTCATGACAGCCACAGTATCCAGCCATACGAAGCTGAGCCAGTCTTCATCTGTCATCTCGCCGTAAGGACGCGGAGCCTGGTAGACCTCGGCTGTAATGGCGATCTCCTGGCCGGAAGGATCCGGAACACAGGACAGCATGAACAGTCCGGTATAGCGCTCAGAGGTATCTTCCTTTGCTTCCGGCACCTGGGAAATCGTCATGGCGTAGCGGGATGCAAGGAATTCTTCTGTATCCTGCCCGGTCAGGTCAATGCCGTAGCGGGGTGCCATGGAGATCACGGCTTCTGCAAAGGAAAGAGGCATGGTATCGCCTTTCTGGAAGGCAAAGGCTTCATCCGACTGGGAAACAGAAGCAGCTGTCGTAAGCTCCAGCAAAGGTCTGAGCGACTCAAAAATCTGTTCCTGGGACTGAAGATCCACCTCCGGGATCATGGTCCCGGGTTCTTCGGCTGCTGCACTGAGCAGGGGACACAGGGTAATCATAAGAAACAGGCACAACAATCTGCGCATGGAAAACCTTCTTTCCGGCTAAAATCTGGAAACGACCGAAGCAGACCTGAAACAGATCTGTCGGCTATATAACGCATGAGAAACACAAAACTGTGCATCAAATCACAAATCCGCCGGATACACCCAGGACCTGTCCGGTGATAAAGGAAGCCGCGTCAGAGGCAAGGAAGGAAACAGCGTCTGCCACATCTTCCGGTTCACCGATCCTGTTAAGCGGGGTCTCATCCCTGAGTGCGTCCATTTCCTGAGCGCTGAATACTGCATTCATAGGGGTGCGGATGACCCCCGGGGAGACACAGTTGACACGGATGCCGGAAGGCCCCGCTTCCTTTGCCAGCGCTTTGGTCAGCCCGATGATTCCGGCTTTGGAAGCCGAATAGGCCACTTCACAGCTTCCTCCTGTTTCGCCCCAGATGCTGGAAACTGTGATGATGCATCCTGACTTTCTTTCTATCATGCCCGGAAGCACAGAACGGATGCACCGGTAAGTCCCGCCAAGATTCGTTTCCATGACCTTCTGCCAGTTTTCCTCATCTGTATCCTGAAAAAGCTGAACCAGGCTGATGCCTGCGGCACATACCAGCAGGTCCACATGGTGATACAGACGGTGAATCTCATCAAAGGCCCGCTGTGTATCCTGCGGGTCTGCCACATTGCAGGGCAGGATACGGAGATCCAGGTGATCTTCCTTTGCTCTGGCCATGAGTTCCTTGGCCCGATCTTCATGATGACAGTACAGGGAAATCACAGAGAAGCCATTCGAAGCAAGGCGAAGACAGCAGCTTTGTCCAATGCCCCCGTTTCCGCCGGATACAACAGCTACTTTCTGCATGACAGATAACCCCTCCGATGTCCCGCAGCCAAGTGGATAAGCTGCAGAAATATACCCGGAAAGTATACGTCATAAATCTATTTTTGTACAGAAACGTATATCTTTGTTAAAAGTATCCAAAAGAATATGACATTTTCTTGTAAAGAACAAGAAAATTCGAAAAATCTTTATGAAGTCATTGACATATCTCCTGAGATAATGCTAAAATAGGCCATCAAACAAAACCAGGGCATCACCTTGGGAAAATAACTGTCAATCCTTAACCGTTCGACTGACCGGAGAAGGAGACCCGGATCGTTGGGTTTATCTTCTCCATTCGTAATCCCTTGTCTCCCCATAGTTATTACTGACCTGCCGTATCTTTGTGTAACTGGGATGAACGTGTTAAGCCACTGTGTGGCCTGAAAAGGAACGTACCGGATATTGGACCTGGTGATGTTCCGGTTGGTGTATGAAATGTGGACGGATGACAGAACATGGCCGGTTTCTGCGGGCATACATATTGCAGGACGCTGGAAGCGAAGGACACCGCACAGCCTGGATGTTGACGGAGAAACAGACCGTGTTTCCTGAGGGATGCTGTCTTTTTGATCCATATTTCTCAGACATCTCTTCATGTGTCTTCTTTTACATACGATATAGAAAGAGGTGTTCCTTATGAACAACAATGCCAGAGCACCAGACCAGAAGGAGCTCCTGCTGCTCAAAAAGCGTGCAGCCGCAGTCCGGGAGATCCAGCGTTTTCTGCTCAGAGCCCTGTGCCTGTTTATCCTGCTGTTTATCCTATTTCACTATGTTATCGGCCTGCTTATTGTACCGGGCAATGATATGTACCCACGTCTGGATACAGGCGACCTGATCGTGTACTACCGGCTCAGCCAGGATTACCTGAATCAGGACGTGGTCTGTATCAGAAAACTGGGAGCCAGGTATGTCAGCCGGATCGTGGGCCGGCCGGGAGACATCATTGAGGTAGAGGATAACGCACTGCGTGTCAACGGGAACCGGATTCAGGAAACCGGCATATTCTATTCCACACCGCAGTATGAAGGGTACGTGGAGTATCCGCTTATACTGGGGGAGGGTGAGTACTTTTGTCTGGGGGATCACCGGGAAGGTGCCGAGGACTCGCGCTATTTTGGCGCCGTCGATTCATCAGAAATCGAGGGCTTGGTTATTATGCTCATTCGGCGCAACGGCCTGTAGAAAGCGGGGCGACAAAACATGCTTCTGTTTTTCGGCCGCATGGCCCGTCTCGGGAACAGATTCCTGAGGTTCCTGGGAGCTCTCATCACAGTTTTCCTGTCGGTTTCCTGTATCTACATTCTCTATGACGCCAGTTACTTCCGAAGCACCACCTACCTTTCAAGGGACCTTATGGCCTATGCACCCAAAGAAGACGATCTCACCGGCCTGGATGCCCTGTATGCCATGAATGAGGATATACGGTTCTGGCTTGAGATCGATGGGACGGACATCAGCTTTCCCGTGGTGCAGGGAATGGATGACCTATACTACGCCTACCGGGATATATACCGCCAGTCCAATCTTGCCGGCTCCATCTATCTGTCCAGCCAGAACCGGATGAATGACATCTACCTTTGTGTATACGGTCACCATCTGGAGAACGGCGGCAGGTTCGGGGACCTGGACAAGTTTGAAGATGAGGGGTTTCTCCTGGAACATCAGACGGGCACCATCACCACCCTGGACAAGGTTTACGATCTGCACATTTTCGCCTGCGTCATTACGGATGCCTACAACTCCATGGTATATGACGTCTCCAGCAGAACCGAAAACAACATCGGCGAACTTGAAACCTTCATTGAGAACAATGCTGTAGGCTACATCGATATAAGCACCCTTCCATATGATCAGATCATCGCCATGTCAACCTGTTCAGATGCCATAACCAATGGACGCACTGTCCTGTTCGCCACCCTGACTGAACGTCAGGAGGCGGAAGAGAAGGCCGCAGCCAGGCTTTCAGATCAGGAAGCCGGAGACGCAGCCCGCCGGATCGCCGAGTACCACGATGAGGTTTCCCTGAGGCGCTGGTCCGTCCTGAATCTGCTGACCCTCCTTCTGGGGGCATACCTTATCCTACCCATAGGATCCATCCGGAAAAAGTACCGCTTTCCCGTAAGCCTCCGAAAGGTCTTCGGAAGAAAAAGGAAGATACGTTTTCCGCTGCGCAGGCTGTGCATCCTGGAAGTGCTTATCCTGTGCTGCATGGCGGTTCTGTTTATCTATGCAGAAAACCTTTCAGATCCCATCACCATCGTTGACACATGGACACCGTATTTCCTTCTGGGCCTGGGCATCCTTATCACAGTCGACATCTTTGGCTTTTCTTCCTTCCGCTTCAGGCGGACCTGACATTACATCCGGCCCAGCAAATCAGATACATCAGCAAAGGAGGTAACTGACATGATACGCATGCTTCTCAGGTGTGCCTCTGTCCTTCTTATCCTGCTGTTCCTTGTCTCTGCCAGGGCAGAGAACGTCTCCGGAGCAGATGGATGGGTACCACTTGAGACAGAAGCAACCGGATTTCCATTGGAAACAAGTATGCCACTGTCGGATCCAGTGGCAGAGATGCTGCCGCCGCAGGAGGAGGCACCTCCGCTTCCCGTGGAAGCTGTCATGGACCAGGTCATCCAGGCAGCCGAAAGCCCGCCGGAGGCACCTGCAGCCACGGAGCAGCCCATGGAATCCGTACCCGTTCCGGAACAGGTTTCCACAGGAGACGAGTTACCTGTACCGGAATCCGTTCCCTCTGCACCATCCCAGCCAGATCCTGTCCCGCCTGCTCAGGAATCAACCATTCAGGAAGCAAGTCCTCCATCTTCCGGGCAGGAAACCGCAGCGTTCCCGTCAGCTCAGGCTGCTGAACCGGCCGCTACAGTCCAGACACAGGAGAACCCGGAGCCTCCTGTGGAGGAAAGTTCCGAAATACCCCAGGCTGCCCAGACCGTACCCGATACACCCGCCACAGACAGGCTTGCAAACCTTCTCAGCGGTGTGGAGATGGAATGGGAAGGCGGGGCCTTCGACAGACAGGCCAGACAATGGGAAGCCCTGCCGGAAAAGACACTTCAGCTCACCCTGATCTTTCTTGAAAAGGAAACACTGAAATTTGAAGCGGGAAAGCTTGTCTACACCCTGCCTGAAGAGCTTCTCCCCGAGATGCATGGCGAACCCTCCATCTCCGGTACGGCCAGCACCACTCTTGGCCAGATCCGTTTCAGGTGTACAGACAAAGGACGGATTTCCCTTTCCTGGCCAGGGAATGGGGGAGATAAGCGAAGCCGAATCCAGCTGACTGTCTCTGTCCGCTGGTCCGGAAACGGTGACCAGCTGTCCTTCGGTTCCGGCATCCGCCGGTCCATATGCCGCCCTGTGCATTCTGAAGAAGTCTTTCCGGATATTTCCCTGGGTCAGGAACATGTCGCGGAGAACAGCACCTTGTATCCGGTGGAAACAATACCGGAGGAAGCACAGGCCGTGCTGCCCTCTGCCGTACAGGACCGGATTGACTTCCCTGAAAAGACAGACGCGGTCCCCGGACCGGAAACTGAACCATGGCCGGACACCGCCGGTGCAAACCTGGTCATCTGGTTCCGTACTGTACCGGTGGAAGAAAACCGGGAACTGCTTCCGGACGAGCCTGTGGAAGAAACCATCATATCGCTGTCACCTGCCCAGGACAGCGCTGACCTGCCGGATCCGGCAACAGCTCCTTTCCAGATCCCGGCAGAAGCATTCCTGCCTGAGGCTGTCTCTGACACAGACGATATGGACCTGCATGTATCAGAGGTGACCTTGGTTCTGGACATAACGGAGATGATAGAGGCAGCTGCTGTATATACAGGTCCGGATCCCATCCTGTTACCGGAAGAAACTGCACCGCTGCCGGATACACCGGGGGCTGTCTGGGCTGCAGACGCTCAGGAACCGGAGCCGCCGGAAGCCGGGGCTGCAGCTTTACCGCTTCCACCGCAGGATGAAATGATTTCCATGGATCCGGACGGTGTATTCACCATCTTTCTCGCAGGAAGGCCGGACACCGCTGCGCCTTCTGATCCGGGTGAAAAGACAGTCCTTCAGGATCCGGCAGACCTCCCGGATGCTCAGTATGACGATTCCCTGAAGGAGAACACGCCTGTGTTCCGGGACATTGTGGTTCCGGTTCAGGGCAGCGATGCTGTCATACACATAAGCGGCATGCTGCCGGAGACGGTGTCGGTCCATGCCTCAGCTGTTTCCATGACCATTCCCGGTGAAGAAGTACTGGGTGCCTGGGACATACGTCTTCTGGAGCAGGATGGCAGCGAGTACCAGATACCGGATACATGCCAGCTGAAGATCGAAATACCTGCCTTATCCGCTTCCATCGGGGATGAGGGGGAGACAGAAACGGAGCTGCGGCTGTATCACATGGATACGAAGCAGAATACAAGAGAACAGATCCCCCTGCACCTGTCGGACGAGGGAACCCCGGGTATCTCGTTTTCCGCAAAACCATAGGATGGAGGTCAAACATGCACACGATTCTGATCCTGCTGCTGTCCCTGTGTCTGATGCTCCCTGCTGCGGGGGAAATAACCCCATGTCAGACACTGCATGTGGGGGAAGGGCAGGCCTTCAAAACCATTTCGGCGGCACTGAAGAAAATGGACAGGGACCAGCCGGCGGAAATCATCCTGCACGGCGGGATTACGGAAAAGAAGAAACTGGTCCTGGAGCAATTGCATCTCACACTGCGCGCACAGGAGGATGCCACGCTGCAACTGACCTATCCCATCCGGTGCACCGGAGGTTCCTTCACCCTTGGGGGCGGCGGCCAGTTAAGCATCATGGGGGCAATCATCTGTGAAGATCTGGATTTTACCGGGGAAAGCGGCGTCACTGTATCCGCAGAAGGATCTGCCGTGACCCTGAAAAACTGCACGTTTTCCATCCTGGGCGGCACCTACACGGGGCGGACAGGTCTTGAAATGGAAAACTGCACCGGATCCATTTATGACGGACAGTTTTCAGGTGACACGGGTCTTTATGCAGACATCTGTACGTTCCGGGAAATCCGCGGAGGGACCTTTCTTTCTCCCACTTCCCAGGCTGTCCTGATCTCCTCCACTGTCATAGAGAGAATAACGGGCGGTCACTTTGAAAAAACGGAGGAAAGCGTCTCCGGCAGCCGGGCTGCATTCTATGCCGACCATGAAAGCCGCATCGGCCAGATCACCGGCGGTTCCTTCCGGGCCGCCTCCGGTGCTGGACTTCAGCTGATCCGGGGCTCCAGCATCGGGGAGATCAGCGGCGGGACCTTCGTTTCTCTCAGCACAAACCCCCGTATGGAATTCTGTCACCACGGCCTCGCCGTACTCGCCGGCGGGGACGGCTTTGAAACCGGTATTCATCAGATCAGCGGCGGCACCTTTGAATCCCACGGACGGGAACAGGGCTATGGGATGTTTGTCTACTGTAACAGTTCAGGCCGCGTCTACATTGACAGCATCTCAGATGGCGTCTTCTACGGAAGTTCCGGTCTTGTCATGGGCAATGCCAACAGTCAGGGGAGTGCCGGTATCGGCGAAATCTCCGGAGGCTGGTTCGAAGCAGCCGGTGTGGAAGACAGTCCGGCTTATCCGGATGCAGCCCTGGCACTGTATGGAACCGTGACCGGGTGCATATCCGGCGGCACCTTTCTGTCAAGCCGCGCCTTTGCCCCGGGTATCCTGCAGGACGCATACTGCTTTCTTGACACCCAGGCCTTCGGTCCTGGCGGACAGATCCAGGCAATCAAAGGCGGTACGGTCATCGCCCGCGGGAACGCGCCCGGCCTTGTCAACGGAGAACAGACCTGCGGGATCAGTGAAATCCGGGGCGGCGTGTTCTGCGGTCCCTGTGCGGTGCACCATGCCGGGGAAGCCCCTCTGACCATTTCAGGCGGGACCTTTCTTGGCACAGACAGGGCATGCCTTGACCTGGTGAACCCCAGAAGCGTCCTGGTGCTTGAACCGGAACTGTCCGGCACAGAGAACCTGACAGAAGGTGATGCGTGTTTCTGGGTACTGGATTACCTCATGGACGGTGTGCAGAACAAGTATCTGTTCCGGTGTGCCATTCCTGACAGCGTACGGTACCCGGAGACTGTCATAATCGATGAAAGCGGAAAACGACACCGGTACGTCTACCGTCTCTCCGGTCAGAGCACCCCCATGCAGCATCCGGATGCCTGGACAGGCAGTCTTTCCTTCAGATATTTCATCCCTCAGGAAGAGACAGGGGATTGAAATAGCTTTGTGCCCTCTCCGGTCAAATAACACGGAAAGGAGGAAATCAGTCCATCCGGGGACAGATATGGACCAGGGAAGGCACGGAACCGTACGGACAAACACACAGAAGGGGGTGAGAAATGAAAAGAGGCGCATGACACCATGGAAGCCAGAAGTGCTTTCTGCCAGGCAAACTTCCCGACAAATAGAACGCAGTGAAACACCGGCCTGCCATCCGGAACAGTTGTAGTATCCGCTGACCGTGGCAGGTCATGAACCCTGAACGTGTATGACTTTCGACCCATACGTAACAACTGACAGAAAGGAGATCCCTATGAAAAAAACGATATCGTTTATCTGCGCTCTCATCATGATCCTGGCATGCACCTGTGCTTCTGCTGACGGCGACAATGGCGCCAATGGTGTCAATGGTGTATACGGAGCCGGAAACAGCATCAGCATTGAGAAACAGATTCTTGTGGCAAACACGGATACAGCCGTTACGACCGTATACGGTCCGTCCGTTACCTATTCCTACAGCATCGCGGCAGCTTCTGTAGGCACGCAGACTGTCTCAGACGGAACAAATACCGCCGTCGTAAAAGCCGGTATTATGAGTGCTGTAGATGCAGCTTCCAAGACAATTTCCTTCACATCCAACGCAGTCACCCTGTCATCCGGCAAAAACACGGTTTCTTCTTCCTTTACCCTGACCTTTACTCCTGCCACCTTTGGGGCTCCCGGCATATACAGGTATGTCATCACAGATACCACAGATGCCACCACGCTGTCGGGTGCCGGCATCATGCGGGCAAGTAACTACCAGACCGCTTACTATCTGGACGTATATGTTGTGTATACGGAAAACGCAGACAAAACCCCAGAAAACCTTATGATCAATGGATACGCCCTGCTTAAGGAAAACACAGATATCTCTTCCTCTGCTCAGAAGCAGAGCGGCTACAGCGAAACCCAGGGCCTGACAGGCTCGGAAAACACCTGGAGCCTGACAGCAGGATCCATGGATTCATACCAGACATATAATGTTCAAATCACAAAAACTGTCGAAGGCAACATGGCAGATGCCACTCACGACTTCAGCTTTATCGCCAGGGATGGAAACAACGCTGCCCTGACACACTGTTACCACGGTCTGGCAGCATCTGCCTCCGATGCCACCACACAAGCCAGTGGAGAAGTGCCTCAGTTTACGCTGCACCATGGGCAGAGTTACTGGCTGGTGGGCCTTAACCAGAACCAGCAGGTTCAAATCACGGAAACCAATGATACGAACGACACATATCAGATGCAGGTGAAGCTTAACAGCACTGTAGATACTGCTGCAGCATCCATAGCAAAAGATGAAACCATATCCTCTCAGCCCCATGCTGTGGCTGCAGTCGCAACAGGCGGCGTGACAGATCAGGCCCTTGCCTTTGAGTTCATTGCAGGTCTCACCACTGTTTCTCCCACGGGCCTTGTTGTCCGGGTGCTTCCCTATGCCGTACTTCTGGGCTTTGCCTTCTTCTTCATGCTGGTATCCAAGAAGCGCAGGGATGAAAGAGAAGCCGAAGAATAACTGAAACGCCTTTGTGAAACAAACCAGTTGTTCCGCCTCCGCGTCCTGCGGAGGCGGAGAAAAAGAACAAGCCGGCATGGCTGAAGGGGATGGAATGCATGAAGAAACTGTTATGGAAAATACATGGACCGAAGGGACGCAGCAGATACCGTCTCCCTGTTCTGCTTTGGTCTGTCTTAACGGTCTGTCTGCTGAGCGCTTCTCTCATGCCATGCCGTCTCATGGGAAAACAGGATACCCTGGTGTTCAGACAGACCACAGCCGAATCTGACGGCACGCTGTTTTCCTTTACGGGATACATGCCAGAGGACAGTCAGGCTCATGCCATTTCCCTTGGGAACGGCTGTTTCGATCTCTTCCTGACAGACAGCTCCGGCAGGGAATATCAGCCGCAGCATCTGCCTGTCAGGATCAGCACCAGTCTTAAGGCATCCTCCGTGTTCCACCGGACTGGGTGCGGATGGGAGCAGCTGGCCCAAACCGAAATGGATACAGGGGTATCGTTTGACACGGATCATTTTTCTCTCTTTGTTCTGACACGCTCACCTGCGGGTGGTTCTTCGGAAGAAATACTGGATGCACCCGTTCCGGTGGAGTATGTCTTACAGGGACGCATGCTTACAGAGGATGAGCGGGTCAGCCTGCGTCTTCCGGATGTCATCCCCTGTGGATCTCTTTCTCCTGCGCTTTCGGATATCGAAAACACTCTGTCCTCCGCCCGTCTTGGAAACCTGCTGATCAGGCAGGCTCAGGCCAGTGCCTTCATAAGGCGTCCGGAAGGGGATTCCGATTTGCAGGTTCAGCACGCGTATATGACAGACAGCGGACTGTGCGGCGCAGAAGAAGCATTCCCAGCTGTCCTGATCCCGTCTTCCGGGAACCTCAGAATCTGTATCGAAGCGGAGACCTTTGAGATCGTATCTGAACTGACCCTGGAGAAAGTTCACGCCATGATGAGCTCCTTCAGCGTACCAGGCCTGGCTTCCGTTCCCTCAGATTCTGACCTTGCCGTGACAGATCAGATGACTCCGTATGCAGGCAACAGCAATCCGGATCAGACGGACCTGATCTTCAGTCAGATGCGCTACGACAGGAAAAACAACCAGCTCATCCTGGATCTGGCCTGCTTCAGAAAACCTTCCGAACCTGTGGACCTGTATTTTGCCGTCAGACTCAGCGATACAGATGACCTGATCTGTTCAAACGGCTTTGCTGCCACACCTGCCGTCTGGACCAGGGCTGCCCTGGTGCGCTGCGCAGAATCAGCCGGGGGATCACCGGATTCAGACATCCGTCACAGAGTCGGTTTCTGGGATGCGGAAACGGGATGCTTCTCCGGCTTCCTGTCCCAGGGGGAAACCGCCCTGAACTGGCTGCAGGCACCCGGTGGTGCTTCGCAGGATATGGCTTCGCTCTGTCTTTCTTCCAAAGAAGAAGGGCGCAGGGCCGCTGTGATCTGTGCCGGCAGTTCCGCGCCGGGTTTTTCCGCCATATCCGATACCGGAGCCGTGATCTGTACCGCTCCTGTCATATCAAGGGATGCAGGAAGTGAGGAGTGTACGGAACACATCGGACAGTTTCTTTCATCTGTAGGCCGGACAGTCCGGGATGCGGTCCGTAATCAGGCAGAACCTCCTGTCATATCCTGTCAGCTTCCCATTATTCTGAGAGAAGATCCCGCTGCAGCGCCGGATACAGTCAGTGAAAACTGTGTTCTTTCAGAGGACGGCAGCCTTCTCTGGCACCCTGCCGGCACAGGCAGTATGATACCCGGCAAACTGTTCCGTCAGTCCATCCGTCTTTCCCTTGGGGACCGGGTCCTGTCCGGCAGCATGCCGGTACCCTCCGCAGCACCGGTTCAGTCCATACCTGTTCTTCGCACCTTGCGGGGAAGTGTGCAGCACAGTCTTGGAAGTGATGTCACCATCCAGTTTCTGGATGCAGACGGGGGGACAGGTGCTGCCGGAAAACTGGAGATAACCGATATGGACGGTCATGTGGTATGGACGTCCGGGGATCTTGCGCAGGAACATGTTGTTCCCTTTGCAGATGTGCCCTTTGAACCCGGAAGCACCTACCTTCTGAGGCAGACGGAAGCCCGGAGCGGGTACTCCCTGCCCGGCTTTGCCTGGACACTGACGACAGGGGAAGACTATGTGATCTCAGCCACCTCAGCCCTTCAGACAGGAAGCGGGAAGGCTGAATCCCTGGGCATGGCATCCATGGACGGGAAACTGACCATCCTGAATGAACTGTCCCCGCAGGTCCGCATCCACATGCAGTGCGGCACAGAGGATATCCAGACCCTGGAGCTTCTGGCCGGGGACCCGGATCCGCAGCTTCCGGACCCTGTCATGGAAGGCTATGCCTTCAGGGGATGGGGGACACGGGCAGGCACCCTGAACCTGCTGACATCACAGCCAGCCCTTTCCACCGCAGGCGGGGCCGTAAACCATGTATATGCCACATGGAATCAGAA
>CAMOVR010000035.1 GCA_946627565.1 uncultured Clostridia bacterium
ACTACTACCTGCCGCTCAAGGGCATTGCCGCCATGCACTGCTCCGCCAACACCGATATGAACGGCCAGAACACCGCCATCTTCTTCGGTCTGTCCGGCACCGGCAAGACCACTCTGTCCACCGATCCCAAGCGTCTGCTCATCGGTGATGACGAGCACGGCTGGGACGACAACGGCGTGTTCAATTTCGAAGGCGGCTGCTATGCCAAGGTCATCAACCTGGACAAGGATTCCGAGCCTGACATCTACAATGCCATCCGCCGCAACGCCCTGCTGGAGAACGTGACCGTGGATGAAAACGGCAAGATCGACTTTGCCGACAAGTCCGTCACCGAGAACACCCGCGTTTCCTACCCCATCGACCACATCGAGAAGATCGTTCGTCCCGTCTCTTCCGCTCCGGAAGCCAAGAACGTCATCTTCCTTTCCGCCGATGCCTTCGGTGTTCTGCCCCCCGTCTCCATTCTGACCCCTGAGCAGACCAAGTACTACTTCCTCTCCGGCTTCACCGCCAAGCTGGCCGGCACGGAACGCGGCATCACCGAACCCACCCCCACCTTCTCCGCCTGCTTCGGCCAGGCCTTCCTGGAACTGCATCCCACCAAGTATGCAGAAGAGCTGGTCAAGCGCATGGAGAAGAGCGGCGCCAAGGCCTACCTGGTCAACACCGGCTGGAACGGCACCGGCAAGCGCATCACCATCAAGGATACCCGCGGCATCATCGACGCCATCCTCAACGGTGACATCAACAACGCGCCCACCAAGATGATCCCCTACTTCAATTTCGAAGTTCCCACCGAACTGCCCGGTGTGGACTCCGGTATTCTCGACCCGCGGGATACCTATGCCGACGCTTCCGTCTGGGAAGAAAAGGCAAAGGACCTGGCCGGCCGGTTCATCAAGAACTTCGTCAAGTACGAAACCAACGAAGCCGGCAAGGCTCTGGTTGCTGCCGGCCCGCAGCTGTAAAATACACACGCCCGGATGCACATATGTGCTCCGGGCGTTTGCCTGTTTTACGTGCTTCCGGTATAATATCCTGGCTGGCGGGTATCTGAAGCATATGCCCGAGCCCCCAGCAGCACAGACAGAAGAAAGGATGAAAGTCCATGAGCTCCATCGAATGGAAAAACCTGGATTCTCTTGCCTCTTACGAAGAAATTCTCAAGCTGAAGAACCATGTCTGCCTTAAGGAAGCCATGGCCGGTGAAAACGGGGCAAAGCGCGTTGAAAAATATGCCGTGCCCATGGGCGGCGGCCTCACTTTCCACTATGCAGCCCGCCAGGTGGATGACGAAGTGCTGAAGGCACTTGCAGATCTGGCGAAAGAAGCACAGCTGCATGAAAAGTATCTGGCCCTGCTTAACGGCGAAGTGATCAACACCGGTGAAAAGCGTCTGGTGCTCCATCAGCTGACCCGCGGCCAGCAGGCTGATACCGTCATGGCCGACGGCACCGACAAGCGTGCCTTCTATGCAGCCCAGCAGAAAAAGGCAGCCGAGTTTGCAGACAAGGTGCACAGAGGCGAGATCACCAATGCCGCCGGTGAAAAGTTCACCACAGTCGTGCAGATCGGCATTGGCGGAAGCGATCTGGGCCCCCGTGCCATGTACCTGGCGCTGGAAAACTGGGCCAAGCACAACAACACCTTCTTCATGGATGCCCGTTTCATCTCCAACGTGGACCCGGACGACGCCACCAGTGTTCTGGAAGGCATTGATGTGCCCCGTTCTCTCTTCGTTCTGGTCTCCAAGTCCGGCACCACCCTGGAAACCCTGACCAATGAATCCTTCGTCAAGGACGCTCTGGCCAAGGCCGGCCTGGATGCTTCCAGACACATGGTGGCCGTCACCAGCGAAACCTCTCCCCTGGCCAGCAGCAGTGATTACCTGGCTGCCTTCTTCATGGACGATTATATCGGCGGCCGTTATTCCTCCACCTCCTGCGTGGGCGGCGCCGTGCTCTCCCTGGCCTTCGGACCGGAAGTATTCGACCGCTTCCTGAAGGGCGCTGCAGAGGAAGACAAACTCGCTCTGGAAACGGATCTCCTGAAGAACCCGGATATGCTGGACGCCCTCATCGGCGTGTATGAGCGCAATGTCCAGGGTTATCCCGCCACCGCGGTCCTGCCCTATTCCCAGGCTCTCAGCCGCTTCCCTGCACATCTCCAGCAGCTGGATATGGAATCCAACGGCAAGTCCGTCAACCGCTTCGGTGAGAAGGTCAACTATGTCACCGGTCCGGTGATCTTCGGCGAGCCCGGAACCAACGGACAGCATTCCTTCTATCAGCTGCTCCATCAGGGCACGGACATCATCCCCCTGCAGTTTGTGGGCTTCAGGAACAATCAGACCGGCAACGACGTGAACATCCAGGGTTCCACCAGCCAGCAGAAGCTGTGCGCCAATGTAGCCGCCCAGATCATGGCCTTTGCCTGCGGCAAGCATGATGACAACCCCAACAAGAACTTTGACGGCGGACGTCCCTCCAGCATCATCATCGGTGATGCCCTGACCCCCGAAGCTCTGGGCGCCCTGCTGGCTCACTTTGAAAACAAGGTCATGTTCCAGGGCTTTGTCTGGAACCTGAACAGCTTCGACCAGGAAGGCGTGCAGCTGGGCAAGGTGCTGGCCAAGCGCGTTCTGGCCCATGAGACGGACGGCGCCCTGAAGGCTTTCAGCGACCTGCTCCACATCTGATATACTGGAAATCAATCAAAAATCCGGAACGGATTTTTGATTGATTTCCGTATATACCGTGACGCCACATACGATTTTCCGGATCATTACGCTCACGAGTATAACATGATC
The DNA here is from genome assembly GCA_946627565.1 of uncultured Clostridia bacterium. GTDB lineage: Bacteria > Bacillota > Clostridia > Christensenellales > Aristaeellaceae > UBA2943. Next base: position 2,810 of record CAMOVR010000035.1, read on the forward strand.
TGTGCAGCCCCCTGCCTTTCCGGCACGCGCTGCATCAGCATACGCATATTGCCGGCCGGTTCTTCCGGCCGGTTTCTTATGTAACTTAATCGTTTAAGCATAATATACAGGACATGTACTGCACAGATATTTGTGCTGTTTCGAAACCAGCTGTTCACAGGCTGCCTGTCACCGTACAGGGGCCCGGCCCTGCCAGGCCCCGCACGGTGTCTGTTTCTGTTACCGTATCAGGCTGTCCAGCGTCAGGACTTCAAAGCCCTCCGCCTTGCCCTTTAAGCGCACCGTATCCCCCAGGGAGGTGGTTCCGGCCCGGCTGCCCAGCATATCCGCCACCGCCCGGCTGATATAGATTTTTCCGCCGGGTGCATTGGATTCCAGCCTTGCGGCGGTATTGACCGTGTCCCCTATGGCCGTATAGTCCATACGCTTTTCGGACCCCATATTGCCCACAACCGCAGCTCCGTAATGCACGCCCACACCCACCTGCAGATGCTGGCCGGTTTCTTCATACAGGCTCTCCGACAGCTCCGCCACATCCTTCACGATATCCATGGCTGCACAGGCTGCCTCATACACCGGGTCCGGACGCGCCAGCGGCGCTCCCCAGAAGGCCATGGTGGCGTCCCCCACAAATTTGTCCAGTGTCCCGTGGTTTCTCTCCACACAGCTGCTTGTCAGGCTCAGGTACCGGTTCAGGATATGCACGACGCTCTGGGGCTCCATATGCTCTGACATGGTGGTAAACCCGCGGATATCCACAAAGAGCACCGCAATATGACACAGGTTTCCTCCAAGTCTCAGGCCGTCTGTACCCTGTTTCAGGATCTCCTGCACCACCTCAGGGGCCACATATCTTTCAAAGGTTCTGGTGACACGCTGTCTCTCCATGGCTGCCTGCACATAGTGCTGCGCCACGGAAACAATGTACATCACGGCAATGGCTGCCGGCACATACAGGGGATGGGTGACATACCCCGCTTCGTAGAGCACCAGGGATGCGCCGACACTCAGGGCGGCAAGGACCGCCGCCAGAATGCCCATGGCACCTGTCTTTCCCTTCAGGAACAGGAGCATACACAGGAAACCGGCAAGAAACGTCACAAGCGCCTGCGGGAAAACCGGCACCACGGTTCTGTACCTGCCATGAAGATAGGCGTCTATGACATTGGCCTGCAGTTCCACACCGTACATCTGCCTGTCCTGGCTGATGGGCGTAAAATACGCGTCCTGCAGGGCCGCGGCATAGGGTCCTATGAGGACGATCCGGTCGGAAAAGACATCCGCCGGGATCTCACCCCGGATCAGCTCCAGAAGGGAATAGTCGTCATAATAGGCGCCCGGCTTTCCGGAAAAGGCCACATAGAAGCGTCCCAGGGCGTCCGTATCCGGGGGCTGAAGTTCCGTCCCATGCACCCGGGCCCAGGCCTGTGCGGCCTGCCAAGCCATGGAATACACCCGCCCCTGCTCCGGCACGTCCACATAGTACACGGCGTGGCGCATCACCCCATCCGTATCATACATGGTGTTGATGTGTCCCTGGACGGTTGCATCCCGCAGTTCCGGGTAGGGCGTCTCATATCCCAGAACCGCATATCTGTTAAGTCTCAGGCCGCCTTCTCCGTCCGGTTCATATCCGTACCCCAGGTCCGCCTTGGTGGCCGTTATGACAGCAGGGAGTGCCGCTGCAGCCCTGGCCAGGCGGTTGTCATCCTCGGGGCTGGTCCCGCCGATATACAGCGTATCCACCGCCACCACACAGGGCATCTGCTCCGGATCGGCCGCAAGAGCTTCCAGGGCTGATGCCATGATGCTCCTGGTCCAGGTATGGTACGGCCCGAGTTCCGACAGTGTCTCCTCGTCAATTCCAATGAGCACGATTCTGTCATCCACAGCCCGGCTGCGCTGAAACAGGGTGTCCTGCGTCCTGTCAAGGCGGCGCACCCCAAGGGCCAGCAACACACAGACCGTCAGGGACGCCGCAAGGGCAATCAGTATGTTCTTTCTTTTCATGAGATGCCTCCCCCCGGTCCGGACGCAATGGCGTCTGAACCATATGACTTCAGTGCCTTTCCGTGCAGCCGGATCCGGTATCTGATTTCATCCAGGTTTTGCAGTCCCGTGTCAGCCACCGTACGGAGTTGGGGTCGGCGGTATATCCGGGGCTGCAACAGCCGGTTCGCCCGGGATGACCGGTGCAGCATCCTCTATAGGAGCCAAAAGGGAAGGAACTGCCGTAGGCACATCTCCGGGCGCGACTGTGGGCACAGCTGCAGGTACAGCTGTTGGCACCTCAGTGGGCACGGCCGTAGGAACTTCGGTGGGCACGGCCGTAGGCACATCTGTGGGGGGAGCCGCAGGCACGGGCGTAGTCACCTCGGTGGGCATAGCTGTAGGCGCCTGAGGCGGTACGGCCGTGGGAGCCTGAGGCGGCGCAGGTGTGGGGGCCTGGGGCGGTCGCCGCACCCGAGTGGGCACCGGGGTCGAGCCAGGCAGGACGCGCAACGTTCCCAGCTGTTCCGTGACCGCATAGTTGGAGGGATTTTCATTCCCCCAGTCCATGATATAGCCGTTCGTGCTTTCCCCCGGCCTGATCTGCATGCCCGTGGCGGCTGCCCGGATTCCGGGGCGGTTTTCTGAGCCGGTGATGCGCACCTCTGTCGGCAAAAGAAGTCTGTCTGCATGTTCGTCCGTTAAGACAGCGTCTGGCAGGTGCACATCCGCATAATCCCATATCAGAGATTCTTCCGCATCTTCTGAAGTCACCTTGAGATCTGCCATCCTGGATGTAAGCGTTTTCCTGTTCCATCCATATTCCCGGCACAGGACATCCAGAAAGTCTTCATGCTGTTTCAAGTATCCAAGCACACTGTCCGGCAGTTCATCTTCCGTCACTTTTTCAATAACAAACTGAACACGCCATGTGCCGTTTGACTGTATCAGCTTAAGCTGCAGCCTCTCACCGGCTGATACATCTGTTTCTTCCATCTCACCGGTTTCGGGGCTGCAAACAGACACATGAACCGTTCCGCTCAGAACATACAGGGTTTCCGCTCCGCTTCTGTCCATCCATCCGGTGTTCAGCCACGGTTCATCCCTCTCCGTCCCGATATATCCCAGGATCGTCGCACCGGGGGCCGCCAGAGGTAAGCCGTCGTAGGTTTTTTCGGCACTCCTGGTGATAACCGTGATGGGCGCCGGGAGAACCGTGAGTTTTCCGCTTTGGATTTCAGCCGGCGGGAAAAAGGCCGTTACATTTTCTCCCCGGCTGTTGTAAATCACATATCCGGTCACCGTGTTTTCGCTTTCCCCTGCGTCTGTCTGGCTTCCCAGGACCTTTGCCTGCAGTGTATAGCCTTCGGGAAGTCCTGAAACCTGAACATCCTTCTGGGTCAGGGCAGTTCCGTCATACAGCCGGGACGCACTCAAGGCCGTTACCGTAATCACCTCATCATGGAACGTTTCTTCCGTGAAGGAAGAAGACGTGACCGTGTTTTTCCCTGTCCTGTCCGTTTCTCCTTTGCCGTTTGTCTGCCCGCCCGCGGGCGTCACTTCAGACAGAGGCGTGGCTGTGACCGTGGGCTCCGGCGTGGGAGTCGGTGTAGGTGTCGGTTCAGGCGTCCAGGTCGGTGTAGGTTTGGTCCTGGGGGGCATCTTGGAAGTGCGCGGTTGCGCAGTTGCAGCATCCGGTGTCGGCGTGGCCGTGGGTTCCGGCGTTGGAGTCGGCGTCGGCTCAGCAGTAGGCGTGGCCGTGGGCGCAGGCTCTGGTGTAGGTGTCACCGTAGGCGTCGCGGTAGGTGTTGCCGTGGGTGTGGCTGTCGCCGTTGGCGATGCTGTAGGCGTTGCTGTTGGTGTCGCCGTTGGCGACGGCGTGGGCTCTGCCGTAGGTGTTGCTGTTGGCGACGGCGTGGGCTCTGCCGTAGGCGTTGCTGTTGGCGACGGCGTGGGCTCTGCCGTAGGCGTTGCTGTTGGCGACGGCGTGGGCTCTGCCGTAGGTGTCGCTGTGGGCGTTGGCGCCGCCGTAGGCGTTGCTGTGGGTTCTGCCGTTACTGTTGGAGTTGGCGCCGCCGTAGGCATCGCGGTCGGTGTGGCTGTTGGCACCGGCGTGAGCTCTGCCGTAGGTGTCACCGTGGGTGTAGCCGTTGGCGCCGGCGTGGGTTCTGCCGTAGGTGTCGCTGTGAGCGTTGATTCTGCCGTAGGCGCGGCGCTGACTGTGGGAACCGGGGTCATTGTCGGCAGCGGTGACGGTGTCGGGACAGGCTGCTCCGGCTGCAGGATAGCCGCACGCATCTCTTCTGCAGTCCAGCCTGTATCCTCTGTCACTTCCTTTTCAAGCTCCGGGTTCGATACAATGATCATCAGTGCCGGCACCGGCACATCCTCAGGCCTGAGTTCCTTCAGTTCAAACTCAATGGAATCCACTTTCCGCTCATTATACAGGTATACCGTAATCTTCTGGCCGGCGGCTACTTCAATGCTTTTCACTTCCCCTGTGACATGATTCGTACCTGTGACATGCACCCTGCCGTCTGTGACAATCAGGCTTTCCTCACCTTCCGGGGTGACGGTGACATAGCCGGAGGTGCCGCGGATGCCCAGCACCATGGTGCTGGTTTCAATATCAAAGGTCTCATCTGCCATAAGGGGTCTGGTAACCTGGAAGAAAACAGAGCCCCGGGTCAGCTGAAGGTTCAGCCACCTGGCACGCTGTTCAATCCTGGCCCGGCTCAGTTCCTGAAGGGTAATGATCTTTGTATCGTCAAGGCCCACGGAGACCAGGCTCTCGGATTCCGTGCTCAGGCTGTTTCCGCTTTTCAGTCTCAGTTCACTGGTCACCTGGCGCTCAATTCCTGCCGCATCCTCCAGATGGATAATGCCTTCCATATAGAGCACCCGCATGGTGGATGCCATGGTACGGAACTGCATGAAGGCAAAAATACCTGCAGAGATCAGAAGGCAGAGTACCGCCGCCAGAATGATCCACTTTCTCCATCCGCTCTTTTTTCCATCCATGGTTTCATCTCCCAAGCTCAGTTTTGTCTATTCCAGGCCCCGCTTTTCTCAAACAGGTTCAGGATTTCCGGATCAATCCTGCCGGCATCTGCCATGCTGTGCAGGATTGCAAAGGCTTCCTCCGGTGTCTTCGGGGGCTTGTAGGGCCTGTCCTCCGCCGTCAGGGCATCATAAACATCCAGTATGGTCAGAAGCCGCGTTTCCCTTGACAGTTCTTTCCCGTTCATATGGTCCGGATAGCCGCTACCGTCCAGCAGTTCATGGTGCTGTGCCGCCCAGACGGGGACCTGGGCATAAGCGCCCGTAAACTGCATTCTGCTAAGAAACTGCCGGGTATAGACCACATGTCTTTCCATTTCAAGGCGCTCTTCACCGGTCAGTGTGCCCTTTTTCACCGTCAGGGCTTCCCACATGGTTTCAGAAAGCAGCGGTATCTCCCTGCCCTCTGAGGTCATAACCCGCATTTCTTTCAGGGGAAGGACCGCCTCATACATCTCATCTGTAAGATAGGCCAGAGAATTAACCTTAAGGATGATATCCCGGGCTTTCTCCAGTTCCCTGCGGTGGGCCATGGCCTCCTCAGCCTGTTCCCTGTCCTCCATGCTCCGGATCCGGTCCATCAGGATACCCACGTCAATCCTGGCCATGAGCTCTGTTTTCAGGGAGCCCAGGCGGGTGCTCTTGTCCATGATCTCCAGGGGAATCACCAGCTTGCCCAGATCATGGAGCCAGACGCTCATGATAAACGGTTCCTTTTCTTCCTCCGGAAAGCGCCATCCGCAGCTTTCCCCGTCAAGGAAGGAGAGGAAACGCTCCGCATAGGAAACCATGCTTCTTGTGTGGTTGGCGTTATAGGGACTCCTGGCGTCAATGGCGTCCACCATGACGGCCACAAAGGAGTGCAGGATATCCGTTACAGACTGCTGCAGGCGCCGGTTGTTCAGCACCACCGCCGCAAGGGAACTCAGTGCCCGGATGATGGACTCCATGGATGCATCAAAGGGGATGATGTTTCCTTCCCCGTCCATGGCATTGATCAGCTGGAGGACGCCGATGTTCCTGTCCTGCTCATCCTCCATGGGCACCACCAGCATGGACTTTGTGCGGTAGTGGTTTATGGCGTCGTACCTGCGGGTTCCTGAAAAGCTGAAATCCTCCGCCTCATACGCGTCCGCAATATTGAACAGCCTGTGCTCAATGGCTGCGCAGGAACACACATGCTCCAGGTTCAGAGGCACCGGAGGCAGGATGCACTCCTCCCCTTCCCTGCCCACCAGGTGCACGCCCTTGGACCTGGTGATGACGTTCCTGAACTCCAGATGGTTTTCCGTCCGGATGTACACCGTTCCGCCGTCGCAGCCGGTGATATTCATGGCCTCGGTGAGGATGGTATCCAGCAGCACGTCCGTACGTTTTTCGGAGGATACCGCTATGGCAATCCGGATCAGTCTGTCCATATCACACGTCATAATTCCACCGTCTCTCCCTGTCTGGCATAGTGCACGCCCAGCTTTTTCTCCCTCTCAAGCAGCATCTCATCCGTCGCCCAGGGCGCATGATGAATCAGCACCAGCCGGGAGGCATGGCACGCCTCTGCCGTCCTTATACCCATCTCAGCGGTGGAATGGCCGTATCCTCTGTGCCTTTCATATTCCTCCTGAGTATACTGGGCATCATACAAAAGAAGATCCGCCCGGTCCGCAAACTGTATCAGCTTCTGCCAGGCACTGTATTCGTGTTCAAAATCCGTTGCATACACCAGTGTTCTGCCCTGGGCACGCAGGCGGTAAATGACTGCACCCCCTGGATGACATGAGGGCATCCAGTCGATCTGAAATTTTCCCAGATTCTCAGGGCCGGTAAGGTCATGGAAATGCACCTGCGCAGGGCATGCCTCCAATCTGACCGGCCACAGCGGTGGCGAAAGGAGCCTTCCCACCTGCTCCCGGAGTGGCATGCCGTCATCAGGTCCGTACCCGTAGATATGAAGGCAGCACCCTTTCGTGTACAGGGGTGCAAACATGGCAAGTCCCATGACATGGTCAATATGGGTATGGCTCAGAAGGACTGTCAGTTCCTTCATGCCGGAGACTTCCGCCTGCAGAAGCCCGGTACCCGCGTCCAGAAACAGCGTATCCCCTCCGGCACTGACCCTTAAGCAGGATGTGTCGCCCCCAAACAGCAGCCTGTCCTTTCCCGGCGACGGCAGGGATCCCCTGCTTCCAAGTATCGTCAAACGCATCCCCTGCATCTCCTTCCCGGCCGGATGAAACAAAATATGGGTAATCTCCTTTTTTACAGCCAGACCGTATGATCTGTGCTTCCACAGGAAGCATCTGGAATCAGACGTTTCCCTCCCGGGCTGTTTTCTCCGGCAGCAGTCCGCCTGTTTCCCGTATATCCTCTTTTCAAAAGACCCGGAAAATCCTCAGACACCCGGTCCGGATCCCTGTGCTCCCAGTATAGTATGATTCCATCCAAAAATACAAGCCAAAGATTGCTCAGCTTGTGAAAAACGTTTCATGCGATTTTCTTCGCATCCCATTAATACGGCACATATTCCATCTAATCCACGGAAATAATAAAGCACGATGCACAGGAATCATGCATCGTGCTGTGGTTACTGTTTGCATAAGAATGATGTATCGTAATTGTCACCGCCGAGTTTGGTTCGAGGTGACTTGGAACGTAATACTTTGGACTGGATCTGGAACATGCCGAAGTTCCCGCTTTGTATCAACAAAAAGATGGTACAGACGCCCCTCCCTGATACGAAACAGCTTGTAGGTGATCAACGCATCACCTACTGGTATTCTGTTTTGTTCGTTTGCATGCATCCCTATATGTGTTCCTGCTGTGCTTGTCCTGCGGCAACTAAAAACGGGCGCAGCCTGTTTGGCTACAATCCCGTTATTGTTTTCACTGGATCTGCGATCTGCCTTTTGCTGATGATCCCTGCCTTGCCCATTTGAGTGAATCTGACGATGCGTTCCGTTCCTGATTCGTCTCATCATCACTGAACCATTTTCTTTACCAGTGCTTTCTTCTTGTAGAAGGAAATACCGTAGCAGACCACAGATTCATAGCCTTCCAGGCCTTTCATGTATTCCCTGTCGAGTATCTGCTGTGTTCCCATCAAGGCGTCTTTCTCCATGTCTTCTTCATTCTCTGACTTCTTCGCTTCAAGAAGCATGGCCCGTCTTCTTTTCTTGTCCTTCACATCAATATCGGATCTTCCCAGTCCGTTTTCCAGATTGGATTTCACCGCATATCCGAGCCCGGAAATGAGTCCTGTCAGAAAAGCGTGATAATAGTTTTCATGATAATCATGATAGCTTATGGTATCAAAAAGGATATCCGTCGTCAGTCTGGAAGCTTTTTCCTCATCACCGTTCCACAGGGCATCCATAAGTTCCATCTGCCTAGACCGGTCAAGAGCTAGCGCATCATAGAAACGCTGAATGACCGTTTCTTCAAATATGTTGGAGATCTCAGCATTGGGGATTCTGAGATCAACCAGATCATCATCTTCTTCAGGGTCAGCCTTTGTCAGATAACCTGTCATCAGAAGCACACTCCACAGATTATCCTCGGATGCATGAAGCGTGTCATAGGTGAGCTCGTCCGATATCTTCTGCCGAATGGTTCCGCCGTTCAGCAATATTTCGAATTTTTCACTTACATCAAAGTCTGTTCTTTCTGCAAATGTCAGAAGAATCCCATTGTGACTTGTGTTCTTCCAGTAGTTCTTTGGCTTTGCAGTTTTATCTTTTAGAAGACTTGCTACATAGCTTGTTACATCCCAGGGACAATACACCGAAGAGTTTCCAAATACATATCCATCATACCAGGAACGAATGTCCTGAGCTTTTTCCTGCCGGTTTGCTTCAGTAAGCATTCGTTCAACTTCTTCATGCGTAAACCCAAAGTATTCGGAAAACTCTTTATCCAGAACAGAATATGACATGAAATTATTTGTTCCTGTAAAGATACTTTCTTTTGTAATCCTCAGGCATCCCGTGACAACGGCGAACTTCAGATATTCATTTCCCTTCAGCGCCGCGTCAAACATACTCCGGATCACATCCAGCATTTTCCGATAGTAGTCATTTTCCGCGGTGTCCAGTTCGCTCGCTATTGCCAAAGGAACATCATATTCGTCAATCAGAAGGATCACGTGCTTATCATAGACAGCGGTCATCATCCGCATGATGGTTTTCAGAGAATCCTTTACGCTCTCCATAGATGCTTTTTGAGATTTCAAATCCAGAAAAATCTGTCGATCATCGAGGTCGATTTTGTCGCTTTCCAACAGCTCATCATGTATTTTACACAGGTTGGCAAGCTTTACCTTAAGCATTTTATAAGCTTCTTCAAAGGAAAGCGCCTCCACACCTTTGAGTGTCAGAAACAGAACCGGATACTGATTCATCCATTCCTTGCAGAATGCCTCATGCTTCATGATGTTGAGCCCGTCAAATATGTCGCGGCTGTCGCCCTTCTGAATACTGAAAAAGCTCTCCATCATGCTCATCATGAGCGTCTTTCCGAACCGGCGGGGACGGGTGAAAAATGTAATTTCGTTATCTGTCCCATCAACAAGTCCATATATCAGTTCAGTCTTATCAACATAATAACTGTGATTTCTGCGAATCTTGGTAAAATCGTCCTTGCCGACAGGAATTTTCATGGCGTTTGCGCCTCCTTATACAGGCTTGCGCATCTCACTTTACGCATATATCACTCTAATCTCCGCGGATGGAAAAGTCAAGGTTTTCAGCATATCCAGGTCATTGCCATTCTGTAAATCCTGTTCCTTTTGCGCACATACCATTCTTGCCGTCCTGATCATCTTCCCTGGCATAATGCTCTCATCTACGGCTTTGATGATTGGATTTGCTTCCATCTTCACAACAGTCAGGGCTTCTTTATCTGTTCCAGTGCACTGTTCAGCAGCATACCGCCGGTTAAGTCTCCCCGCTGTGGCCACTGTCAGCCAGGCCTTCCCCAATGATATAGCTGATAACAGTCGCGCCGGCCATAACCAGGGAGGTAATCAGGGTTGCGGTTTTTTTGTTCTATCCGGAAAATAAACCGACAGAAAAAATCGCAGTATTATTCCCAGAGTTTGTTGAATTTCCGGGCTTTTTCAATTGTCGTTTTTCTGTCGGATTCATAAAATGCGACAATTGGAAACAGAACCTGTTTTGTCGGATTCTGACAGGGGCAGTCCACTGTCAGGGCCATTGCGAGTGAAAGAATATTTTCGGTTTTATCGGTGGCTTAATGTACTGATCCCATATGTTTGTCCGGATCATTTTGATCACGAGTATAACTGCCATCCGTCAGCCCATGCCCCCTTGCCATCCACTCGAAGAAAAGGTACCCTGTGTGCACAAATCCAGATACCGGAGGCGATAGATATGCATGGCGATCCTGCCATGGACATTCACGTGGAAATCACATCTCAGCCTGTAACCCTGAAGGGCAGACATGAGGAGGTAATCATGATCCCCTTCAGTGGCACTGTTACAGGAAGACTGTTTCAGGGCACTGTGGAAAACTGCGGTGTGGACACGCAGATTCTGGACGCAGCCGGGGTGCGCAGACTGTCCGCCCGCTACATGATGACCGGTACGGACATGGCGGGCCGTCCTGCCCGCATATACGTTGAAAACAATGCCATCTGCACCGGAGGGGACGTGCCCATGCCCTTTCGCTCCATTCCGGTCTTCTATACCGATTCGGAGGCCCTTGCGCCCATTCTTCACAGCAGACGATTTATCGGGGAGGGCCGGCAGGAAGCGGACGGTCTTCATATCCTTTTTTTCGATCTTTCTGAAACGGATGCCTGAAACTGCCTGAAACAGCCCTTCCTTTTTATCGCCTTCTTATCGCCTTTTATCGTCTTGACATGCTCTTCCGGCGACGTTACACTTTTCCTGAATTTCGGGCACAGGCCCTGAGAGGAGGTACAGAGCCCAGCTCTGACCGTTATGGATTTACCGAAGTATTATGAAGATCCGCATACCCTGCACGTGAGCACTGAACCCAACCGGGCGTACTACGTGCCCGCGGACCGTCCGCTGACCGACCCGGTCCTTTCGCGGTGCGATTCCGGACGGATGCAGCTTCTCTCGGGTACATCATGGCAGTTCCATCTGTATGATTCCCCGGAAGATGTGGAACCCTTTCAGACAGGCGCGCTGCCGGAAGGCTTCCGCCCCATCCCCGTTCCGTCCTGCTGGCAGACCCAGGGATATGACAGACACCAGTACACCAACGTCCGCTATCCTTTTCCCGTGGATCCGCCCCATGTGCCGGCCATGAACCCCAGCGGTGCCTACCGCACCACCTTCCGCTATGAGCGTATGCCCTCCGCCCCGGAAGCGTACCTGGTCTTTGAGGGTGTGGACAGCTGCTTCTACCTGTGGATCAACGGCAGTTTTGCAGGCTACAGCCAGGTATCCCATTCCACCAGCGAGTTCAACGTCACAAAGTACCTGAAGGAAGGGGACAATGACCTGGCGGTCCTGGTCCTCAAATGGTGTGACGGAAGCTATATGGAAGATCAGGACAAGTTCCGCATGTCCGGTATTTTCCGTGACGTCTATCTGCTCCACCGTCCTGAAGAGGGCATCCGGGATTATTTCATCCATGCCGCCCCTGACGGAAACGTATCCATCGACCTGAGCTTCCGGGGCACGCCCTGCCCGGTCCATGTAAAGGTCCTGTCTCCGGACGGAACGACTGCGGCAGAAGGCGAGGGTACGGACAGCGTGGCATTCACCATTGCAGATCCGCTGCCCTGGCATCCTGAAAAGCCCACCCTTTATACGGTTCTTCTCAGCTGCTGCGGGGAAGTCATCACCGATTACATCGGCCTTCGGGAAATCACCGTCCGGGACAATGTGGTTCTTCTCAACGGCGCACCCATCCTTTTCCGGGGTGTCAACCGCCACGATTCCGATCCCGTCACCGGCTTTGCCATCTCAACGGACCAGATGCTCCGGGATCTGAAGATCATGCGGGAGCATAACGTCAACGCCATCCGCACCAGTCACTATCCCAACGATCCCCGTCTTCCCATGCTCTGCGACCGCTACGGCTTCATGCTGGTGGATGAGGCTGACAACGAAAGCCACGGCATGGGCCCCGCGTATATGACGCCGGAAAACCGGCAGGCAGGCCTGTCCCACAAGCTGTGGAACCGGGGCATTGCCAACAATCCGGAGTACATTGAAGCCACCGTGGACCGCACCCAGCGTCTGGTGGAGCGGGACAAGAACCGCCCCAGCGTGGTCATCTGGTCCATGGGCAACGAATGCGCCTACGGCTGCACCTTTGAGGAAGCGCTCCGCTGGGTGAAAACCAGGGACCTGAGCCGGCTGACCCACTATGAGTCTGCCCGGTACACCGAGGACACTTCCAAACATACCTACGATGATCTGGACCTTTACAGCCGCATGTACCCCTCCCTGGACGAGATCCGCTGGTATTTCGAAGGCACGCCGGACGGAACGCCCATGGATTACTTCGCCTATTCCCCCAAGCGTCCCATGATCCTCTGTGAATACAGCCACGCCATGGGCAACGGCCCCGGAGACCTGGAAGACTACCATGAGCTCATGGAAAAGTATCCCGGATTCTGCGGCGGCTTCATCTGGGAGTGGTGCGACCACGCCATTGACGAGGGCGTGCTTCCCGACGGAAGGCACAAATACCTCTACGGCGGCGACCACGGCGAGATGCCCCATGACGGCAATTTCTGCATGGACGGCCTGGTCTATCCGGACCGCAGGCCCCATACGGGTCTGAAGGAGCTGTGGAACGTCAACCGGCCCATCCGCGTAAAGCGCTCCGAAGAAGATCCGAACACCTATATCTTCCGCAACTGCCTGAACTTCGCGGACACGGAGAACATCGCCTGCCTGGTCCATCTGACAGTGGACGACAAGGAAGTCGATGTCCGTCCCTTCCCCCTGCCGGTGATTTCCGCCGGAGCGTCCTGCCCTGTCACCTACACACCTGACCTGCCCCTGAAAGGCCGCTGCTATGTCCGGTTCGAGTATATCCTCCGCACATCTCAGCCCCTGCTGGAGGAAGGCTTCTCCCTGGGCTTTGACGAGTTCCCCCTGTGTGCGGATGTGCTGCCCTGCACCGCAAAAGCGGACGGCTCGGCACCCCAGGTGCAGAATGAAACCCACCGTCTGGTCATAAAGGGCAGCCATTTTGCCTGCACCTTTGACAAGAACACCGGTCTTTTCTCCTCCTGGACATTCCGGGGCCAGGACCTTCTGACCGTGCCCATGGACTGGCAGGTCTGGCGCGCGCCCACGGACAACGACCGGAACATCCGCAACGAATGGTCCATGGCGGGTCTGGATCGCCTGCAGCCCTTTGCTGTGGGAACCAGCTATGAAATCCGGGACAACACGGTATGCATCGCAACCCGCCTTTCCCTGGCCGCTGCCGCTTTCATTCCTCTGCTGCGTATGGAAGTCATCTGGCACGTGTACCCGGACGGCACGGCGGATTTTACCGTCAAAGCCCGCAGGGATGAGCTGGGAGACTATCCCATGCTGCCCCGCTTCGGCATCCGTCTTATGCTTCCGGATGCCATGCAGCAGGTCACCTATGCCGGCATGGGACCGTATGAAAGCTATGTGGACAAGCACAGGGCCAGCTATCACGGAACCTTCCGGGCCATGCGGGATGAGCTGCATGAAGACTACATCAAGCCCCAGGAAAACGGCAGCCACTGGGATGTGGACCGCCTGTCCGTTGCATCCGAAGATCTCTCCCTTCTGGTCCTCCCGGGAGATAAGGCGACGTTCTCCTTTAATGTTTCTCCCTACACCAAGGAGGAACTGACGGAAAAGATGCACAACTTTGAGCTTGAGCCCTGCGGCAGCACGGTGCTGAGCCTTGACATGAAGCAAAACGGCATCGGCTCCAACTCCTGCGGACCGGGCGTCCTTCCGCCCTACCGCTTTGAGGACAGGGACTTCACCTTCTCCCTGCGCCTGATTCCCTCCCTCAGCTGATATACTCGTGAGCGGAATGATCAGGAAAATCGTATGTGGCGTCACGGTATATACGGAAATCAATCAAAAATCCGTTCCGGATTTTTGTGATTTCCAGTATATCTTTCCTGCAAACAAAACCCGGCTCTGAAATGATACAGAGCCGGGTTTTCCTGTTATTCTGCGCTGTTGTGCCTGAACATCAGACGGTTCTGAAGAGGCACAGATTGTTTTCAAAGTACCTTTCCATGCGTCCCCGTCCCAGTTCCCAGGCCAGATAGGACCTGACGGTACTCCCCACCAGGGCATGCTGCTCAGCGTTCATCTTAAGGTTATATCTGGCAAACAGGCGCTGAAGCATCGTCTCCTCTGTCAGGGGCTCCCGGGCCATTTCCTCCATGATTCCGGCGATCTCCCACACCCTGTCCATATTGCGCTTTGCCAGGGGGCGGATATCCTTCACGGGTTCTGCATGGCTTGGGACAAACATCTCCGCCTGCATTTCCATGACATGGCTCAGGGTATCTAGATACGCTTCCACATCCACCAGGAAGCTGATGCCGTATTTCTCCAGCGTGGCCTCACTGGACAGGCAGTCGGCCAGGTACACCACATCCCCGGCCCTGAATCCTGTCATGTCAAAGGAATGTCCGGGCAGTGGAACAGGTTCCAGGTCCGGCGGGAGCACCTGTTCTGTCAGAGCCTCCGCCCTGCTCTCCTGGGCCATGAGGAATTTGTGCCTAAGGTCCCCCGGGGGAAACCCGCCGTAGAGAAAGGCAGGCTCCAGCAGCGGGTGCAGGGTAAAATCCCTTTCCATGCCCGGTGCATAGACTGCACAGCCGGTCTGCTCCTGCAGGTACCGGTTCCCTCCGATGTGGTCCGCATGGGAATGGGTATTATAAATGGCTTTCAGCTTCCAGCCCCGGCTGTCAAGGATTCGTTTCACTTTCTTCCCTGCGTCCCGGTCAGAGCCCGAATCAATCAGGACCACCTCATCCGGGCAGTCCCTGAGGCACACCAGCCCGATTCTGGCGGGACTCTGAATGAAGTAACAGTTCTGCGTCAGTTGAACCAGTTCAAACATGGAAACCTCCGGTGCTCTGTCTGGGCGATCCTGCCTGACACCCCATATCAGCCGCGCAGGCTGTACTTAAGGACCAGTGTACCGTCCGCCTGTGTTTCACACATCATCAGGCTTGCCGGCTTCATGGACGGCTGCTGGAACAGGGGTTTGGCCTTGCCGTCCGCCAGCACCGGTACCTGCACCAGGGAGATCTCATCCACCAGGTCTTCCTGAAGGAACGCGGCGTTCAGTTCACTGCCGCCCTCCAGCAGAAGCAGTTCAATGCCGAAGTATGACTTCAGTTTCTGCATGGCCTCCAGCACCGTATCCGCATAGATATAGGATACCCCTATGGACCTGAGATACGCACGGCAGGGGGACTTGGCATCCTCCGTCACCACTTCCACAATGTGGGCGCCGCTGTAGCCCTCATCCTCGTCCTGGATATACCCCGACTTCCATCCGATCCGGCCTTTGCGGTCAAAGGCAACCGCATATCTGGGACACCCGCTGTCAGCTATAAAGTCACCTTCCGGCACAGGGGCATCCAGGAAGGGGGCCAGGTCCGGATACGCATCGTCCGTAAAACTCTGTTCCATGGTGATCCGGCCGCATGCAAAGGCCTGTGCACCAAAATCCCGGTGCATACGGTAATACAGTTCTTCCCCTGCTTTTGCCTGGGGCTGCTCCAGAAAACTCCCTGTCACCTTTCCGTCCAGGCTTATGAGCATATGGCAGATAATCTTCGGTCTGTCCACGACGAATTCCCTCCCTGCATCAGGACACGGCACATGGCTTTCGCCCTGTTTTTTCTTCTGGGGAGGACAGAGAGCCCTTTTCCGGCGCTCCGCCCTCCCTTATGTCCTGTGTTTCTATGTTTTTTGTTTCAGTCATTTACCAGACTTTAATCGGTGCAACCTTTCCCAGTTCAAAGACCAGCGTCATGGCACCGAAAAGATCCAGTTCCAGTTTTCCGTCCACCGGGACAAAACGCAGCTCCGCCACGCCGAAATAGTCAGAGACAAAATCGCCTCCGTCTATATCCCACGTAAGGCCCTGTATGCTCTCACCTGCTATGACAAAGTCCAGCTTTCCGCCAAGATGGAAGTTCACCGAGTATTCGCCGCCCAGGTTTTCTGCGCCGATTTCGATCCCATCCACGATGGCTGAGGTGCAGATATAGTTGCTTTCCACCACAACGCGGCTCTTGTTAAGGCTTGAAAGGCCTGTTTTTTCCTTCTCAGGCTTTTTGGTTGCTTCCGGGATGGGGGCTTCTGTGACTTCCACAGGTTCCGGCGTCGGGGCAGGTTCCCGGACGGCTTCCGCCGCGTTTTCCTTCACAAAGGTCACAGCGATAATGCCCGTCTTTGCCTGCAGCGTTCCGTCTTCCTGGGGAACCAGCAGATCGCCGGCTACATCAATGCCGTCTTCCGTTATGCTCCAGACGCCTTCCTCCACGTCACCCTCTGCGGTCTTCACCGTGCAGGTGCCGTCGGTGCGCAGTTCCATGTGCATCTCCATATTCAGGAAGTCTGCCGCGTACGTCTGGCCGCCCATGGCCACCTGGGTCGCTGTCCAGGAACCTGAATACCGCAGGATTTCTTCAGGCACTTCAGGTTCCTCTGCCTGCAGTTTCTCAAAGATCATGACAATGCCAGCTGTGCCGGCCTGCAGCGTCCCGTCTTCCTGGGGAACCAGGGTATCGCCGTCCACCGTAATTACGCCGTTTTCAAACGTCCATACGCTTTCCCGGGTTCCCTCTGCATCCCATGCGGTGGCGGTCATGTCTGCCCGCAGTTCAATCTGGGTGGAAAGATTCAGCGCCTCGGCGCTGTAGTTCGCACCGCCGATGATCACTTCCGTAAGGTTCCAGGTACCCGCGTAAGCAAGGCTGTCCACACCTTCAGGGTTCTCCACGCCTTCAGGGTTCTCCACGCCTTCGGGGCTGTCCACGGGAACACCCATCATCCGGTATACCGCCTGAACCGCTGCCGGGTCCGCATCCGCGCGGAAAATGATACCGTCCGGATTGGCCATAAGGGCACTGCAGTTGACGAAGGCATCCGCGGGAATCACGGAGGCATCGCAAAGCACCGTCACCTTCTCAAGGCCGTCGCAGCCGTCAAAGGCGCCCGGTCCGATGTATGCAAGGCTCTCGGGCAGGACAATTTCCTTCAGGCCCCTGCAGTTGCGGAAAGCACCCTCCCCTATGGTTTCAGTGGAATAGAAAAGGTCAATCTCTTCGAGCACGGAATCTGCAAAAGCTTCCGCACCGATGCTGGTCATGTCAAAGGAGTGGGTTACCCGGAACCTGCGCACCTGGCTGTTCCCCTTAAATGCGCCGTCCCCAACGCCCTTAACGGGCCTCAGCACATCCTCGCCGTTTTCCTCAAACCAGACATTGTAATGGAGCATAACGCCTTCCTGTTCCCCGTTATAGTATGACAGGTAGCAGCCGCCCTCTCCATCCTCTTCATATTTGTAATCGCCATCAACATACGATACATCCGGAGGATTGTTGATCCACACCCTGCACTCCGGTGCCTGGGGCGCCATGTAGGCTTCAAAGGTCCGGAGGGTTTCCAGATCTGCGTCCCAGGGCAGGTCAAGATCCGTAAGACTGGTGCAGTTTTCAAAGACATTTTCCCCAATGCCTTCCAGGTCATACGCATCGATGGCGGCATAGGTGACATAGGAATCTGCAAAGGCACGATTGCCGATATGTTCAACGGTTTCCGGGATGCTCACCTCTGCCCAGTTAATCCCAAGAAACGCTTCATCCCCGATCCATTTCAGACCGTAGGGCAGTTCAAGTTCATTGCTCAGGGAAGTGTACTGGAATGCCCCGTCCCCTATGGTTTCAAGGGCGGTGCTCCACTCAATCGCGCTGCCGTTATAGCCCCCGGCAAAGGCCCTGGCACCTATTTCCCGCACGGTATCCGGGCACTGTGCCCAGGTAAGGAACCTGGAAGAAGCGAAGGCTTCCTCCCCTATGGTTTCCAGACCTTCCGGCAGGATCAGCACATCCATATGCTGATTCTGATACAGCGCCCTGTCCCCGATATGGAGAACAGGCACCCCGTCAATCTCAGAGGGCAGCGCCACCACGCTGTTCATACCGGTATAGGCCGTGATTGTCTGGGAAGCGGCATCAAAAACGATGTCGGCGGGATCCGCGGTCATGTCCACATGCACGGCCCTGATCCCGGAGGATGCCACGGTAACATTTGCCGGCAGCACCCGTGTGTATGCATCCACCAGATCCGAGGGCACATAGACCGTGGTGCCGGAAAGCGTTTCAAAGCTCAGGCCGCGGATCTCGGGCACTTCGCCAAGAAAGATAACCGATTTCAGGGCGTCACAGAATGTGAAGCACCCTTCGTCAATATACCTGACAGATGCCGGAATGGTCACTTCCTCCAGCATGGGCAGTCCCTGGAAATTGCCCACACAGATCACCTTCAGGGTGTCGGGCAGCACAACGCGCTTCAGATTCTGCATATTCTCCACTGCGCCGGTGCCAAGGACTTCCAGAGGCGCCTGGAACTCCAGGGAGGTGACGGTGTCGTTCCCATAATACAGCAGGGAACGGGTTCTGAGCACCCTCTGGCCTTCCCATTCCCCGGGTACCACCAGGTCCCCTCCTGCTCCTGTATAATTGCCCAGAGCAGCATAATCCGCTTCAAAAGTATATTCTGTCTCTCCAAGGGCCGCAGCGGCAAAGATGACCAGCAGTACGGCCAGAAACATCATCACAGTTCTCCTGATGGCAGGTTTCATTTGGCTCACTCCTTCTTAAAGTCAGATGCGTCGGGATACATGACAGAAATAATCCGTAAACCGGCAGCGGCGTCACGGCACATACGGAAATCAGGCAAAAACCCGGACCGGATTCATGTGACTTCCGGTATATGTCATAAACATGCAGGTTTTCCTATCAGATTCTGAGATACCAGTGCCGTTTTCGTTTTTCACCTTCCTTTCATATAGCATTCATATGTCTACCTTTTTCAGTTTTGTCTCGGCAGGTCTTCCCGGCCTGTCATATGTTCAGTACCTGTTATGCACTTTCTCAATAAAGCAGAGCATGTCCCGGACCTCAACGCGCTGTCCGCTGCTTAAAACAGCTGTGCCGCTCATGCGTCCGAACACCTGATGCTGGTCTGACACAATGACTTTGAAGTCCATCTTTGCCGCCCTGTCCAGCACCGGGCAAAACGTCATCTCAAAGCGGCCGGAGGATTCATGGATCTCCCAGGGTTCCATATACCGCGGCGCATCCATGTCCTTCAGGCTCACATCCCCCGGGATCCGGATCTCCACATCGTCCAGCTTGGATACGCTGCCGTCATAAGACAGCACATTCTCCGTGGCAGCCTTTGTATTGCCGAACCCGAAACCGATATTGAAGCCGAAGGCGTGTCCGTTCAGATCCTGATTGCCGCTGCCCCAGTACCAGGTATTGTCGTAGGTCCATACGCCTCTTCCCCAGTCCAGGGTTCCAAAATCCGTTTCCGGCCGGAACACCCATGTTCTATCCCCCAACTGCACCGTCCCGGAGGCCCGCATGCCGTTGATTTTCTGATTGTAGTAAAATGCGTGTTTTCTGTCCCACGGGGTGGCAATGACCATCCGGTCATCCTCTTCCCTCTGTTTCAGCTTAAGGTCGATCTTCAGGTCCTTCCCGTCCATGAAGCTGCGGAACGTCCCCTGAACGGCCCTCTGTCCCGGGCTTTTCAGATATGCCAGGTCCAGTTTTTTATCCCTGTACCGCACATCCCCTGCCTCGGCGCTTTCCGGCAGGTGCATCCTGCCCATGGGCGCCACATTGAGGATGGTGTTCGTATGTTCCCATGGCTTTTCCCCGCCGGGAAACAGCAGGGAGACGGACTGCAGGCCCACATAGCCGTCATCTGAAAGGGTGCATGCCAGGGCAATGCTTTCGCTTTTATCCAAAAGCCCGTCGTGCATCACCAGATAATAGTCCCATTCCTTGATACGCAGAGCCGGCGCCTTCACCGCCCTGCGTTCATATTTCCATACAGGTTTTCTCGCCCAGCCGCATTCCGCGATCTCGCCGCTTTCATCCAACAGCTTCTGTTCCACTGTAACTTCGTGGTTCCGCATGGGACTTTCCCTCCCAAAAAAGCTTTCCGGTCATTGAATTATGAAAGAAACACAGCACGATTCTTCCTATATTTTGTTCCATTTGCTGTTTCATGTCAAGGCAGGTCCTGTTTTTCGTCTGCATCTGTAAGGGATGCCCATCTATGAAGGTTACGCAAAGGGCCTTGCCAGATGTCCGCTGCCCGTGCCTGCATGCCCGCCCCTGAGCATCTTCTCCTTCAGCTTTCTCTGCAGTGTCGTCTTTTCCGGGAGCTGCTGCACATCCGCGCGGGATGCCTGTTCCCCGGTCAGCTGATAAACCCATTCCACGGCGCTGTCACTCTCAGTGTCTGAATCATCCGGATCAAATGCCGCCTGGAAATGCAGGATCCGGCTGTTTTCCGGCAGCATTTCCCGGAGGGCAGGGGAAAGCAGCCAGGATGTACAGCGAATCTCTGCATCTGCATATGCCGGAAAATACTGCTTCATGAAAAACCGGGCCTCCTGCACGGACCGGTTCAGCTTCTCCGCTGTCAGATCCGCATCTGAAGGAATGTGGAGGGCCAGGTACGGGGTTCCTTCCTCCCATTCCGCCAGCTCATACTCCAGCTCACCCAGCCTGAACAGTCTCGCCTCCGTCTGCCTCACAGTCCACCAGGATCTGTCAAAGGCATATCTGCCGGTGGACCGTTCATGTTCCTTTACAAATCTTGTCATGCACGCCATGGTGGCAAGCCACACGCTTTCAGGGATACCGGCCCACGCGCCCTTCTCACGGCTCCGCAGGGCCTGCTTCAGCTGAAGGGCCATGATGTCAGCGCCGTCTCCCTCATCTGTGGGAAACTGACCGCAGTATTCAGGAACAGCCTTCCAGGCAAAGTCCATGACCCGAAGGGCAAACAAGCGGGGCATCTGTATCGCTTCAAGCAGTTTTTCCAGTCTTTCCTGGATCATAACGGCATCTGCAACCCGCCAGGTATCCGCCATTTTTTCTTCTGACCGTGACGCCTCCATGGCCGCCTTTTCCGCCGCAGCGTCCTCCGGGGATATGACCCAGTACGATTCCGGAGCGCCATGGATTCCCATATTTTCCACCTGGGACTGGACCGTCTTCACACCCTGAAGGAATGTATCCCAGCTCTCTTCCTTTCCCAATGCCTTCCTTGCCACGGCAGGGATCCTGGGAAAGAGCAGGAACGCCGCCCTCTCCGGGTTTGTCACCCGCTCGGACCACATGGGACACTCAAGACCTGTCAGATTCTCCGGGTGCTTCCGGGCATAGGATGGCACCAGGGGCGTGGAATAGATCTTCTTCAGGTCAATCGCCCCATATGGCCTGCTGATATAATACGTTTCCGTGTCTGAGCAGATGACCTGGCCGCCCAGCTCCATGAAGGCTTCCGTTTCCGCGTCATTTCCCCACCAGTGCTGTACAATAAAGTTTTCGGGAAGCGGACCGCCGTCCAGTGATTCATTCCAGACGATGGTCTTTTTGCCGTGTCTGCGCAGGTGTTCCCCGATTTCCATCACCAGCCAGCGCTGCAGTTCATTCTCATCCCGAAGACCCAGGGCGCGCATTCTTTTCTGGCAGTCCGGGCACCTCCGCCAGTGCTGCTTGATGGCTTCGTCTCCCCCGATGTGCACTTCCGGTCCCGGAAACAGGTCAACCACCTCATCCAGGATGCCCTTCAGGAAATCAACAGCTTCATCTTTTCCCGCGCAGATAAGGTTCGGAAAGACGCCCGCCATGGTGCCTGTCCTGTATGTATACGTTTCCTGCAGGATCACGGTTTTTCCTTTTTCCGTCATCTCCCTGCGGCAGCCGAATTCCGGATACGCCGCCAGCATGGCAGAGGCATGCCCCGGCACTTCGATTTCCGGCACAATCTCAATGCCCGCGTCCCGGGCAAAGGAAACGATGTCACGGACTTCCTCCTGGGAATAGAAACCCTCATTGTTTTCCCATTCCCTCTCCGCGCCAAGACATGTGGGGCCGCGTTTTGCCCCGATTTCTGTCAGGCGGGGATAGCGCCTGATTTCCAGACGCCATCCCTGGTCGTCTGTCAGGTGCCAGTGCATGCGGTTCATTCCGCTTACAGACGCAGCCCTTATGATGGCCTTTATGGATGCCACGGGCATATAGTGCCGGCTGCTGTCCAGCATAAACCCTCTGTAGGATAGCGTTCCGCTCACATTATTTTCCTCCCTGTCCGTTTACATGGGTATCGCTTCTTTTTTTCGATGTTCTTCCTGCTCCCGGTCTGCAAGCCTTAAGGAGCATACATCTGCTGCGCTTACACGCTTGAGCCTGCGTCAGTATGGGCTGCTTTTCTTATGGTTTTCCGACACATGGATTGTACTACGACCTCCCTGTGAGGGCAATTATCCGAATACCTGACCCGCTCCTGCCGGTCCTGCTTCATTTATCGCATCCCCGTCCCCGGCTTTTTCTGCCATGTTTCCCTTCTGTTCTTTCCACCCTGCCCGGTTTGACAAGCAGGGGCAATCAGGATAATATGTGCGGGACAACGACTGAGCCGTTGTCAGTATACGGAAAATCCGTCATACGGACGGAAAACAAACCCTTGCAGCTTCCGCTGCAGAAAGAGGAAACGAATATGCGCGTTGTTATTCAGGAAGATTACAGCAGGATGTGCCTCTGGGCAGCCAATTACATTGCTGATAAGATCCGCAGTCATAAGGAAGACAGGCCTTTTGTTCTGGGCCTGCCCACAGGTTCCAGCCCCATCGGTGTCTACCGTGAACTGGCCAGGATGAACCAGGCGGGTGAACTCTCCTTTGCCAATGTGGTCACCTTCAACATGGACGAGTACCTGGGCCTGCCCCATGAGCACGACCAGAGCTACTGGTATTTCATGCACGACAACTTCTTCAATCATCTGGTGGATATGAAGCCGGAAAATATTCATATTCTCAACGGCATGACGGACGATCCGGAAAAGGAATGCCGGGACTATGAAGCCCAGATCGCATCCTACGGCGGCATCGATCTGTTCATGGGTGGCATCGGGGTAGATGGCCATATCGCCTTCAACGAGCCCTTCACCAGCCTCGCCTCCCGTACCGGTGTGCGGAATCTGACAACGGATACCCGCATTGTCAACAGCCGCTTCTTTGGCAACGATCCTGAAAAAGTACCCGCCCAGGCACTGTCTGTGGGTGTGGGCACCGTATTTGACTCAAAAGAGGTTCTCATCCTGATCAACGGCCACAACAAGGCCAGGGCTCTTGCCGCCACCGTGGAAGGCGCCGTAAGCCAGAAGTGGACCTGCTCTGCTCTTCAGTATCACAACGGAGCCATCATCGCATGTGATGAAGCTGCCTGCGGTGAACTGACTGTGGATACCTACAAGTATTTCCTGGATATTGAGCGCAGCGAAAGGCTGTAAAACATGTATATGCCCCGCAGGTTTCCTGCGGGGCTTTGTATTTTTCCGTGGAGACAGGATTCTGCAATTCCTGGGAACATCCACGGCACTGTATCCCCTGCCTCATCCGGATCCGCATGGCCCGGGGTTACAGACGGGATCATCCGGCTGAGGAATACAGAAGCATGGCTGCTGTATCCACCGTTCAGTACATGATGCTTCTTATTTCCCGTTTTTCGGCCGTTCTGACGCGTAAAAAATACCCTTATGATGTTGCCATAATCGCTTAATTGCAGTATCATTCTCTCGTATCCTTCGGGTTAC
>CAMOVR010000036.1 GCA_946627565.1 uncultured Clostridia bacterium
ATTATCTGCCTAATGGAACCACCTCACCTACCTAAAAACCTGCAATCTTTTGATAGGCAGATGCCTGCCAGTCCGCCTGTTTCAGCCCGGCCTGCTTTTCCCGGTTCAGCTCCCGGTCCCGCATCAGTTCCTTAATATCCTGGGCCCGGGCCGCCTCCAGCTTTTTCACCTGTTCCAGCTGCAGCTGCAGAGCCCTGGCGCCCAGACAGAAGCGGGTATCCTTCATGTCCATGAAACCGGATGTGTAGCCCCGGGACCGGAGTCCTGAGCGCATGATGCCTCCCAGGGGATGGTCATGCAGCTCCTCCAGTGTCTCGCACAGGTGCACCCGGCCCAGCAGATAGTCCGCGTAGCGGCGGGCATAGGGGTTGGGAATTTTAAGAAGGGAGGCCGCGCTGCCGGGCTCGGCGCCGCTTTTGTCCAGGCGGTCGGTCATCACCAGGGTGGCATGCTTCAGGTGCAGCTTCTCCTGGATCTGAAGGGCTGTGGCATACATGGGGCCGTCCACGATCAGGTCGTGCCGCCTCCATCCCAGCAGGGTTTCCACCGCCGGCCGCCAGCTCTCATCCGTCATCTCCTCCACCAGTTCGGCAAAGGTCCTTACCTCACCCTCTGCGCCCTGCTTCTTCAATTCCTCCTGCAGAAGATTCATATCCTCGCGGATATCCTTCGGCACCGGAAGACGGTTCCTTTCCAGGTCCCTGATCTCCTGGCGCAGGGCATCCAGTTCGCCCCTGGCGCTGCTGATCTCATCTTCCAGGTGCACATCTTCTCTCTGCAGCTGGCTTAATCTGTTTTCCGCCATGCGGCTGAGCCTTGCAAACCCTGCCGCCTTTTCTTCCGCGGAAACGCCCGTCCCCGCCAGGGATGCGGCAAAGGCCGGCATCTTCGGATCCCCGGTCTCCTCCACCAGCCACTTCAGTTCCCTCTGAAGAAGCAGCTGCAGCTTCAGGAGCCGGGACGTCTCCGTCTCCAGCTCTTCCTTCCGGTCCGTGATTTCCTTTTCTTCCTTTTCCAGATCTGACAGGGCGGAAGCCACATTCTGCAGCACATCCTGGCCCCTGGCCCTGACATACGCTTCCTGGGCCTGGGCCTGTTCATCCTCAAGGCGTCTTGACTGACCCTTCAGGCTTTTGACGGTATCCGAAAGCCTTGAGAGCTCCTCTTCGTTTTCCGTCTTCTGTTTCAGGGCCTCCTGCCATGCCTGGTAGCCCTCCATTAATCCCAGGACCTGCAGCTGCGTCTCCCGCTTTTCATATGCCCCGGCAAAGTTCTCCAGCTCTTCCAGCAGTCTTTTCTGCTCCGCCATGCCAAGGTAGGCCTGCTGGGCCTCCTCATAGTTGTGCCGGTTTTCCCTGAGGGCCTTCAGGGCATCGATCTTCTTTTCCTCCAGCACGCACTCTTCAATGAACTGGCTGATGTTGTTGTCGGGATTGAAGGCGATCATCTTCACCAGCTTGCGCCGGTATTCCTCCACATCCGCCCTGAGGCCCATGGCCCTGAGAACCTGGGCACAGCCGGTCATGACGCTCTTCCATTCCCCGGGCCGGATGCGGACTCCCTTGCAGCTGAGCTGGTTCATGGGGGTAACCTTCCGTTTGCCCTCCGTCTCGGTATAGAAATCAAAATCGTCCATGACGGCATTGTGTCCCACATACCAGGAGCTGGTGCAGACCGTCTCATTGGGCGATTCCGTACAGACCATCACCACAAAGGGCTCCCCGTCGGAGGGGGAATCAAACTCCATGGCAATATAGCTGACAATCTGGCCGCTGCGCAGGAACCGGTCTTCCTCGCCTCTGGCGGAGGTATCGCCCCGGACATACCTGAGCACGGTCCTCTCCTTGTCTTTGGCTGCCTTGTTGAACTGGCGGTTCCCGGTCAGAAGGAAGGTCAGGGCATCCAGCACCGTGGACTTGCCGGCGGTATTGACGCCTGTAAGAAAGGCAGAGCCGTTCAGCCGCACATCCAGTTTCTGGTACCTGGCCCAGTTCAGCATCAGGATCCGCCTTACGGACTTCCTGTCAGGCCTGCTCTGTATCTGCGTCATCCCCGTTCTCCTCCGTCACATCCATATCGTCGTCATCCACATTTTCTTCGTCCGGGATCTCTTCCCCTGTCCTGTCCATCTCTTCCAGCTCTTCCCTTCCCTCCTGCATCCGTTTGGATGCCGCTGCCGTCAGGGCACGGAAGGCGGGCAGATCCAGGCAGAACAGCAGGGACGGGTAGAGACGCAGCCGGAAGTCCTCATCCCCCAGTCTCCCCACCCGGTCCAGGAGATGGTACCCAGCCAGGGTGGCAAAGCATTCCGCCATCTGGGTTTTCTCATTGAGGTCCTGCACACCGTACTTTTCCATCTCAAATCTCAGTTCCGGCATGGACACCAGCACGGACCTTGTCAGACGGCCTGCGGAGATCCGGTCGGAATAAATGGTCCACAGGCACAGCAGGACAATGGATTCCAGTTTGGTGAGCATGGCATGGCCGATCTGCATGCGGGCGCCTTCACCGGAGTCGGCGCCGTTTTTCAGCATGATCACACCGTACTCCCGCTCCACCACCACCTGCATGCCGATATATCCGAAAAAGGCGTTCAGGGGGTCCGGATTGCGGGAGGCAAAAAAGTACTCCCGCCTGTGTTCCTCGTCCTTGTCCCGCACAATGAAGGTGCTTTTGAGGAGCCGGCGGCACACCCGCTGAAACAGGCTTTTCTCACTGTCCGTATACAGGTCCCAGCAGGCATCGATCCCCCTGCTCTCCAGACCCTCACGTTCCATCCCTGTCTCTTCCATTGCCCTTCCCCCTTCTGATTTCAAATTCCCTCACGCTGAAGCTGTCCGTCTCCACGTACGTATCCGCTGTCTTCACCTGATACCCGCTGTCGCCGGCAAAGGCCACGGCAGCCAGAATGCTCAGCAGGTCTTCCTTTGTATCCATGGGCAGGTCATCCGCCTTAAGGCTTTCCCTTCCCTGCATCCTGCTGTCCAGATAATCCCGCATCTTTTTCTGGCTGTAGGGATTGTTGGCTTCCCTGAGCTGTTCCTCCCTGGCCTTTGCCAGGGCATCGTCAGACAGCTCCTCAATGACATCCTCGGAAGACTCCTGCACCCGCTGGGTGCGCCTCGGGTAGCGCAGGGACGCGGTGTCCACATAGCTCATGCCGCCCAGCTGGAACAGGTTCTGCATCTCCTCCGGAAGATAATCCCTTTTGTTAAGGCCGTCCGTCTCCTCGCTGATATGCCGGATGACCTGCTCCACCACGCTTCTTGCGTCCGCGCCCCGGTTCTGCAGATAGCGCAGGTGTCCGATGTGCAGCTGCATGTACAGGTTGATCTTCTGTTTGATCTCCGACATGATCTGGTCATAGTCGTCATACAGAAAGCGCACGGTATTGCGGATCATGTCGTCGATCATGTCCCCGGCCTCCGTGCGGTTCATGTCTTCTTCCTGCATGAGTTCCTCTGTCATGCGCTGCATGAGGGGCTCATTTTCCCGGATTTCCTCCAGCCGCTCCCGGATGACGGAGCGGTAGGCGTGGATGTTCTGCTGCCGCGTCAGCCGGGTATATTCCCGTATGAAGCTGCCGTCGCAGTAGGCGATGAGGTTCTCCGTGATTTTCTCCAGGGAATCCTCCTTCACCATCTCCTCGATCACCCTGCGGATGAAGGTGGCCAGACGCTTGAGGGAGCGGGCCAGCAGCTTGGCCTGACGGTGCACCGGCCGCAGCACGTCCAGATAGGGGTGCTCCCTGAGCAGCTCCTGGTTCTGCAGCACCGAGTAGATGGTGATGATGTACCCGGCGTACTCCTCCCGCTCAGGCTTTCGCAGGGACTGCAGGAATTCCGACAGGGCAATCCCCTGCTCGGACATGATGATCTGCTTTTCGTAGGTATCCTCGTCGCTGTCTTCCTCAAGCCACCTGACGTTGACATCCGAAAGTCTCCGGAGAATGCCGCTGGCCACCTGGTAGACGTCGGTGTTCCCGGCCTCTTCCATGTCCTCGGGCACTTCCACGTGGTTTTCCAGGAAATACAGGGCCAGAATGTCCCTGAGCTGGGAGCGGGGAATCCGGTAGCTCACTTCCCGGTCATAGGCATGGTAGATCAGCTCCAGGCAGTCCGCGTAAATCCGGTTCTGGGCGTTGCTGGCCAGGTAATTAAAAAAACCCCTGGGAAGAATATCAAAGAGATTCGCCATATGCTCATTCCCGTCTTATTCGTCAATCAGGCAAACGTTGGAATAATGGGTCAGATACGTCTTCCCGTCCATGGTGACCTGCACCACATCGGAGTCATCATAGTCCATCCAGGACGTTACCCGCCCTTCCACCACCGAGCCGTCGGGCAGAAGAATCATGGCATAATCAAAGCGGTATCTGGTATCGATCAGCTGCCGGTTGCCGTGGGTTATCTCCCAGACGATTCCGCCCACCAGGACCACCACAACGGCCGCTATGATCAGGATCTTCTTCCAGCTGATTTTTCTTTCATGCATAAAAGGGATTCACTCCTTCTATATCGTTTATAAAATGCTCTGTCCGCTCCGGACCGATCCTGCACATTGTACAGAAACCGCCCTGCAACTGCAAGGTTTAAGCCCATATGGAGCATTTTTGTCTCCTGTTTCGTTGTCTGTCTGTCGGGGTCGTGATACAATCCCGGTGAATTCTAAAAGTCTGGAGGTGCAGCATGCCCAGACGCTCAGGACGCCCAAGGCCGTCATATGAAGCAGAGGATATCCCTGTTTCCGGGGACTTTGATATACCGGATGCCCATGACCCGGATCTGTCCGCACAGACCGCGCCTTACAGCCTGACCCACTCCCAGCCCTCAGAGGAGACGCATGACAGCTGGCAGACCGATACGGAAGACGAACTGTACCCTGAACTGTCCCAGGCCGCCTTTGAAGCCCCCTACGGGGGTGTCTATGAACAGCCCCCGGAGGAGCCTAAAGAAGAAGCGCCGGCGGAATCCCATTCAGGTTCCGGCAACATCCTGCTGGACGACTCCGCCCTGCCCGGGGAGGGTGAGGCGGACAGCACCGTGCTTGTGCAGGACGACGTATACAGACAGAAGCGCTCCATCTTCAAGCCCAGGACCAAAAAGCCCCCGTTTGTCATAAGCGTCATGGTGGGCGTGGTCCGCGCCGCCTTCCTTCTGGTGCTCCTGGCCGGCCTGGCCGTTGTGGGCGCCGTGGCAGGCATTGCCAAGGGCTATGTGGATACAGCCCCCACCCTGGACCTGGCTGCCCTGGATGACCAGGCCCAGACCTCCTTCATCTATGACGCGGAGGGGAACCTCATCACGGAGTACAAGGGCACGGAGAACCGGATCATGATCTCCATCGCCGCCATGCCCACCTACCTTCAGGACGCCTTTGTGGCCGTGGAGGATGCCCGCTTCTATACCCATTCGGGCATCGACCTGAAGCGGATCATCGGCGCCTTCATCTCCAATCTCTCCTCTTCCTCCACCCAGGGCGGTTCCACCATCACCCAGCAGCTCATCAAGAACACCCTGCTTTCCTCGGAGCAGAGCTACAAGCGCAAGATCCAGGAAGCCTACCTGGCCATGCAGCTGGAGCAGACCTATACCAAGGAACAGATCCTGGAAAGCTACCTGAACACCATCTATCTCGGCGAGAGCTACTATGGCGTGCAGACCGCCGCCCAGGGCTACTTCGGCAAGGGGCTGGGGGAGCTTACCCTCCGGGAATGCGCCATGCTGGCGGGGGTCACCAATTCCCCCTACTACTACAATCCCAGGCGGAACTTCTACACCCGGGAAAAGGAAGGGGTGGACTATCCCGCCATCACCAACAACCGCACCAATTATGTGCTCCGGTGCATGTATGAAAACCAGTTCATCACCTACGAGCAGTACCAGTCGGCCCTCAATCCCGCCACGGCATCCGTTCTTGAGACGGATCCCACGGCCCAGAGCGGCATGTACCAGTATCCCCACTATGTGGAGTACGCCATCTCGGAAGTGGTGGACATTCTCCTCACCCTGAACAATCTGGAAAACACCAGCGCCAACCGCGCCGCCATGGAAAACAAACTGCGCACGGGCGGCTACCGGGTTCAGCTGGCCATTGACACGGACATGCAGAACACCCTCCAGGAGACCATCTCCTCCTGGACCAAGTACCCAAGCCTCAGGGATCCCTCGGACAAGGTCTACAGGGCCCGCAATTCCGACGGCACCTATACCGAAATCATCCAGCCCCAGGCGGCCGCTGTCATCCTGGACTACAGGACAGGGGAGATCAAGGCCATTGTGGGCAGCCGGAACGAACCGGAAACCCGGAAGACCCTGAACCGGGCCACCGACATGAAGATGCCCGTGGGCTCGTCCATCAAGCCCATCTCCGTCTATGCCCCGGCCCTGGAACTGGGCTGCAGCCCTGCCAGCATTGTCTTCAACATGCCCCTGCCCATCTCCGGATGGAAGGACGCCAGGGGCAGCGATACCTGGCCCCGCAACTACGGCGGTTCCAGCTACACCGGCCCCATCACCCTGCGCAAGGCCATGCGCAGCAGCTACAACACCGCTGCCGCCCAGGCGGAAATGACCATTGTGGGGGTCAGCCGTTCGGTACAGTTCCTGAACCTGCTGGGGGTGGACAACGACCATATAGATGCCACACCCTTTGGCGTCACGCTGGGCTCCTCCGGCATCACGCCCATGCAGATGACGGTGGCCTACGGCGTACTGGCCAACGGCGGCGTCTATCAGCAGCCCATTTCGGTGCTGGGCATCTCCGACTCCGAAGGAAACGTGGTCTGGGACGGCCATGCCCGGCAGGAGCGCCACCGGGTCTTCTCCTCTTCCACCAGCTATATGATCATCGACATGCTCAAGGACGTGGTCTCCGGCGGCACAGGCACCTCTGCCAAGATCAAGGGACAGACGGTGGCCGGCAAAACCGGCACCAACTCGGACCAGAAGGGTGTTTTCTTCGCCGGCATGACCGGGTATTATGCCTCCGCCCTGTGGGTGGGACATGACAATTACAAGGCCCTGTCCAGCAAGTCCACCGGTTCCGGCGCCGCAGCGCCTCTCTGGCAGGCCTACATGAGCAAGATCCACACCGCCAAGGGGCTGAGCAACAGGGACATCCTGGAGGGTTCCGCCAGCGACTACGGCCTGGTCCAGGTCACCACCTGCTGCGTCTCCGGCCAGCTGGCCACGGATGCCTGCCGGCAGGACCACGCCGGATACGGCGTCACCACGGACTACTGGGCCGCCGGCACCCAGCCCACGGTCTACTGCCAGATGCATGCCCAGGAAAGCATCTGTCTGGACACCGGCATGCTGGCCTCCCCCTACTGCACCAACACCGGCGTGCGGGGCATTGTGACCATCCCCTACGGCCATCCCCTGTACGGTTTCATCGGGACCCAGTATGAGGATGTGCTGACCCAGTACCTGGGTTCCAGTGCTGCCTCAGGCACCGGCGTCTGCACCCTGCACACCGCCTATACTGTACAGACACCGGCGGATCCCGGCCAGGTGCAGGAAGACAGTGCCTTTACCGCAGATGCCCGCAACCTGATTGTCCAGGCGCAGAACATGCTCTCCTCACTCACCCCGGACATGCCCCAGTACCAGAACATCCAGAGCGCCATCTCCTACCTGGAGTCGGTCCTCTCTGCCGGCGGAACGCAGTCTGAAGTGATCTCCGCCATGAGTATCCTGACACAGGCCATGGCCGGCCTCTACTGATTCTGCCCGAAAAGCACCCTGTATCAGGGTGCTTTTTTTATGGCCGCGAAAACACGGGCCTGCGTTACATGTGTAACTTAATCGTTTAAGCTCCGGCAAACTGCCCCTTTGGACCGAATATGTAATTAAGTTTTATAAAAACAGGCCAAATATGTAATTAAGTTTTATAAAAATCATCCGGATCAGGAAAGCATGTCCCTAGATGGCAGTATATCACTTTCCCACGCCTGTGTCACGCCCCTGCCTGAAAAAAAGCCGCAGGCAGTTGTACAGGTGGGGAAGCCAGGAATCGAAGGTATGGGTTCCCCCGGAAAACTCCACATAGGCATAGTTTGTCCCGTCAAAAACACGCCCTGCCATGTTTTTCAGGATGGCGGCGCAGAACCTTCTGTGGACCCCCAGGGCAAAGTCCCCGGTGCCCTCCCCATGGTACCAGAAATGAATGGGAAGCTTCCTGTTTGTCTCTGATTCCATGGCCCGGAAAAAATCCTCCGTCCGGGTGGTCCCGGCGGAAAAGTTCCCAAAGTTGGACACGATATCCAGATCGTACTTCATGACTTCAAGACCTGTGGTGGACCCCAGGGAGAGCCCCGCAAAGCCCCGGTGGTTCCGGGATTTCCTCAGGCTCTTCAGGGACACGTCTCCCCCGGCAAAGGTGGCATAGCGTGTCTCCACCAGGGGGATCACATCCTCCCTGAGTTCCTTCCAGAAGGTTTTCTCCCCGTCGGGCACGTTTCCCTGCACCACCGTTCCCTTGGGCAGCGTGCCCAGATTCAGGGTGCAGGAAACCACAATCACCGGTTCTGCCTCTTCCCTTTCCGCCATTCTGTCCAGCATGGCGCGGGTACGCTTTCCCTTTGCGCTCTCACCCAGCCAGTAGGAGGCATTCTCACCGGAGCCGTGCATAAGGTAGAGGACGTTATACTTCTTTTCAGCGTCATAGCCGTAGGGGATATACACATACAGGTCCTTTTCCACGGTGACGGATTCATCCAGGGGATAGGCAGGGCAGCGGTATTCCAGTCTTTCCACGGTCCCTTTGTGCTTTGTCTCTTCCGTATATTTGGAAGGCATGGGAAGCTCCCGGATCAGGCCGGAGGCTGTGTACACATCTGCAGATGCAGAAAAGGACATCATGCACAGAAGCAGTGCCATACACAAAACCGCCGTCTTTCTCATAAAGCCTCTCTCTCCCCTGCGCTGCTGTATATCCCCGGTATCCTGCCGCCCTGAGTATACTCCCTTTGCCTTCTCCCGTCGACAGAAGATCTCTGTCCCATGCTTTTTCAACCATACCACTTTTCCTTCCCGTCTTCACCTTCCTGTCAGGTCTTTTGTCAATCCGGTACAATATGCGCCAGATCGGGATGCTTGTTTTTTCAGAAATACACTACTATACTTTTCCCTGCGCAGATCGCCATGTCTGCGCACTGGAGGTGTTGAACCATCTACGAACTCAATGGCATTATGCTTCAGACTTTTGAATGGGATCTGCCCGCAGACGGCACCCTCTGGGAGCGTCTGGCTGCCCAGGCCCGGCACTTTGCCCGCCTTGGCGTCACCGCCGTCTGGCTTCCGCCCGCCTACAAGGGCAGCGCGGGAGGCCTGGATGTGGGCTACGGGGTATACGACCTCTACGATCTGGGGGAATTCAACCAGAAGGGCTCTGTCCGCACCAAGTACGGCACCAGGGAAGCGTACATGCGGGCTATCCGCAGGCTCCGTCTTGCGGGCATTCAGACCCTGGGGGACGTGGTCCTCAACCACAGACTTGGGGCCGACGAAACCGAACACGTGGGCTGTACCCCCATCAATCCCGACAACCGGCTGGAAACGCAGGGCAGCTGTGCACCCGGCGAGGTATATACACGCTTCACCTTTCCCGGACGCGGAAACACCTATTCCGATTTTGTCTGGGACCACACCTGCTTTACCGGGGTGGACTGGAACGGCTGGGACCCGGACCATCACCTTTTCCTGCTGGAAGGCAAAAAATGGGCGGAGGATGTGGACCGGGAAAAAGGCAACTATGACTACCTGATGGGCGCCGATGTGGACGTGCTGAATCCCCGGGTTAAGGAGGAACTCTTCCGCTGGGGCCTGTGGTACCTGCGCACCACCGCCCTGGACGGTTTCCGGCTGGACGCCGTCAAGCACATCAGCGCATCCTTCTACCGGGACTTCCTGGCGGAGCTCAGAAAGAAAACCCACCGGGAAGTCTATGCGGTGGGCGAATACTGGTCCGCCAGTCTGGATACCCTGCTGAACTACTTAAACCAGGTAAACAACAGCATGAACCTGTTTGACGCGCCGCTGCATTTCCATTTCTATGAGGCTTCCCGCAGCAACGGTGCATACGACCTGCGCAACCTGCTTCAGGGAACCCTGGTTTCCGCAAGACCCGACCAGTGCGTCACCTTTGTGGACAACCACGATACCCAGCCCGGCCAGTCCCTGGAAAGCTGGGTGGACGGCTGGTTCAAAGCCAGCGCATACGCCATGATCCTCCTGCAGAAGAGCGGTTATCCCTGCGTCTTCTGGGGCGATCTGTACGGGATTCCCGCCCGGGGCATCGGTGCCGTATCCGAGCTGCCCCGCCTGATGCAGATCCGTCTTTTCCAGGCATACGGCGAACAGAAAGACTATTTTGACGATCCCGACGTGGTCGGCTTTACCCGCCTGGGAACCCCGGCGGTGCCCGGCTCCGGCCTGGCCTGCCTGTTCACCAATACAGGCGGCGGTCGCAAGCGCATGTATGTGGGCACCCGCTTTGCAGGCTCCAGCTTTGTCTGCCTCATCGGCGGCCAGAGCAGGGTGCAGATTGACCGGGAAGGCTTCGGGGAATTCTCCGTAAGCGGCGGCGGACTGAGCGTCTATGTGCCCGGCCTCACCCTCTCCTCTGTCCTGTACCGGATCCGGGAGAACCTCCGCCGCGCCCTGCGCATCCGCATCTTCTGATTTTTCGGATTATACTGGGACATCCCGTTTCCGGGGTGTCCCTTTTTGCGCCTTCAGGACAGATATCTGCTGTCTTCCCTGATTTTTTCATGTGCCTGACCGTATACTTTTTCGCATCCTGCAGGTATACTCCTGTCAGGGGCTCTGTGCCCGGCTTTCTTTGGATCCTTCACGCTGATCTTCAGTCTTTATTATTGGAGGCGGAAAATGGAATACGCAAATCCCATTCTTCATGCTGACTTTTCCGATCCGGATGTAATCCGGGTCGGTGAGGATTTCTACATGGTATCCTCATCCTTTACTTATCTTCCCGGCATTCCCGTCCTGCACTCCACGGACCTGGTCAACTGGGAATGCGTCGGGCACGCCGCGGCGTCCCTTCCCTACCCCCGCTATGATGTTCCCGCCCACAAGCGGGGTACCTGGGCACCCAGCATCCGCTTTCACAACGGCCTTTTTTATGTCTACGTCTGTCTGCCCGACGAGGGTCTCCTGGCCTTCACCTCCCCTGCGCCGGAAGGGCCCTGGGAATGCCACATCGTCAAGGAAGTGACCGGCTGGATCGATCCCTGCCCCTTCTGGGACGAAAACGGGGATGCCTATCTGCTCCACGGCTTTGCCGGTTCCCGGGCAGGCATCAAAAACCTGCTGTACCTGCACCGCATGACGGAGGACGGCCTCTCGGTGCCGGATGAGGGAAGGCTTGTGTACGACGGGTATGATCACGGGGACACCACCACAGAGGGGCCCAAGCTGCTTTTCTCCCACGGATACTACTGGATCTTCTGTCCCGCAGGGGGCGTGACGGAGGGGTATCAGCTTGCCCTCCGCAGCCGCTGCATCTACGGCCCATATGAGCGCCGCATCGTTCTGTCAAAGGGGGACACGGACATCAACGGTCCCCATCAGGGCGGCCTGGTCAGCGGTCCGGACGGCAGGGACTGGTTCATCCATTTTCAGGACCGGGGCGGCTACGGAAGGGTGACCCATCTCCAGCCCGTCACCTGGGAGGATGACTGGCCGGTCATGGGCCTGAAGGGCTCTCCGGTTATGACGGGGGAAACACCCTACGAAAACCGGGTCGTGCATCCCCTTTCCATGTCGGATCCCCTCCGGGGAAAGATCTCAAACCTCTGGCAGTATCAGGCCAATCCCCGTCAGGAATGGCACAGGGAAACCCCGGACGGCCTCCTGCTCCGCGCCATGCCTTTCCCTTCCCTCTTTGAGGCCGGGTCCTTCCTCAGCCAGACCCTGCTATATCGAAACTGCGTTCTGTCCGTCAGGGTGACGGGCCATCTCCGCCCGGGTGACCGGGCCGGGATCGGCATGATGGGCTACAGCTATACCTGTCTTGCCCTGGAAACCGGCGGTGTCCGCCTTATCGGGGGCAGCGCCTCTGAAATCAGCCTGTGCCTGCCCGAGCATGTTCAGGAAACCTCCCTTTTCTTCCTGCCCCTGCCGGATGTCCGTGAGGTGACAATGATCATGACAGTTCACGAGGGCATGTACCGCTACAGCCTTCTTTCAGGCGGCAAATCCGTCAGCATCCCCGGGGAATTCCCCCTGGTCTGCGGCGGCTGGACCGGCGCCCGTCCCGGCATCGTCTGTCTGAACACCGCAGGCATAACCGGCGGGCATGCCATCTTCTCGGATTTTATTGTTAAAGATACAACGGAAGATGCGGCAGGTGAGCGCCATGTCTGACAGCCTGCGCACCCGGGTGGGCAGGACCATCCGCAATGCCCGGCTGCACATGAGCTACAGCCAGAAGGACGTGGCCTCCGCCCTGCATGTGGAGCCCTACACGGTGGCCAACTGGGAGAGCGGACGGTCCCTGCCGGACATGATGCTCCTCCCTGCCCTGTGCGATTTCCTGTACCTGCCCATAAGCGCCTTCTTCCAGGTCCAGTCATGGCCCTCCTCCCTTTCGGAGGAGGAACAGCGGGCGGTTCTGCTCTACCGCCGTCTGTCCCGGCATGACCGCAGTGTGGCCCATGCCATGGTTTCCGCCCTGTCCTCCACCCAGGAAGACAGGCTCCGGCGGCACTGCCTCAATGAATTTGTTCCCCTGTGCTGGGACCAGGACGCCTGCAGAAGCGGCAAAACAGCACCCCTGTACCACCCGGAGGACGGAAATTCGGTTTTCGTCCGGCGCTCTGCCCTTTCGGACAACCCGGATGAGATCATCTGCGTTTCCGACTCCGCAATGGCCCCCGCCCTTCACGAGGGCAGCCTGGCCTTTCTCCGCTACGCGGACCGCATCCGGGAGGGGGAAACAGGCGTATTCCGCATAGACGGCACCGTCCTGATCCGCCAGTACCAGGGGGACCATCTGCATGCCCTGTCCCCGGACTTTCCTGACATTCCCATCCGGGAAGACCAGGACATGCTGTTCTTCGGAAGGATTACAGGCCCCGTGGACCCGTCCGTCTTTCCAAACCGGGAAGAAGAGGAAATGCTGCGCCGCATCTCCCGGACCCGCGCGGCATACAAAGGGGCATACACCGGTCTGTAAAAAACAGAAAGAGGAAAAGGCAATTTGTCCTTTTCCTCTTTTGATGGTTCTTTCTCCGGCTCTGCATGGCGCTGAGGCCCTATGTTTTACAGGACCTGCTCCGCATGCACCCCGGCTTCCGGGGCTTCAAACACAGGTACATCCGGGTAGTCCGTGGTCACCGGCATGGGCAGGGTCTGCATATATTCATGCATGGCCTCCGCCACCCGCTTGCTGTTGGCCACGGCTTCCACCACCGTCCTGGCCCCGCTGGCGGCATCCCCGGCGGCAAACACGCCGGGCCGGCTGGTATGACCGTCCTCATCCACCGTCAGAAGTCCCGTACGGCTGGTGTTGATGTCCCTGGTGCTGACCACCAGGTTGCTCTCCGCACCCTGGCTGACGGCGATGATAACCCCTGTGCAGGGATACAGCATCTCCGTTCCGGGAACCGGCACCATCCTGCCATCCTCATCCTTCCGGCTGTCCGCCAGAATGACGCCGTCCTCCCGGATTTCCACCGTGCACTTGTTATAGATGAAATCCACGCCCTCCAGCTTTGCATAGCTGCTCTCATACTGGCTGGCGGTCAGCGTGTCCGTCAGGTTCACGCAGGTGACAAACCTGGCGCCGTGCCGTATGGCCGTGCGGGCGCAGTCCATGGCACTGTTGCCCGTCCCGATGACCATGATCTTCTCACCCAGACGGTATGCGGCAGGGCTGGCCAGGTAGTTGATGGCATATGTCACATGTCCCAGGCTCTCGCCCCGGATATTCAGCCTGCGGGGTTTCCACAGACCCGCCCCCACAAAGACGCTCTGGTATCCGTCCCGGAACAGGTCGTCAATGGTGATGGCGCTGCCGATATACGTATTGGGCCTGAACTGGATCCCTTTGAGTTCCAGGTGGCGGTATGCCAGGTCGTCCAGCACCGTGTCCGGCAGACGGAAATCCGGAATGCCGTAGCGCAGCACGCCCCCGATCTTGTCCCGGCTGTCAAAGATGGTGACCTGGTAGCCGTAGCGCGCCAGGATAATGGCCACCGTCAGGCCCGCAGGACCTGCCCCGATCACCGCTGCCTTCCGGCCGTTGGGTTTGGCCGGACCCCGCACCATCTGGTTGGCATAGGTGGATGAAATGTAGCTTTCAATGACAGAAAAATGCACCGGCGACTCCTTGATGCCCCGGACGCAGTGCCCCTCGCACTGCTTTTCATGGTTGCAGACCAGGGCGCATACCGTGGTCAGCGGATTGTTTTCAAAGAGCATCCATCCCGCTTCATTCAGCTTCCCCGCCTTCAGCAGCCGGATGGCTTCCGGAATATTGGTATGAATCGGACAGCCTTCCTGGCAGCGGGGCTTTTTGCATCCCAGACACCTGTTGGCTTCCTCCATCACATGAAGTGCCATGTTTCTTCCTCCTTATCCCTTTCCTCCCTGGCTTCCTTTACAGATGGTATCATCCGTCTCTTCAGGCTGTCAATCCCATGAAGTCCGGGGTTTTCCATGTGCCGTTCATATATGTCGTGAACGGCCCGGCTCAGGGCGCGGATGACGCCTTCAGGCCGCAGAAAGGCGCGAAATAAAAACAGCCGTGCACTGCACAGCTGTTTTGTTCCGTCCTGAAACCGCCGGCCAATTATGCCTTGGTCTTCTTGGCACGGGGCTTCTTGGCTGCGGGCTTTTCTTCAGCCTTCTTGGCCTTCGCAGCCTTCTTGGCCTTTTCCACCTTGGCGGGCTTCACTGCTGCACGCAGCTTGGCGCCGGCCTTGAATGCGGGCAGCTTGGAGGCATCCACCTGAATGGTTTCGCCGGTCCGCGGGCTGCGGGCTACACGGGGAGCACGATCGCGCACGGAGAAGGTGCCGAATCCGATCAGCTGGACCTTATCGCCGTCCTTCAGCGCTTCGGTAACGGATTCCTGGAATGCAGCCAGAGCCTTGACGGCATCTGCCTTCTTCAGACCGGACTTCTCGACGATCTTGCCAACGAGCTGTTCCTTATTCATACGTTCTTTCCTCCTGTCCTTGAAAGGATGATTAAAATTGTAAACCTGACTGAAATATATTTTGTTTGTATAGGTTTGTCAACAATTTTTCAGGAAAACATGTTGCTTTGGACGATTTTTTCAAGGTTTACACGATAAAAGGGCCCTCAATCCGTATAAACTGCCCAATTTCCGGCGGCACATTTTTCTTTTTCCTGCCTTTTTTCCCCGTTTTTCCCTTTTACACCATGTCCGTTTTTTGTGCATGTTTCACAGACTTTTCTCCCCTTTTCCGGCTTCCCCTTCTCTTCATGGACAACCCATACCACATCCTGTATAATTTCACCAGACGCCGGAAAGAAACATATCGTTCTCTCTCTATTCTTTTCCGTCAAATATACAAGGAGGGTTCCCATGATTTTCACCTGGATTCTTGTCCTTGTCTTCGCCCTGGGTGCGATCGGTTATGTCTTTTACAATTACAACCAGATCCGCCAGATGAACGAAGGCACGCCGGAGATGGTGGAGATGGCTTCCATCATCCGCTCCGGTGCCAATACCTTCATGCTGACCGAGTACCGCACCATCGGCATCGTTGTGGCGGTTCTCGCACTGGTCTTTTCCCTGTTCATTGAGAAAACCAGCGGTATCACCTTTCTCATCGGTGCCCTGATGTCCTCTTTCGTCTGCATTCTGGGCATGAAGAGCGCCACCTATGCCAATGTCCGCACCGCCAACAAGGCCCGTGAGTCCCGGAGTATCGGCGAGACCGTGAAGGTTGCCCTCTGCGGCGGCTCCATCTCCGGTCTGTCCGTGCAGGCCTGCGGTCTGGCCGGCCTGGTGCTGGTCCTCATGATCTTCGGCGGCGTCAGCCATGTGGCCGACGGTGCCGGCCTGCTGACAAAGCTTGACAACATAAACGCCAGCATCATGCGGATTTCCACCTATTCCCTGGGCTGCTCCCTGGTGGCCATGTTCAACCGTGTTGCCGGCGGCAACTACACCAAGGCTGCCGACATCTCCGCTGACATCCTGGCAAAGATCCGCCATGACATGCCGGAGGACGATTCCCGCGTGCCCAACGTCATCGCTGACTTTATCGGCGACAACGTCAACGACATCGCCGGCAACTGCTCCGACCTGCTGGAAAGCTTTGTTGCCACCATCTCCGCTTCCCTCATGATCGCCGTCATCCTCTTCTCCAAACACGCCTCTGCCTTCACCGACAACATGGCGGTGCTGGAAGCGGCCTTCAGCAAGACACTGATCTATCCCATTCTGCTGGCGGGCATGGGCCTGCTGGGCTGTGTGGGCGGACTTGTCTATGCCGCTGTCCGCAAGATGGGCGACAACCCCTCCCATGAGCTGAACCTGGCCACCTGGATCTCCGCCGGAAGCACCCTGATCCTGGGCTTCATCTGTGCCCCCATCGTCTTTGGCGGCATGGACGCCTCCGTCCTTGAAGCCTACGGATGGCACGCAGGCTGGGCTTCCCCCTGGATCTGCGCCGTGCTGGGCATTGCCAGCGGCATCGCCATCGGCTCCATCACCGAATACTACACCTCCACGGATTACAAGCCCACCCGGAGCCTGGCTGAGATCGCCACGGAAGGCGAGGCCTTTGTGGTCACCAAGGGTGACGCCATCGGTTCCCGCTCCGTCCTGCTCCCCGTGCTGCTCATCGGCATCTCCCTGTTTGTCTCCGGCAAGATCTGCGGCACCTATGGCATTGCCATCGCTGCCCTGGGCATGCTCTCCTTCGTGGGCGCCACCGTCTCCATCGACGCCTTCGGCCCCATCGCCGACAACGCCGGCGGCCTGGCTGAAAGCTGCCATCTGGATCCCGACGTCCGCGTCATCACCGACAAGCTGGATGCTGTGGGCAACACCACCGCAGCCATCGGCAAGGGCTTTGCCATCGGCTCCGCAGCCTTCGCCACCGTCTCCCTCATTGTCTCCTACGTGGGCAACTATACCCCTGCGGATGCTGACATGGTCCTGAACATCGCCTCCTTCGTGGTGGTGGCCGGCGGCATCATCGGCGGCGCACTGGTGGAATACTTCTCCGCCATGCTCACCGACAACACCATCGAGTCCGCCCGTCTCATGGCGGATGAAGGCGACCGCCAGCTCTCCGAACCCGGCGTGCTGGAAGGCACCAAGGCGCCTGACTACAACAAGATGATCCGTCTGGCCGCACAGCAGGCCCTGAAGAAGATGCTGGTGCCCTCCGTGCTGGCCATGTTCATCCCCGTGGTGGGCGGCTTCCTCTTCGGCGTGGAATTCGTGGGCGGCCTTCTGGTGGGCGCCACCATCGTAGCCATCCCCAGGGCCATCTTCATGGGCAACTCCGGCGGTGCTTTCGACAATGCCAAGAAGTATATTGAAAGCGGCGCCATCGAAGGCCACGGCAAGGGCACGCCTACCCATAAGGCAGCCGTTACCGGCGACACCGTGGGCGATACCCGCAAGGACGTTGTGGGCGTGGCCCTGGACATCTTCATCAAGACCATGTCCACGGTGGCCAACACCCTGGTGGGTGTCTTCAGCCACTTCACCCTGATCAAGTAATCCCAAACGAGCATTCTGAAAGTATTCCGAAAACGCAGACAGGGCAGGCAAAAGCCTGCCCTGTTTTTGTGCGTTCTTCTGCTGCCCTCTTATGTCCCCAGCACCAGTTTCCGCACATCCTGTATGTCTGCTTCCTGCTCCGGCATGAAGTCCGGCCCCGCCATATAGGCATAGATGGCTGCCTGCATGGCCCGGGCCTCCGGGTACTTGCCGCACAGTTCCTTCAGCCCCATGGAGGACATGAGAAGCCTTCCCCCTGCGCAGCGGCACTCCAGCAGCTTGGTCATGTGCCGCATATAGGCATAGGAATCCAGCTCCCGGATCACCGGCCTGAGATGGGAAAGGTTATCCCCCAGCACCCAGGCCCGGCTGGATGCCATGGGCCACCACTGCCACCTGGAATAAAAGTCGGTGGGAAATTCCCGGAAGATGGGATGGTCTGACTGAATCAGCTGCCCCATGCCCCCCGGCTGATGCGGGAAGGTGCCCACGGACCAGAAGTCCGTGGAAAACTGCGTCCGGATGGTGTTTGGCATGTCCTCTGTCACCTGCGGGGTGTAATAGACCGTCCCGCCGCCTGAAAGCACCTGTTCCGCCTTTTCGTCCCAGGTTTCCGTCTCATACACCCCCGCCGGGCATACAGGCGAGATAACCGGATACACCCAGATGGGCCAGGACTGCACATTTTCACCCAGGGACACCCGGATTTCCAGCTGTCGTGACGCGCCTGCCTCAGGCAGACGGAAGCAGACCGTCCCGGCTCCAGTCACCGTGCCCTGCGGGAACCCGGTTTCCGGCATCGTGCCCCTGTTGAGGACTGTATCCCCACTGAGCAGCTCCCAGCATATTTCCCCTGTCATGTCCCCTTTTCCGTAATTGGCAAGCAGCACCTCCGCCTCCAGGTTTTCCCCTTCCTCAAAGGTATACCTGGGCAGCTTCAGCAGCAGCGTCTCATCCCGGAAGAATCTCCGGAAATACGCAGGCTGTGTCTCCGGGTACGGCTTGGGCTGCAGATGGCTGTCCAGCATGCCCACCAGCGCCGTGCCCTGGCCCGGGAAATCCTGAAGGCCCAGCAGGGATATGCCCGCCAGCATGCCTGTGCGGAGATTGGCTTCCGCTTCCTCCCGGTAGCACAGGGCCGACAGGGCGGCCGTGGCGGCGGCATACTGCTTCCAGTCCTTCAGCATGCCCTTTTGTCTGGCCTTGTCCCGTATGGCCTCATAGTTGTCCGGTCTGGTCACGCCATGGAAGGCGCTGATTTCATCAAAGTCCGGCAGCACCTCAAACTGGCCCACCTCAAAGGCAATCACCGGGCCTGCATAGGTTTTGCGCAGGGCTTCCATGGCCGGCCTGTAATCCATACAGGCGCTGGGATACGCCTTGTTGATGTGCCCTCCCATGCCGGAGAAGGAACCCCGCAGGGGCAGGTTCTCAAACTTCTGGGACGTATAGAAATCACTTTCTGCATCACAGCCCAGGGAACCGTAATGCGGGTTGGAGGCATTGGCATAAAGCCGGGTGGGATCCTTTTCCCGGGCCTTTTTCAGCATGACTCCCATCTGTCTGTGCCCTTCCTCCCCTGCCTGGAGCTCATTGCCGAAGGTCAGCATGACAAAGGAGGGATGGTTGGCCAGGAACTCCAGGGTCTGAAGCAGCTCCTGCATGTAAAATGCCGCCCTGTCCGGGGTTTCAAAGGCATTGCGGGGATTCCAGCATGGCAGTTCCGGCTGCATGAGCATGCCCAGTCTGTCCGCCGCGGCAAAGGCTGCCTCCGGCGGCACATGGGAGTGGAAGCGCATGCAGTTGACGCCGTAGCTCCTGTACATAGAGAGGATATCCATCCAGGCTTTTTCTTCCATGGGCGGGTATCCCGTCTCCGGGAAGACCGCGCAGTTGGCCTCAGCCCTGAGGAAGATTTTCCGGCCGTTCAAGGTAAAAAACCCGTCCCGGCTGCCAAAGGTCCGGACTCCGAACTCCGCCGAGATGGTATCCAGCCCGTCTGCGGAAGCCGTCACCGTATACATTCTGCCCGCATCCAGGTCCCACCGCTCCGCATTTTCTGCATATGGGATGCCCTTCAAAGAGAATTCCTGCCTTCCCGCTTCCACGGAAAGGTGCAGCGTCCCCGTTTCCGCAAAGGCCGGGGAATAGATCCGCACATCCCCCTTCCAGGGGCTGCCTGCGTTCACCGCAACATACACATCCGCCCCGTTTTCCCCAGGATATACTTTCAGATTTTCCAGGAAAACCGGGTTTTCCAGCCGGAGCCGCACCCTGCCCAGCAGTCCGTTCCAGTTGGTCTGGGTTTCATCGGTGGCAGCGGAGGAAAAGACAATATCGTCATGGGGCAGCCCCGGGTAGCTGTTGTCCGACTGAATCTCAAAAAGATCAA
Source organism: uncultured Clostridia bacterium (assembly GCA_946627565.1). Taxonomy (GTDB): domain Bacteria; phylum Bacillota; class Clostridia; order Christensenellales; family Aristaeellaceae; genus UBA2943. Next base: position 20,129 of record CAMOVR010000036.1, read on the forward strand.
ACCCGGTGACGGCATCTGTCACCTCAAAGCACTGGGGCGCTGAGAGGGAAAAGGGGACGCAGGGCGGCACTTCCTGTCCGTTTACCTTCAGTTTCAGGCACCTGGCCCTCTCCACATCCAGAAACACCCGGCAGTTGTCCGGCTTTGACCACATCAGCTGGCTTTCCAGCTCGGCACAGCCTTCAAAGGTGACCGCCCTGGTAAAGCGGGTGGTGATCCTCTTCTCCTCCGTCTCACGGATCTTTGCGTCCGGGTGCCAGGGCTGGGCCTTTGTCTCAGGAAATCCCAGTCCGCTCTCATCCAGCGTTCCGGGCACCCGGAGCACGCCCGTCATCTCTTCCTCTCCACGCCGGATCCGGCACTTCCACATGCCCGGCACAGGTATGTTCATCATAATGCATCCGCCTCCTCAGCAAGTCCCACAGCCCCTGGCATCTCCATGCGGTCCACGGTTTTCCATGTGTTCCCATCCCGCAGCATGGACACGATCTCACCGCTGTCCTGGCAGGCGCACAGCACGGTTTTTCCAAGGGGCAGACAGTCACGGGGTGTCCTGCCTTCCACGGGGAAGCGCCCCGTCATCTCAAGTCCGCTGCCTGTATCCCGTGCCACAATCAGCAGATCTTCCCCTCTCTGGGTGCAGTAGAGGTTTTCCCCGTCGCTTCTCAGGGCCGCGGCTGTCCCCGCTTCCCCCGGTCCGATCAGGGAAAGAAATGTCCTCTCCTCCGGCCGGATCCGGTACAGGCGGTTGCTCAGCTCCGTGATGATGTACCAGGTATCGCCTGAAATCAGGAAATGCCGGGGTCCGTCGCCCCCATCCAGGGTCAGTCCGGGGTTTTCCTCCTCCGTCCAGACCCCGTCCCTGAGATGCAGAACCCGGATCTCGTCCGCCCCAAGGTCAGACGCATAGAGCCGGTCCCCCGCAAAACAGACAAAATGGGCATGGGGCCCTTCCTGCCTTGCGGGATTCACCGATCCGTGCCGGCCGGGGAATCTCCCTGCGGGCACGGGCCTGTCCTCCGTTACACGGAAAACGGATACGGTCCCGTCCGTATAGTTGGCTGCAGCCAGCCATTTTCCGTCCCCGGACATGGCCAGGTGGCAGGGATTGACGCCCCCTGAGGGAACCGCATGGATTTTTCCCTCTATCCGGCAGCACACCTGTCCCATGCTTTCCCCCAGGGCCTCATCCACCCAGTACAGGCCGCCGGGCACAGGCAGCAGGTAGGACGCGTCCCTGGTTTTTATCAGAAGTTCCTTATCAGAAAGCCTGCCCGTTTCCGCGTCCACCCGGACCCGGTAGATTCCCTGGCTCCGGGTACCTGTGGTATAGGTTCCCACCAGCACCGATCGCATGCTCATGTTGTATTGTCTCCTTATGATCTTTCACACGGTCTTCAGACGCCTTTTTGAAAATCAGGAAACAGGGGCTCCCTGTTTCCTGATGATCTGATTTCTCAGTCTGTTTCCTCACTTACAGAAGTTTCACGGTGCCCTCCGCCGCGCTTTTCCCGCCGTCTTCCCGGTCAAAGAGGATGGCGCGGTCGGTAAAGCTGAAATGCACCTGGCTGTCCGCCGGATAGTCCACGTCCCCGAAGACCACCGCCGTCAGCAGGTTATCCCCCACATTCAGCTTCACCGTGGTCTCCATGCCCGCCGGCAGGGTGGAATACACGGTGGCCGGATGGCCTTCCCCGCCGATTCTGACAAACTCGGGCCTGACGCCCAGCACGCAGGTATCCCCCTTAAGGCGGATCTCCCCTTTGGCATGGAACACGCACCCTACATCGCCAAAGGAAAGCTCTGCCCTGTCCCCCTCTGCTTTCACTTTGCAGTCAATGAAATTCATGGTGGGGTTCCCCATGAAGTCCGCCACAAACAGATTGGCCGGGGCATTGTACATGGTCAGGGGCGGCGCATACTGCTGGAGGACGCCCCCGTTCATGATACAGATTTTCGTGGACAGCGTCATGGCCTCCAGCTGGTCATGGGTCACATAGACAAAGGTGGAATCCGTATCCTTGTGCAGCCGCTTGAGCTCGGTGCGCATCTCCATGCGCAGCTTGGCATCCAGGTTGGACAGGGGCTCATCCATGAACAGCACCTTCGGTCCCGGGGCCAGGGTCCTGGCAATGGCCACCCTCTGCTGTTGTCCGCCGGACAGCTCGCTGGGATAGCGGTTTTCAAAGGCTTCAATATGCAGCATATGCAGCAGCTCATCCGCCCGCTGCCGGATCCGTTTTTTGTCCCATTTCAGGTTTTCAAGGCCAAAGGCAATATTCTGGTACACCGTCATATGGGGCCAGAGGGCATAGTTCTGAAACAGGAAGCCCACATCCCGTTTGTTGGGCGGGAGGTTGATGCCCTTTTCCGCGTCAAACACCACCTGATCGCCTATGGAGATGCTGCCCTCCGTGGGGGTCTCCAGCCCGGCAATCATCCGCAGGGTGGTGGTCTTCCCGCATCCGGATGGGCCCAGCAGCGTGATGAACGCATTGCTTTCAATATCCAGGTTCAGGTTATCCACCGCCACAAATTTACCAAATCGCTTGGTGACATTCTTCAGTCTGATTTCCGGCATCTTCAGCCACCCACTCCCTTGTCAATTGATGCACCCGTCAGTTTGTTGACGATAAAGTTGATAAGCAGGACCACCACGATGATCAGCAGGTTGATGGCGTTTCCGAACTGCGCCCAGCCCTTCTCGGAATACTGCATGAGCATGGTGGTAAGGATCGTATTGCTGGTGGGCACCAGCAGCACGAACAGGCTCAATTCGCGCATGCAGGACACCAGGGGCAGCAGATACCCCGAGAGGAAAGTGGATTTCTGGATGGGGAAGATCACCCGGAGCATGCGCTTCCACCACGGCACGCCGGTAATCACCGCCGCTTCCTCAATCTCGCCGGACAGCTGCAGCATGGCATTGACGCCGGAGCGTGAGGCAAAGGGCAGGTACTTCACGGAGCCCACCAGGGCCAGCAGCAGGAATCCCCTGAGCCAGGGGAAGCTGGAAGACATGGACAGATAGATGGCGCCAAAGGCCAGGGACGGCATGAGGTAGGGGAAGAAGGACAGGCTGTTGACCATGTCCGCCAGGCGGCTGCCGCGCCGCTTGGCTACACCGTAGCCCACCAGGATGCCGCTGGTGCCCGCCACCAGGGCGCAGGTCACCGCCAGGCCCAGGCTGAAGCCCAGGGCGTTCCAGACCTTGGGATTGAGCAGGATGCCCGTGGAGTCTCCCTGATCAAGCCGCTGATCCAGGTTTGTGCCGATCCAGAAGTCCAGTGTCATATTGGCAGGCGAGTAATCCCCTGCCTTGACGATCACCGATTCCATGGCGAAGGTCACAAGGGGCACCACGGCCACCATAAGCAGGATAATCACCAGCAGCAGGGCCACGGGCCGATTGGCCTTTCCAAGGTTGATCCGGCTGATCTGCCCGCTCTTTCCCGTCACGGTGGTGAACTGCTTGCGGGAATTGGTGACCCTCTGGTTCAGCAGCAGGATGGCCACGCCAAAGAGGATCATGACCCCGACAATGATGTACGCCTGTCCCGGATAGCTGTCCATCAGGGACTTCATTTTGGTGCTCAGCACATAGTAGCGCACCGGGGAGCCCAGGAACACAGGCACCGAATAGGCGGACATGGAGGAGGCAAACACCAGAAGGAAGGTGGAGAGCATGGCGGGCTTCACGATGGGCAGTGTGATGCGCCATATGATGCGTGCCCGCTTTGTCTTCAGGATCGTCGCCGCCTCCTCCAGGTTCGCATCCATGTTGCGCAGGATGCCCCCGATGAGGATGTAGGCAAAGGGCGCGTAATGCAGTCCCAGCACCAGGGCAATGGGGAAGGCGCCGTAGACAAACCACTCCGGCATGAAGAAATGGAACACGGATGCCATGATGCCGTTGCTGGTCTTAAGGCCTATGTTCACGTTCTTAAAGAAGGTCTCCCAGAACAGGGCCAGGGTCCAGGCCGGCATGATATAGGGAAAGGTGAAAACCGCGGAAATGAATTTCTTGTACCGGAGGTTCGTGCGCGTCACCAGGAAGGCCACCACCCCGCCAAAGGCGATGGCGATCAGGGAGGATGACAGGGAAACCGTCAGGGTGTTCAGAAAAGGCTGATAGAACTGAATCCAGCTGTAGTCATTCTCCGCCGTGGCAAACAGCCTCTGAAAATGATACAGGGAAACGGTGCCCGCCGCCTCCTTTGCCGCCCTGGCCTCGCGTCCGGTATGAATGGTCACGGTTTCCGTAAGGAGGGACAGGAGGGGATAGAGCGTCAAAAAAACCAGCGTCACAAAGAAGATCAGAAGGATCACATTCGCCGGCCTGGAGAACCAGCCGCGAACCCTGCCCTTGACCCGGAGCATGTTCACGAGACAATTCCTCTCTTTCTCAGATTGCAGATTCATTTTTCAAGCAAAAAACGGCAGGACGGGTGAACCGTCCCGCCGGAGAGGCGCTTAAAGTCAGTTCTGGCAGTGCTGCAGAATGAAATCTTCCACTTCGAAGTTTTCCAGAATGTATGCCGCATCCTCCATCACCAGGGTGTTCTTCCACACATCGATGGTCAGATCGCCTTCGTTGACCTGGATGGCGGGGTTGGGGGAATAGGCGCCGATGCTCTTGCCCCAGGGCTGGAAGCCTTCCTGGGTCATGAGGTACTCGATGAACAGCATGCCGGTATAGGGCCGGGTGGCCTTGGCGTTGATCATGGTGTACATGGGATACATGAATCCGGCAAAGGGCTCGACGGTGTAAGCCTTCTCGGTGGCATCATACTGGGCCACGGTCAGGTTCTCGGTCAGCACGGAGGAGGAGCGCAGCTTGCTTAAAACGAACAGGCCGATTTTGCCCGCCGCGGTCTCCTGGCTCACTTCCTCGGCGATGGTGGTGTCAGACTTGCCGAAGGTCACATTGTCCAGGAACTCTGCAACCCACTTGTAACCGGCATTCTTATACTCGCCCAGGTCGATGTCCTCGCCCTTCCAGGACTTGTAGGCTTCCGCCAGTTTTCCTGCCCAGGTATCGCTGGTGAGCATGACCAGGAAGTTCATGTTGACCTTCTCGCTCTCGGGGTTCTTGAAAATGATATTGCCCTTCATGGCGGGGTCCGTCAGTTCCCATACGTTCCGGATGGCCGGGACGTTTTCACCCAGGTTGTTGTAGATGAACAGCTTGTTGATAAACTGGTGCACCAGGGCAGGCTGCCGGTCTGCTTCGTCCAGGGCATCCACCACGGAGGCGGGCACAAAGTTGATCACCAGGCCCTCGTCGATGGCGTCCGTCAGCTGTGCGCCGTCCTGGATCATGACCATATCGGCGGCGGTGCTGCCCGTTTCGCTGCGCAGCTTGGTGTAGATTTCCTGATCCTTCAGGTTGTTGGATTCGGTGGTGATGTTATACAGGGCTGCAAATTCCTCTGCCGCCGTGGCGATGCGGCTGGTGTTGCCGTACACCACGAAGGTGCCGCTCTCGGCCAGGGCCTTCTCCACCAGCTCGTCATGGGTCAGCTTTTCGCCCGCTGCAACATCTTCGCCCACATCCGCAAGGCCGGGAACAGCCAGCACCAGCAGGGAAAGAGCAAGAATCAGAGCCAGAATCTTTTTCATATGTCATCCTCCTTTAACAGTCGTCCGGACAAGTGCGGACAGGCAGAAACGCATGTCTGTCCTTTTTTTCTGCTGAGGAGGATTATAGCAAAAAGGCACGGCATCTGCAATTGTCCGATGCCATGCTTTTTGCCTGTCTTTCCGGCGGCTCTCCCCTTGCGCAGTCCCGCCTGATTGGCTATCATCCCTGCGCCTGAGCCGGGCACATGACAGGCTTCAACATGTTTTCTCTGTGTTTTCCGGAGGCGATTGATATGCACGCTCTCACGCGCCGCGGCGCCACATGCATGCTTCTTCTGGTAACCCTGATCTGGGGAGGCGGCTTTGTGGCCTCCCAGCAGGCCCTGGACCTGTGGCTTTCCCCGTACCTGATCCTCACCATCCGCTTTCTTCTTGGCTCCGCCGTGATCCTCCTGGCCTTCCTTCCCCGCATTCTCCGCACCACCCGCAGACTGTTCCTGCACGGATGCGGCGCCGGGGTGCTCCTGTTTCTGGGCTTCTACACCCAGATTGTGGGACAGGGCCTGACCACTGTGCCAAACGCCGCCTTCCTCACCGCCACCAACGTCCTCATGGTCCCCTTTCTGGTGTGGCTCCTGGCCCGCAGAAGGCCGCGGGGCAGCATCTTCCTTCTGTGCCTTGCCACCATGGCGGGCATTGTATGCCTGACCCTGGACGGTGAGATGCGCTTTTCCCCCACCCCCGGGGACGGCCTGGTCCTTTTGTGCGCCTTTTTCTTTGCCCTGCACATTGTCTATCTGGACCTGGTCTGCTTTCACGACGATTCCGTCCCCGTGGCCTTCTGGCAGATCCTGACCTGCGGGGTTCTTTCCGCCTGCACTCTTCTTTTTGAGATCACGCAGAAGGAGCAGGCCCCTGTGGACCTGCTCCCTGCACTTCCGTCTCTTTTATAGTAAGGGGCCGTAAAACCCACGACCCTTGGGTCCTGGGATGTAAGGCC